>CALJLD010000048.1 GCA_937982665.1 uncultured Planctomycetales bacterium
CCACCCTGCCACCCGGGGTAACACCCTGGATTACCGGCCGTTTTGCCGGGGTTACGCCCGGCGTTGAGGGCGATTCCCGGGATCACGGCTGGGAAAGCTCGCGAAATTCTTTTGCGCGCACAAAGTAACACCTCGCGATGGCGCGAAAATGCGCGCGGAAAAACATTTCTCGCTTCAGCCTCGAAATTGCTCTTTGCGGATGTACACCTTTTGTGGCAATGCGCGCCTTCCGTCATTCCCGCGCAGACGGGAATCCAGTCTATGGCGCGGCATGATGCCAGGTGAAGAAACTACGACGTGTGCAAGCGGCACATCCCCAACTTGGATTGTCGAGCGACAAGTCACTTTTGAGTTGACTGGATTCCCGCCTGCGCGGGAATGACGTTTGGTGGCGTTCGGCGCAAAGGGTGGCAGCGGCCGTGCCACACCATCTGAAATGGCATTCCCTTTCAAAATGTGGCAAGTGAACGCAAAATAGCCTGCGGCTCAAACCAATCCTGGCTTGCGCCTGTCCCGAGTTCAACATTTGGCAATTGCCGGTTTGACCTGAAGAAACTCAATTGCCGCACCAGCGCGTCTTTTTCTCAATCCAATCGCGTGAACGCTCCACAGCTTGATCAGGCTGAATTTCGCTCGCAGGTCAAACAGAGGCTGCGCGCTGGACGTGCGGATATTGCCAAAGCACACCTGGCCAGCCCGGACGGTTGGGCGACTTCGGCGGCCATTTGTGATCTTTTCTTCGGCATCTTGCTAGACTATTGGGATCGCGCGCTGCAGCAAGGGATTGCGGAATTCCCCAACTCTCAGTATCGCATTGCGCTGGCTCCCACCGGCGGATTGGGCCGGAGGGACATCGCGCCGTATTCAGACTTGGACGTCACAATCCTGCACGAGCCCGGCGATGAGGACAGGGTGACGTTGATCGCGCAGCGGCTGCTGCAGGATGTCTTTGACAGCGGGCTGCAACTTTCGCTTTCCGTGCGGACGATCAAGCAGACTTGCAGCCTTGCGACAAAAGACGCGGAAATTCTCTCCTCGCTGATTGATGCCCGATTCCTGGCCGGATCTGTCAGTCTGTTCCAAGAGTTCCTGGCTGCGTTGCAAACGCGGATCAAACGCCGGCGCAAAGTGCTTCGCCAAATGGTGTTGGACGCCCGCGAGGTCGAGCGCAATCGCTTTGGCGAAACGACACACCTGTTGGAGCCGGACGTCAAACGTTCACGCGGCGGGCTGCGAGACGTGCAGTTGCTGCGGTGGGTCGCGGGAACATGGTATGGCATCGCGGAGCCCAAGGATCTCGTCAAACAAGGTCATCTGGACGAAGACGTCCGCCGGCAACTTTCGGAATCGTGCGGGTACTTGCTGCGGGTGCGGCATGACATGCACTTTGACGCCAACGCCGCGCGGGACTTGTTGCATCGCGCGGAACAGCTCCGGCTTGCCGAGCAACACGGTATCCAGGGCACCAAAGGGCTGTTGCCGGTGGAAGCCTTCATGCGGCAGTATTTTTTTCATACGGACCGCATTTGGCACCTGGTCACACGCTTTGTGGAAACGGCCGGGCCAGTCCCAAAAACGCCATCTGTCCTGGCGAGAATCTTCACCCAGCATGTCGAAGGTGATTACCGCATCGAATCGCCGCACATCTCCGTCACCGCACAAGGGGAAGAACGCCTGCAAACGGGGTTGGCGGAAATCATCCGCCTGGCAGGAATTGCCGCAACGTATGGCAAGAAGGTTTCGCTGGCGACTGCCGAAGCCGTGCGACAATCGTTGGCCAACTCCAAAGACGAAGTAGACGGAACGTCCGCGGCAAACTTTATCGCGCTTATTGATCAGCCGGTCCGGCTTGGCCAGGCGTTACGGATGCTGCATGAGTACGGGGCGCTGGAGCGAGTGATATCCCAATTCGGCTATGCCCGAGGACTCTTGCAATTCAATGCGTACCACAAATACACCGTTGATGAGCATTGCCTGCGTGCGGTGGAGGCGGCCACGGAATTCATGGCGGATGCCGGCGCGTTGGGTCGGACGTACCGTTCACTCTCCAGAAAGTACCTGCTGCATCTGGCGCTGTTGATTCATGATTTGGGAAAAGGGCAAGGCGAAGATCACAGCGATGTCGGCGCGCGAATCGCGGACGAAGTATCGCAAACGCTGCGGCTCACCGCGGTTGACGCGGATGCCCTGCGTTTCTTGGTACACAAGCATCTGCTGATGTCGCATACGGCCTTTCGTCGTGACACCAGCGATCCGCAATCAGAGTTGCAGTTTGCATTTGATGTTGGCAGTCCGGACTTGCTGCAAATGCTGTTTGTGTTGACGGCGGCCGACTTCAAGGCGGTGGGGCCTGGTGTGCTCAATGACTGGAAGGTTGACGTGCTCACGTCACTGTATTCGCGGACGATGAATCACCTGACCGGTGAGAGCCCCACTCCCATTGAGCAACTTCGGGAAGCCAAGGCGGCCATTCGTGAGGTCACCGCCGAGAGCGAGCATGACGCGTGGATTGATCGCCAGATTGATGTCTTGCCATCGGCGTATTTGAACGCTCGGCCGGCGGAGCGGATTGCCGATGATCTCAACGCTCTGCAGAATTTGCAGCCGGGCGAGATCTTTACACAGGGTGAATTTCGCGAAGATTCCAAAACGCTGGAGTTCACCATCGGCGCGCGGCCGCCGCAACCGGCGGATTCGCTCTCGCGACTCTCCGGTGTTTTGTCCGGCAAGGGGATTCAGATTCACACGGTGGATAGTTATCCGTTGTTGGATGAGCGTGTGATCTATCGATTTTTGCTGGAAGACGCCGAGTTGGAAGTGATTTCGCCGCCGGCGCGAATCGAAGAATTGGAGCAGGCCCTGCTCGAAGCGTTGGCCAACCCGGACTATCGGCCGACAGCGGCCCGCAAAGTCTGGCGGACGGCAGCCAAACGCCGCGAAGAGGCCATGCAAGCCTTGCCGGTTCAAGTGCGTGCCGACAACGACACTTCGCCGAATTTCACTATTCTGGACGTTTTTGCTCCGGACCAGCTCGCGTTGTTCTATCAGGTGGCCAAAGCCTTGGAAGCGGCCAACCTCCGGGTGGGACTTGCGAAGATGTCGGCTTATCTGGACCAGGCCTTGGGCGTGTTCTACGTCACCGACAGCGACGGCGGCAAGATTGAAGACGCGTTTCAGCTGCAAGCCATCCGCACCACGCTTGTCAGCCGGTTGGAACGAAAGCGAGTTGATGCCAAAAGCTGAACTTCAGCAGCTGTGCCAGCTAGGCTGATTCGGTGGGAACGAAACCAGGCCGCCGACAGGTTGAGTGCGCTTCGCAGGAATTAGAAGGCACTGGCAGAGCCAGCGGTACCCTGCGGATAACATTGCTATTGAGCTCGTCACGCAGATCAATCGGCCACCAGCATATAGGCGTTGTCCGCCGCTTGCTCTTCATAGACGTGGACCTTGTTGCGGCCCACTTCTTTGGAGCGGTAGGTGGCGTGATCCGCTTTTTGGATCAGGCTCTTTGCGTCGTCGTTTTCGTCCGGTGTGGCAACGCCCATGCTGAAGGTGATGCTGGCGCGTTGGTCCGCCGCGACGTTGAACACGACCGATGCGACGCGGCTGCGAATTCGCTCGGCGATGTCCGCGCCTCGCTTGAGTTCGCAACTTGAGATCAGAATCGCGAATTCGTCACCACCGTATCGCGCGATGAAATCCTTGTCTCGCAAGAAAGACTTGAGGAAGCTGCCGAGCCGTTCGACAACGTGGTCGCCGGCTTGATGGCCGTGGGTATCGTTGATCCACTTGAAGTGGTCGATATCGGCCAGGACCATCACAAACGGTGTGCCGTGTTTGTGCCAGTCACGCAGGCACATTTCGAGCTTTTCGTCAAAAGCCTTACGATTGGCAACACCGGAAAGAGCGTCAGTGCGAGCCTCTTTTCGGGTGCGGTCAATCTCCTCCGCCTGCTCTTCCATGCGGTAGCGAGCGTAGGTCAGGTCTTCTTCCAACTTGCGGTTGGACTCCAGCACGGAGGCAATCTGCTTGAGCAAGCGGCGCTGCTCCTCCGTCATTTCTCCATCAGACGCCCGATCCACGACATCCTGCCCGACCTGGCGAATCTCCATGTTGTGCGAATCGACGTCGGCCGTGAGTTCCTCCGCGGTGGACAGCAAACTGCTGAGCACCTTGATGGAAGTATCACGTTCCTTGGCGATCTGATCCCGCTCACGAGTCAGGCGGCGGGCCCAACCCATGTAGTATCCCACGGCGAGGCCAACCACCACGCTCGTCAGCACAAACGGGAGTACGTACTGGAGGGAATGCACGTTATGGAGTTCCTTGTTGCATCGCCGTATGCAGGTGCCCATCCGGTTATCGGACGTGTTACGAATGCGCCAACGCAAGCGTCAGAAACACATCACGTCCAAACATAGGACACATTGTGGGGCGCATCGGACGATTCTTTGCGAGATATTTCCCATGGTCGAAATCCGGCCAACCCGGATTTTTGAAGTACGCTTGAGCGGACTTCGCCAACTCTTGATTCTTGGGAATTACGGAGGGGCAAGCGGCCAGCGATATCTCCACGTGATATCACGGGCATAGCAGGGGCGAGTTCAGGCACGAGGTCATTGCGTTTGTAGAAATGGTGCAATCACACCACAGACTGGTTCTTCTGGCGACTGACTCCGCGGAGCGTGCGCGCTGCGTTGAAGATGCGCTTGCGCACTCGCGCGGCGCAATCGAATTGCTGTGGGGAACAATCGAACTACGAACCTCCGACAACCTGCGCGATGTCGCCAAGCGGCTGGAATCTCGCCTGTACGATGTGGTGCTGTTGGACCCGTCCTTGGGTGTTCGCGAAGGCAACGATCCGCTCAATACGATTTTGATTGCCTCGCCGCGGACAGCAGTAGTGGCGATGGTCAGCGAGCAAGAGGACGGAGCCGCGTTGGATATCCTCCGTCGAGGCGCTCAAGACTACATCATGGCCGAAGAGATCGACTACCGATCTTTGACGCGCGTGTTGCATGGCGCCGCGGAGCGCAAATCGACCGAAATGGCGATTGCGGAAAGCCGCGCGGAGTTGATCTGGCGACTCGCCAAGGCGGCCGAGTATCGCGACAACGAGACAGGCAACCATGTTGTTCGCGTGGGGTGTTATGCCCGGGAGATTGGAATCGCTCTGGGCTTAAGCCGCAACGAGATTGAGACCATCTTCCTTGCCGCTCCGTTACACGATATCGGCAAGATCAGCATCCCGGACGCCATCCTCAAGAAGCCAGGACGGCTGACGGATGAAGAAATGCGCGTCATGCAACAGCATTGTGCGATTGGGGCGCGGATCCTTGATGACAGTACTGATGCCAGCCAATCCCAATACGCAAAGCGTGTGATCTCTTCAGGTTGCTTGGGCGTTCACGATGATCCTGTGCGCTCGATGGCTCGTCGGATTGCGATGTCGCACCATGAACGCTGGGACGGAACCGGCTACCCCGGACGCCTGGCCGGTGACCGCATTCCGCTGGAGGCCAGGATTGTTGCTCTGTGCGATGTGTTTGACGCGCTGCTTTCGCCGCGACCATACAAGCGGGCTTTTGATTTGAATAAGTGCTTGGAGATCATTCGCAAAGGACGCGGAAACCACTTTGACCCGGCTGTGAGCGATGCCTTTGAGCGTTGCTTGCCGACGATCATGGAGATTCGCGCGGACCTTGTGGATACCCAAGAGGAAGAGGCCAAGGATTGCATCGAGTGGTCTTACGTCTAGCGCTTGATGATTGAATGACTATGCCGGATCCATCGTCCATCTTGAGTTCCTATGAGCCCATCTTTGCCGCGGCCAGTTGGTGGCCAACGGCAACGCTCGCCACGCATCTCTTGATTGCAACTGCGCTGCTGTGGTGGTTGTGGGATAGCCGCAAGCAGCGTCGGGCTCGTGAAGAGCTGAGCTCGGCTGTCGCCGCGTTTGACCGGCTGTTTGAAGTGACATCGGGTATGGCGAACGATGTCGAAGACCACTTCGAGAAGATGCAAGCTCTGCACCAGCAACTTGATACTTGGAAGAAGCAACAGCCGGCCAAGAAATCCCAGAGTGACATTCTGACGGTTGTGGAGCAACTGCTGGAATCCAACCTCTGGCTCATGCAGCGAATTGGCGCCGCGGAGACCCAATTGGTTGACCAGCGGGCGGAAATCCAAAGGCACGCTTCGGCAGCACAGCGGGACTCCTTGACGGGATTGTGGAACCGCCGCGCATTTGACCTGGCCATGCAAAGACACCTGGCTGCGTGGCGAGAGCAACAGACGCCGGTTGTGCTGCTGTTGATTGACGTCGACTTCTTTAAGCAGATCAATGATGGCTTTGGGCATCCCGCCGGTGACCGCGTGCTCAAGACTGTCGTGCAGGTGATTTCTCGCGCTGTTCGCAGTACAGACGCGCTGTATCGCTTTGGAGGCGACGAGCTGGCGCTCATTCTTGGCGGAGCGACGTTGGAAAACGGATGCAAGGTGGCCGAGAAGATTCGCGCCGCCGTTGCTCGATTGGGCCGCTTTACCGACCTGGGCGTTACGCTTTCGATTAGTTGCGGCCTGGCTGCTGCCACCCAGGAAGAAGATGCCGCGGCCTTATTGCGCCGCGCGGACGGGGCGCTCTTCGCCAGCAAGGAACAAGGGCGAAACCGCGTCAGCATGCATGACGGTCAAGCTTGCCAACCGGTCACTGGCGAACGCCAGTCAGGCATCGCAACTGTGCCGGCAACCTCCGGCGGCCCCCAAACGGCCGTGCTGGAAGCTCCGCCGCAAGGCAGCATGGAAGCGTTGGACGCAGCGTGTGACGCGCTCCAGCAGCGACTGAATGAGATCTCCGAAAACTAAGCTGGCGGCCGATTCTCTTGGCATGACAGGCATTGGAGAAAGTGGCTGCGCCGCGCTTGTGGAGCCCATCAGCGTCATGGCTGCGCGACCAGCTGGCCTTCAACGATGATTGCCGCTTTCGACCCAGGTTGCAGCTGCGGTAGAATGACACGCAGAGTTCCTGCGTTCCATGACTGATTGCGATGTCGATGCGACCTACAGCGAAATTCTGGGTGTTGATTGGAATCGCCTATGCTTTGCTCATCGGCGGAGCCGTGTGGGGACTTGTCGCGGCACGTGGTTGGGCCATTTCAACGTTGGATAACTCGGCCGAACAGGAAAACTGGGCGAAGTGGCAAGAAGATACCCAGGCGAAACAGGACGACTTACAAATCCCAGAGTCCAGACGGGGCCACACTTCCGCTGAGCCGCCAGCACTCATCTTGTTGCGCGACTATTTCGCCAGCCTTGTCACCACAACGGTGATCTTGGGCACATTTCTGTTTGCGTTCTTTGTCTTCGTCGCGCGGGGAGCGAGTCGCTCCGGCGGAACGCCCACAAGTTAGGCGATTGCCCATCGGCAAGTTACACGCTGGCGGAACTGCGCGTTTTGCAGCAAAGCGCCGACAATTTTGCGTTGTCTTTGACTTTGCGCACGGCGCAATTTCTTGTCCATTCGCTCGCTGAGCACTACCTTGGCGGTTAGTGAATTCAAATGTCGTGTTTCCCGCGGAACGGAGGAACCCATGCCTGCTTGCAAGTCCTCAAGGCATCTTTGGCTTGCAGCGTTTGCCATTGTCGCGGCGCTGAGTCTTTGCTTAACACAAAGTCGTGTTGCCTACGGTCAGGCGTCAATCAACATTACAACGTTGCGGCCCTTTGTGACGGGCATTGTGCCGGTCGTTGGCAATGGCGCAGTCGGCGGAATCGCCATTGATGCGCAGGGGATAGTGAGCCGCTCGAGTGTGGACGCTATGGGGAAATTGGCGGACGAGCGGCGGGCGGCGCTGCACATGGAGTTGTCCGCTGACATTTCCGCCGCGAGCGATCTTCGCAAGGTTTCACTGCGGCGCTTGGAACAAGCCATCTACGCTAAGCGGAAGGCCGATCAATCGCTGGATCAAGAGATGTTACTCTTGGCTGGTCTGCAAGACGTGCAGTTCATCTTTCTCCACCCGGAAGAGAACGACATCATCATTGCCGGCAGGGCGGAAGGTTGGGAACTGGACAAAGCCGGATATCTTGTGGGCGCGAAGTCACGACGACCTGTGCTGCAGCTTGAGGATCTTATGACGGTGCTCCGCGGAATGGACGCGGCGCGCGAAACAGGCATTACTTGTTCGATCGATCCCTCCGCGGACGGCTTGGCCAGCCTTCAGGATTACTTTGACAGTGGTCCGCGAATGAGCGAGCGCGCCATGCGCCGCATGGAGCAGCTAGTGGGGCCGCAGTCCGTTACGTTGGCGGGAGTGCCGGCCGATAGCCACTTTGCCCGAGTGATGGTGGCCGCGGACTTTCTCATGAAGCGGATTGCGATGGGTTTGGAGAAATCGCCCGTGCGGGCGCTTCCGAGCTATATGCAAATGCTGAAGAGCGCTAGGGTGCCCATTCCAAAGGACTCCATGCCGCGGTGGTGGCTTGCTCCCGACTATGCGGCGCCTGTCCGAGACTCGGCCGGGCTGGCGTATGCCCTGCCGCAATCCGGTGTGAAGGTCATGACGGAAGACAGCTACCTGTTGGACGACGGAACCCTGCAGCGTACGGAAGATGCCAATCCAGCGGCCAAGGATTGGGCCGACCGATTTGGCGAACATTACACAGAAGTCTCCGAGAAGATGCCGGTGTTCGCCCAGTTGCGATGCTTGATGGACCTGGCGATCGTTGCGGCGATTGCTCGCGACCCGCAGACCATGAGCACGATCGGTTACGACTTTCCGCTGCTGACCAGTGACGAGGCATTGCCGGTCGCCAGCTACCACGTACCCCAACAGATCGCGTCGCAATCCTCTTTCATCAAGAAGGGGAATCAGTATGTGATCAGCATCTCCGGCGGTGTTGATCTGGCGCCTGGCGAGGTGCTTGGCTCCGCGACATTGGGTGAAGATGTGGCAAAAGATCGGGCAGCCGCATTGCCAACGGCGAACGAAAACTGGTGGTGGGATTAAGCGGAGCGGTGCCTGCCAGCATTATCTTCATGAGTGGACGACGGGCGAGTTCTGCGGAACTCGCCCGTTTGCATGCGCGGGCGATATCTCAGGACGTTTGACCGTGCCGCTACAACCGGCACAGTTTGCCCAAGCGGGCCCCGGATGACCAGTTTAAGCCCGGTCCCGTTGGGCTGCCGATGCCAATCAGGTAAAGAGCGCCGAGTCCGCTGGTTCTCCCGAGGAGGAAGAAATGTCCGTGAAACGTGTGTTTTTTTCCGCGTTGATGTTGTCCGCGATTGTTCTGGCTCCGACGAGTGCTTTCGCCCAGCAGCAAAACGATCAGCAAGGGCAAATGAGCGAGCAAGAGGCTCAGCGGATGGCCCAAGAGGCCGAACGCCGTGCCCGGGCCCAAGAGGCCGCCGTTCAAGCACAGATGCGACAGATTGAAGCTGGCATCGCCCATTACGAAAAGCAACTTGAGCAGCGGATGGCCGAAGCCGGCCGACTGCGACAGGCGGCCCTGCAAAAGAATGATCAACGCGGGCTGGACCGTGCCGCCGAGTATGAGAAACAAGCGATTGCCGCCTATGAGGCCGCCATCAACAAGCTCATCCAAGCTGTTAACAACCCGCCGCAACAAGGTGCCCAACGAGGCGCTCCGCAACAAGGCCAAACTCAACAACAAGGTCGCCAACAGCCACCGCGCCAACAACGCCGTCGCAGTGGTTGGAGTTGGTGGCCCTTTGGGTAAGCGTACAATCCGCGCGACCCAATAACCGAAACAGCTTCCAGAACCAGCTGTGACAAAAAATCAGGCCCAGGGATGCTTTATCCTTGGGCCTGATTTGTTTTTTTGCAGTGCTGAGTTTCCGCCGATTTTGATCCGGCTAGCGCTCAAAGTTGGGATAAACGCGGTCGGCCTCGCGGTCGTACGCGATTTCTCCCGCGACGATGGCTTGCTCGACATACGTGCGGTAATCCAACGGCGGGCCGTTGAGGATGAGCAGGTCCGCGTCTTTGCCAGCCTCAATGCTACCGACGCGATCATCAATCCCCAGCATGCGCGCGGGGACAATTGTCAGACTTTCCAAAGCGGTCTGGTTTGACGCGCCGCCGCGAACGGCAAACGCGGCTTCAAGCGGAAGGCTTGTGAGGTCTCGCCCGGCGATGCCGCCCATACTCACCGACGAGCTGAGCGCGGCAGTTGCAAACGGCACTCCGAACTGCTCAAAGATCCCGGTCGATTCGATCGAACTGCCAGTGCTATCCTCTTGCCCTGGTTGAGCTTGCCGCCGTTGCCGTGGTGTATAGACAACCGAAACATTAGCTTCGCTGATTTCTTTGGCGACGACCCAGCCTTCGACTACGCCGGTCAGGATCAGGTTGTAATCCAGTTCCTCCGCCAAGGCGATCATGTCACGGATTTCGCTGACGGTGTTCGCCTGAATTCTCAGCGGAATCTCTTTGCGGAGCAGGCGTTGCAAGTCCGAGTTGCCCCCTCCACGCGCGCCGCCGCCACCGCGTGCCCCGCGGGTGCCGCCACGCTGAAAACCACCGCGGCCTGCCGCACCGCGAGTACCTTGTCCGCGGGCATTTGACCCGGTATTGGCGGAGGATTGTTCCTCCATTTGCTCTCGGGCTTCTTTGATGTTTGCCCGCCAGTTGTGGCGATTGAGCGCGCCTGCAAGAGCGCCTGAGGGAAGATCATAGAAAGCGGATTGCTTCATGATCATGGGATCCAGCCGGCCGTAGCTCAGCTTGACGATCACATGATCTTGCGGGTCCGGCGCGGACGGGATATCCGGCATGATGGGTTCTGTGGGGAGGATCGGCAGACCGCAACAGGGACAAAGTGCCGTATCTGCGGGGCCGAAGTCCTTCTCTTCTTGAGTCACTAGAGTTTCCGGGTCTGGCTCCAAGCCCAGGAAGCGTTCCACTGGAGCGCCACTTCGACCGCGGCGTCCCCGTCCTCCGCCCCCGGCAACCTGGACGCAACCGGAAGTGATGCCGACGCCCAAAGAATATTTCATGTTGCGATCAAACGGATCGAGAGAGTCCGCAAGTTGATCATTGTTGTTGGTGTTTCCACCGCCACGGCCCCCGCGACCTCCACCACCTCGACCGACGCCGACGCCGCTCATTTCAATCGCGACGAAACCAGGTGTAATGACCTTGCCGGCAGCATCAATCTGCTTGGTGCCTGCTGGAATGGTCACATTCTGGCCGACCTCCAGAATCTTGCCGTCCTGAATGAGAATGGTACCAGCTCGAATGGTCTCGCCTGTGACGGTGTGGATGTCCGCGCCGGTGATCGCCGTGACAGGACCTGGCTTGTCCTCATTTTGCTCGGCATCTTCGGTTTGTTCTTCATCCTGATTGGCTTGCTCCGCTTGGCCTCCGCGGCGGCGCGATTGCGCGCCGTCTTGAGCGTAAGCAAAGGCCGAAGCAAGAACAGCACAGGCTGAGACCGCGCAAATGGCGACGGCAACCAGATGTTTGCGGGCTTGCAGTAGATTAGTTTTCATGGACGGTCCTCCCTTCGACCATCACTTGTTCCAGACGCGAACCGGTTTCCAACGGGTCGCCATCAAAGATCAGCAGATTTGCTTGTTTGTTTTCTTCCAATGAGCCCACGGCGTCCTCCATGCCAATCAAATTGGCGGGGCCAATTGTGACCGCGTTCAGCGCTGCCTGGCGCGGAAGCCCTGACTTGACGAGCATGGACATGACGAACATGGGATCATCTTGATGGGCGTTGATTTGCCCTCGGTTGAGCGAGAACGAAAACACAAACGGAACATCGCTGTCTAAAGCCATGCGAGGAATGTTCACGCGCTCCGTTGTGTATGGCACGTTATCAATTCCAGGCTGCAGAATGAGCGTGACATTGCGGCCGCTCAAGTTGTCCATGACTTCAAATACGTTGGAGCCTGAACAAACCATGGCGACATTCACGTCTTCGTAGTCGTCTAAAGCCTTGAGCAAGTGCAGCACTGTGGCCGTGTTGTTGACGTTCACAAACAGCGGCCGGTCACCGGCACGGACTTGATTCCACAATTCGGCTGTGTCGGTCGTGTTCTCTTCCTCTTCCTCGTCTTCGTCATCTTGGTCTTGCTGATCCTGATCTTGAAGCAGGACATCGTTCGCATCAAAGCTACCCCGACCACGGCCACGACCTCCGAATCCACCTCCACCACCAAAGCCCCCGCGTCGACCGCCTCCGCGATTTGCTTGCGGATTGAGTCCATTACGGACGAAGTTCAATGAGTTGGTTTGGTTGGTCACGGCGGCAAACAAGAATCCGTCCGGCTGAACCAGGAGGTTTTCCAAATCATCCGGCAGCACTTGGGCGACCGCGGATTGTCCTGTGCCGGATTGGACGAGGTTTGCTGTTGTGATGCCGCTGCGAGCGAACGGGACCAGATCAATTCCGTACGGGTAAAAGTACTCGGACAAGCGGCGGAAACCCCCACCTGTGGGAGCCGGCTGTTGCTGGAATCCTCCGCGGCCGCCACGTCCACCACGACCGCCTCGTCCTCCGCCACCCAAGCTTGCCCCTTGGCTGCTGAAAACAAAGTAGGGATCAACGATGCCCGGCATGATGGTCTTGCCTGAGGCATCAACAATTCGCGCGTCATCAGGCACGGTTACGTCAGTGCCGACGGCAATGATCTTGCCATCACGAATGACCAGCGTGGCACCTTCCAGACGTCCGTCCGGTCCCATGGTTTCCAACGTCGCGTTTTGGAACGCGATCGTTCCGCTGTTGGTGACTTCCACGGATTCCGCTGGTGGGTCAGCTTGTACGGAGCCTTGACTGCACATCATCAGCAAAGCGACCGCAAACGGGCTGATTGCAATCAGCGTTTTCGCTATGGTCGGTTTCAAAACGCGAGGCATGTCGTTAGCTCCAGAAAGTTGGCCGTGATGAGCGTTGTGTGTGTTCCATTAACGTTGTGTTCTTCACGGTGTTTCCGGTGAACAGATGTTGGTCAAAAACGTCGTCGGTCTTTGCTGGTGTCATAGACGCTGCGTCCGTCAATGAAGACCTGCTTGATGTAGTTGCGCGGATCAATGATGGAACCGGTCATAATGAGGATGTCCGCATCCTTGCCAACTTCCAGCGAGCCGACGCGGTCATCAATCATCAGCGCCTTGGCTGCCTCGATGGTTAGGCCGCGGATAGCTTTCTCTTCGTCCCAGCCGTAGCGAACAGCCATGGTGGCTTGAAAGAAGAGCTCTTCTTGCGGAACAACCGGGGCATCCGTATTGACGCCCAAAGCAGTCACGCCGCGCTTGGCATATTCGTTAACAACGCCCAGGACTTGCCCGGTGTCCGAATCGCGATAGAAACCGCGAGGTCCGGCCATGACGGGGATGTTTCGCTTGGCGAGTTCCGGTCCAACCAAGAAGCCATTGAAGGTTCCGTGGTCAATCACAATTCGCAGGTTCATTTCGTCATGCAGCATCCGCACGGACGACATGACAACCTGGTGCTGTTGCGTATGGACGACAACCGGAATCTCGTGATGGAACAGCGGCTTGAAGTTTTCCAAACGCAGGTTGAATTCCGGCGGTTGCGAAACCTGGCCGGATTCGTAATCGTCCCATTGCCGCACGTACATCTGTCCTTCCATCAATTGCTGACGGATGACGTAGTTCATGCCCATGCGGCTGGACCCGGTTTCGCCGGTCCGCCGCTCAGGATTTCCGGCTTGCGCGATCTTAAGCACGCCCGGGGCTTTGATGATGACATCTTCCGGCTTGCCGGGTCCGGTTTTCATGAGCGCGCCAAAGCCGCTCATGTTGGTTCCGCTGCCGGGAATGAAGCAAACCGTCGTGACGCCACCAGCAATGGCGACTTGCAACTGATCATTGTGGGGGATGATCTGGTCCCAGTTCCGCATTTCGGGATTGGTTTGATAAACCATCTCGTTCAAATCGCTGGAACCGCCCACATGGCTGTGTGCGTCAATGATCCCAGGCATGGCAAACATGTCCGAGTGATCAATGACTTCGTAGCCATCGGGGATTTCGATTTCGCTCCGCGATCCAACGGCTTCAATCTTCCCGTCACTGATCAGAATGGTGCCGTTGGAAATGGGATCGCCGGCGCTGGTCAGGATCTTTCCAACCAACAGCGCCACGTTCGGCTTCTCGTCCGTTTGCGACGCTTCCTGCGCGGGACCGCTGATTGCCAGCTCCGTGCCGGGATTGGACGCAGAATTTTCCATGACGCCGTTAACGGCATCACTGGCGGTGCCCGGATAGTGGGCCAGAGCCAATGCCGGAACAAGCAGCAAGATTGCAAGCGCCGTAAGCGTACGACGGATCATTGTCCGTCCTCCTTTTCATAAACCCATTGCCCGTCAATCATCACGGCGAGCACTTTGGTTGAAAGTTCAAATGGGGGGCCGCTCAGGACGACCAGGTCCGCGTCTTTGCCGGATTCCAAAGCGCCAAAGTTTGCCTCGCTGGAGAGCAACTGTGCCGCTCCGTAAGTCAGGCCGCGCAGGGCATCGTCAGTTCCCAAGCCCTGGTAGACTGCAAACTGAACCGCTTGCGGCAAGTCACGCACGCCGGTTGTGGCTTCGGAACGGAAACCAAAACCAATTTGATCATTGGCCAGCATTTGGGGGATGTTTAGCCGACCATCTTCCCCTTCCGTCACCAACTCTGGCCCGGCACAAACATTGACGTCTTTGCCGTCCAGCAATTCCGGAAAACGCGCGAGATCATCCACGCCGACCAGAATTGTGCGAATGTCATTCTCCGTGCGGAAGAGTCTGAGCGCGGCTTCAATCTCAAGCAGCGTTCGAGCTTCGACGAATGCCGGAATTTGCCCGGAGAAGAGGGCTCGGTACGGTTCAAGACCTTCGTCCAACTCCGGTTTGGGAGGTGGCTGGTTTTCATCGTCATCGTCGTCAGCTTGCGCTTCTTCGTCGTCAGCATCCTGATCTTGATCGTCCTGTCCCTGATCCGCATCCGCGTCATCTTGGGTACCACCGCGACGACCTTGCCCTTGGGCGAATCGCTCCGCAGCTTGCGAACCCGAAGCGAAGTTGCCTTGGCCTCCGCGTCCACCGCGTCCGCCGCGCCCGGTTTGCTCTTCTTGGTCTTCATCCTCGTCGTCCGCATCGTCATCAGATTGGTCAGCGGACTCTTCGTTGTCAGCAGCGGCTTGCTGCTTCGCTTCGTACTCGGCAAGCGCCTTCTCATAACGCAACCAGCGTTCGTGATAGGCCTTACCTTGGGCGAGCGCCCTCTCAGCGGCCGGCACACGCGAACTCAAATTGCCGGTCAGCGGAAAACGCACCGCGACGGGGTTGCCGACCACTCGAGCGTCATCGCCAAGTTTGAAAGCCACCAACGGCGAAGGGTTGTTGCCGCCGCCACCCAGCAACACGGTGGTCACACCCGACTCGCGAGCGACTGCAATCGCCGGATCGGCCGAATCGACGCGCTCGGCAATGTTGCTTTCCAAGTTGAGGTTGTTGCCCAAGGAAGCTCCGGCCGTTCCGACGTTGGCACCCAGGTCGATAAAGCCCGGCACGATGACGGCATTGGGATACTCGCGAATCGTCGCGTCCATTGGGGCGGAGACATTCTCGCCAACGCCTCGCAAGGTCTTGCCTTTGACCACAACGGAAGCGTCTTGAAGCATTTGTCCGTTACCGGCGTAAACCGCGCCGGCGCGGATGACGGTTGTGCGTTCGGCCGGTTCACGTTCGTAGGCGGCTTCGCCATCGACGTAGGTCGCCCAAACCGTGGATCGCACGCTGAAGGGCTCATCTGTCAACACGACAAAATCGGCCGCGCGGCCAACCGCCAACGATCCCACTTGATCGTCAACGCCCATCAATTGGGCCGGCCAGCACGTGACCGCACACAAAGCTTCCACAGGTGTCAAATCACCCTGCATGAATTGCCCCGCGACAAACAACATGTCGGACATGTCGTCATCGTCAGCCGGATAAACGGCGACCGGAAGACCCGCATCGACGAACTCACGAGCGGAGTTCCACGGCGCAACCTGCTGTTGGGCATCTTCCGCCGAGGGGTTGGAGAATTCACCGGGACGCTGCCCGCGAAGAATCACGCCCCGAAGTTTATTGTTTGGGGAATCTTCTTCCGCGAAAAACTCATCCATCTCGCGGGGATTAACCAACACGGTGGCCAGATTGTTTTGTTGGGCAATTTGCATCGCCAACCGTACTTCCGCTGCCGTGCTGGCATCAAAGCGAACGACGCCGCCGTCCACAATGTGGGCAGTCAGCGCATCCATCACGCGGTCTTCTTCGCTCTCCTGCACTTCACTGGCACGTTCTCTGGCGACGCGAAAAACCGTCCGCAAGCCAGAAGCAGCGCCTGCGAGCGAACTGGAAAGTTGCGGTCGCGTGGGGAGCAATGGGCGATCTTCCGAAACGGGCCCAACTGGCGGTTCATAGATTGTGGGGGGATTGCGCGAGGCCGACGTCAGAACGACGCGCAAGCTTTCGTGATCGGCCAGGAGTCGAGCGGATTTCTCGCCGTTGGTCAGCTTGACCACAGCACCAACTCCGGAAATCAACCGGCCTGCGCCAGGCGACAGCTGAACGGTGGTGACCCCACCCTGGAATGCATTGGAGCGATCCGCGAAGAAATCAAAGCCGTCCGCAGCCGACACATACGGAGTCAAAGCGCGATCCACATCGGAACTTTCGTCCGCGAAATCCGATTGGGCAATGACAAGTCCGGGGATGATGACTTTGTTTCCCAAGTCGTGAACATTTGCGCCTTCTGGCACCGTTACTTCGTCGCGCGGACCAAGCGCGGTGATCTTGCCGTCGGTGACAACCATGGCAGCATCGCGAATGGGTTCGCCAGCGGCTGTGTAGATTCCGTCGGCAAAATACACGTCGACGACTTGTGCTGTCGCAATGCTGGTTGGCAGAACCGCCAGGGCGGCAGAGCAAAGCAGCGCCACGAGAGCTACGCCGCCAAGCCGGGTTGCCCGTGGATTTGCGTTCATAGATCGCGTTTCCGATGAAAAGGAAGGAGGGTGCAAGACGGCAACAATTGCCAGCGATCCTGAGAGTTAGTTGTTTTCGGCATCGCCATTGAGCAGACGGCGCAGTTGGCTGTCTGTCGAACGTTCATAAATGACTTCGCCGTTGGCGATGGTGGTTTCAACCCAAGTGTCATTTTGCAGCGGTTCACCGGAAAGAATGACCAAGTCGCCATCTTTGCCAACTTCCAAAGAACCAATGAACTGATCGACGCCAAGCATTTCCGCCGGGCGAATTGTCAGTGCGGCCAATGCTTCTTCTTCTGGCATGCCATACTTCACCGCTGTGGCGGCTTGATACCACAGGTAATTGCTACCCAAGGTTGAGTTGTTGGAACTGCCAGTTTGGAATGTGAAGGAGACGCCGGCGGCGCGGAAGATCTCCGTGGTGACAATCCGCTCGTTCTCGTTGGTGCGAGGGTTGGTTTCCCAGAACACCAGCGTGGAATCCAAAATCACGGGCAGGTTCGCCGCGGCGATTTGATCGGCCGCTTTGTAGCAATCCTGATTGAGCACGAGCGTGGCCTTGAAACCATAGTCTTGCGTCAATTGAATCGCATGGGCCACATCCATGGCATCTGCACAATAGATGTACGCCGGCATCTGGCCTTTCACCAATTTGACAATGGCCATCTGCAGCTGCTGCTGAACGGCTTCTTCCAATGTGGAGACGTCCGCGTCAGCATTTTCGTCGGCGAAGTCCTTCGCGGCGTCCAATTCATGGCGAAGAGCGGACAGGTGCCCCATGCGGCTATTGCCACCGGAGGGCGAGAGGGAAATCTTCATGGCAGTGTTGCTCTTCAACACCATGTCATCCACATACAGCCCGCCCGTCTTGATGACCGCGGCTTGCCCAGAGATCATGCCGCTGTTGCCGGGGACCATGGCGGCCGAGGTGATTCCATCGCGGCGTGCCTGTTCAAAATATGGGCGTGAAGGATCAATCCCATCCATCACCGAAAGGTACGGCACGCTAGGGTTGGAGCTTTCGTTTGCCTGGCTCAAGCCGGCAGCCGTGTGGGCTTCCACAAAGCCGGGCATGACCACTTTGCCTGTGGCGTCAATCACTCGGGCTTCAACCGGAATGGAGACGTTTGCTCCCACGGCTGTGATCTTGCCATCCACAATGACCACAACGCCGTTTTCGATCGGCTCGCCGGCCATAGTGATGATGCGGCCACCCTTGACGGCAACAGTCTCTTGCGCGGACGCCGCCGAGACAGTTACGAGTAAAGCCGTCGCCGCAACAAGCGCCGCAAACTGCGGTACTTGACGAGTCATGCTGCGAATGGTTCGTGCCACGATGATATCCCTTGTCTTGATGTGCAAAGACAGTTGGTTGCTAACTGACGTCTATTTCAAATGTTGGATTACTGTTCAAAGACCTGCCCGTTGACCATGACAAAGCGGATGCCGCTGGTGAACTCCATGGGATCGCCATCAACGGCGACCAGGTCCGCATCCATGCCTGGGGCAATTGTGCCAACGCGATCCGAGACACCGATGAGCTCCGCCGGCGTTTTGGTGATGGCTTGCAACGCTTCGTTTGGCTCGAGACCAAACCGGCAGGCAAAGCGTGCTTGCTCCAGCAGGTTACCGCCGGAGAAGGCGAACGTAATGCCAGCCTCGGAAAGCAAACCCGCCTGGTTATAAGCAAGTTCAGTTCGTTCCGGTCCGTTGGAGCTTCCGGTTGTCATTGGGCCGAGGATCACCGACAAACCAGCTGCCGCGACCTGCTCCGTCACTTTGTACGTTTCTTGACCACCCACAATGACCGGCGGCGCGAAGTCAAACTCTTCGCCAATGGTCAAAAGTGCGGTGATGTCATGCGAAGTCCGAGCAACCGCCATGAGCGGACGCTGGCCGGACAAGCCGGATTCGATTTCGTCCCGTGCCGTAACTTCGCGCCCGCGACGAACCTTGTCGAACGTGCTCCGCAAGATCCACACAACGCCCATACGGTTTGTGGGCAAACGGTTGTACAACCCATCAGGGCGGCTGCGAGCACCGTTGCGACGCGCGGGGTCCGAGCACACGCTGATGAACAGCGCCGCGTCGTTCTGCAAAATCCGCGAGTCTTTCTCGCCGGTGGTTTTTGCCAGGCATGAGCAGCCTGCGATCACGTTCTCCGTGCCAGGGCAGATTGCCAATGTTGTGGTTCCCGTGGCCAGCGATTCCTCGAAGCCACGATCATTCCAATCAATCGCCAGCGCGGGGCAGAAATCGGGCGTTAACTCCGCGGTGAATTCATCCGTGCCGCCGGCGAGTCCGGTTTGTGTGTATGCATCCACAAACCCAGGCAGCAAGGAAGAGTCTTCGCCCAAGTCCACCACCGTGGCGTCCGCAGGCGCATTCACCGTCCTGCCAACAGCGGCGATTTTGCCATCAGTCACCAAGACCTGTCCTGGCGAAAGCGGCTCGCCGGTCATTGTGTAGACCGTGCCGGCTTTGTAGAGCGTGGACTCCGCTGCGGCTGGGGCGACGCATGCGACGCAAAGCAGCCCAAACGCCACGCAAACACGCAAAACTGAAGTGGTATTCATGTTCTTCACGATCCAGGACCTGAATGACATAGGTCGTGCGTTAGTCCGTAATGCGGCCCGATGTGCGAACCGTTTCCAACTCACTTTGAACCACAACGCGTGCGGGAACCGCGCGCAAGTCCAGCGGGCTGCCTGTCCAAACAACAAAGTCGGCCACACTGCCTTCGTTCAAACGAGCAGTGCCTGCGGGCATGCCAACAACGTCCGCACCAACCGCGGTCAGCCCACGCAAGGCAACTTCGCTGGGCATCCCGGCGTTAACCGCCATGGCGGCTGTCATACGAATCGCTCGCGGCGTCTCACCCGAGAACGCGACAGGGATTCTCGCTTGGGCGGCTTCGGCCAGTTGCTCGCAGTACAAGTCGTAATCGTTGTCATCAAAAGGACGGGCGATGATGCTCATTCCAGCACCGGAAATATCACTGGTCAAACCCTGAATTCGCTCCGGTCCCAACAGGACGGAAGTGAAGTCATATTTTGAGGTTAGGGTGATCGCGGCTTGGACTTCCGGAGCTGTTTCCGCAGCCAACACCGCTGGCCGGCCGCCTGTCACCACGGCATCGACATTCGAGCGGCGCTCCCGCTCAATTGCCCTGGCAACCGGATCAGGCACGTACAGTCGCGTGACAGGAGTACTGCCGCCAAAGAGCGAATCCAGGAAAATCACCTGGCCAACCAATGAACTCGGCAACCGGTCGTTGCTGCGAGCGTCGCTGGAAAGAACAAACTTGCCGGCGATGTCATTTGCCACAACCGGCTTCTTCGCTCCCAAGCGAACGTGGGCCATGACACCAGCCGAAGGATTCACGGATGTGGGCGCGAATCCGACATTCACAAAACCGCCTTCGAGCATTTTCTTGGCGACAGGCGAACTGGCCTCGATCACGTCCGCAGCGCGAAGCTGGCTCGAATCAGCCTCGGTGTCGTCATTGAGCATCGACTGCTGACCCAAGTACGAATGGGCATTTACCAGGCCCGGCGTAATCACAGCATCGCCAACGTCAAACACCGGCACGTCTTCCGGTGCTGAAATGGTGCGGCCAATCGCGGAGATCAGACCATTTTGCACAAACATCTCCGCCGGCTGCATCTCGCCGTTGGCGTTCAACATTCGTTGGGTGCGAATCACGTACGCCAATGGCATTACTTCGGGCAGTTCCACTGCCGCAACGCCAGTGTTATTGGGAGAAGCGTCCGCGTTTTCGTAAACAACTTCGCCACGGGTCATCACCATCCGAGTGGAAGCGGCCGGATCCAGCGGATCGCCTGCAAATATGGCGAGGTCCGCCTGCATGCCAGGGGCGATGGACCCAACCTGATCGGCCACGCCCAAAATTCGGGCGGCTTCAACGGTGACGGCACGCAAAGCGCTCTCCGCTTCAACACCAGAAGCAATCGCTGCGGCGGCTTGTACGCGCAACATCCGTGAACCGCGGGCTTCAGGCGAGTAAGTGGCCAAAGCCCAACGGTTTGTGGACTCGGCGATGTTCGACAGCAGTTGATCATCACGATCTTGACGGTAGCTGGGGGCCGCGCCGGTTTCCCAGGCCGGACCAACCACCACTCGCGCTTGCCGAGCGGCGACTTCGGAGAGAGCCTCGCCGGGTGACGAAAGGCCATCGACGATCAGATCGAACTCAAATTCGTCAGCCAATTCAAAAGCGGCTTGGACGACATCTTCCTGATGTGCTTCCAATCGCAACGGGATCTTGCGATCCAGAATGAGTTCAATCAATTCCTTGGTCTTATTAGGTTGCGTTACTGCGGCTCCTCGACCTCCGCCACCTCGGCCAAAACGGCCGCGCCGCCCTTGCTGCAGGTCTTCCGCACCGCCGCGGCGACCACGCCCAAATCCCTGCGTGTTTTGTTGTTGATTGTTGTTGTTGTTGTTGTTGTTTCCGGCTAGGTTCGGCGGATCTTCGCCATCTTTCACGGCCTGAAATGCGCGCCTAAAACGCTGAATCTGTGCGGCGCGGTCACGAACGGTGTCGCCGGTGATCCCCATTGCCGCCTGAACGGCCACATCATTGGCGACAACCAGGTCCTTTACGGAACTGCCGGGGCCAACCCGCAGCACGGCTCCGCGTCCGCCAAACACGCCTGTATTGCTTGGTTGAACATAGACAGAAGTCACGCCTTGGCGGGAGACTTCGTGCCAGTCTTCCAGGAAGGGATTTACGCCATCCAGAATGTTGAGCGCGCCGCGGCTGCCGGCCTCGCCCCGAGCGGCGGCTGTGAGCCACAGGACACTGCGGCTATCAATCAAGCCGGGCGTCAGCGTGTGACCGGTAAGGTCGATCACAGTTGCGCCTTCGGGTGCTTGGACGTTCTCGCCAACGGACTTGATCTTGCCGTTCTCCACAACCACGGAACCTACAAAGGTCCCCTGTTCGGTCATGGTATGTATCGTCGCGCCCTGCAAAACAATCGTCGCAGCGGCATTCGTATCCGCGGCGGACGCTAAGCCGCAAAGCGGAACGATGACAAACAGCGAGGCGAGAATTGCGCACAGCCCACGAGTGGTGGCCAATCGAAGAGCCCGCATATCGCACCCTTTGAAAGTGGAGAATGCACCAGGATCGCGCTATCCCCAAAGTCCTGCACAACTGTGGTTGATGGACTTCAGGCGAGAGCCAACAGCTAGAAATGGTGATCAAGTCGACAAGGGGCGACGCCGACAAAAGAACGGTGAGGTCGCGGGCGGGCGAGACATCGTGTCCAAGCGGAACCTTGCCGAGAACTTCATCAAGCTAGGACGTTACCACCGCCACGGGGCAGTTGCAAGAAATTTCCGTTGGAAGATTCCAACCATTCTGCGTTGCGTGAGAAACTCTGCCAGTCGGGCAAATATGGATGGCATTTCTTGGATGTTTGACTATAGAAGCAAACCCGTCGCTGAGGATGAAGCTGTTGGATCTTACGGGTTATGATGGCAGTCGCTGTGATCTGTCATAACAACCAGCGAACAAAACACCCGCGGCCGAAGCCAATCAATGACTGATCCCCATGAAGCTTCGACGGAGCCTACAAGCAGTTGTTTTCGTGAACAGGTTTTGCACAGCGGCGGCCTGCTGCACTCTTGTTGGTTGCTTGCGATCAACGACAAGAAGCCATCCGAGTTGCGGTTGTTTCCGGACGGATTCCTAGATCTGGTTGTCGCTTTGGGCCCAACCCCGCAGCTGATAATTGCGGATCAGTGTCAATCACTTCCTGGAGCCTTTCTCTTCGGTTCATTGACGCGCCCTGTCCGGGTGCGGTTCTTCGGACCAAGTCGTTGGCTGGCTTTGCGGTTTCGAGCGGCTTACGGCGGCGCCCCTGAGTTGCGAACAAACTCCGTACTGCCAGTTGCTCAGGCAAGCGACTTGTCCTTCTTGCCAAGGGAAGCCCAAACCACATTCCAGGCACTGCTACAAAGACCTAACGAGGCAACACTTTGGTCCGCCGCGGACAGCCTTGCTGCTAAACGCCCAACCCACGATGCAAAGGATTGCGTTCTCACCGCGATGCGGAGAGCGGGCCGCGACGCAACACCCACACTGATCCAGGACCTTGCCGCTGACTTGGGGATTCGAGCCAGACAACTGCACCGGATGTTTGTCCGTCGAACGGGGCTGAGCCCGAAGTCCTTCTTCAATGTGATCCGGTTTCAGCACGCTCTGCGGCAAATCCGCGATGGTCAAAGCCAAGGCTTAGCACAAGTCGCACAAGCATGCGGGTACAGTGACCAAGCGCACATGGCACGAGAATTCCGTCGATTCGCAGGGATGTCTCCATCCAAGTTTGCAAACACTCTGGCACCGCGATATCGATCGATGAGGCAGCTTGCCGAGGCCTAAGCCAATGGCCTACGCCAATGGAAGCGTGACGCATCATAAGCGCCAAGAACATGTCCGATTCCGCAAATCCTTCCCCGCCGCCACGCGCAAAAACGCCAACCGTTGAATCAGCGGGCAACGATACCGCTGCCGATGGCAGTGCGAATGCCGATCATCAACAGCAAGCCCGCAAGTGGTGGTTGGTGATTTGTGCGTGCCGCGCGTTGATGATCGCTTATGCGATTAACTACTTCATCGCCATCGTCGCTATTTTGAATTACGGCGCGATCGCGCTGGCGTTTCGAGCGGAGTGGGACGGAATTTTCTCCGAGGAATTCTGGCGAGCCGTGGCAATCACCTGCGTGGTCCTGATGGTGTTCGCTCAGATACTCAAACTGCTTGCGCTGGGTAGCTGTACCCACGCGCCACTGGCAAAAGCTTCCCAGCGTTTCGTGCTTGCGTGCGGGCTGTACGTGATTGGACTTTTTCTGGGGGTGATTTCCTGGATCAATCTAGCGTCGAGCGGACACGCAACACTCGCGGCGTTCTTGATTCCGGTGCTTGTATTGGCGACCTTGTCGTGGCGGCTGCTATGGTTTTCTGGTGTTAACATCATCGTGGCGACGCCGGCTGAAGTAACGCCTGCTGATCGTAGTGCCCAACAGATTCGCGGTTTGTCCACGTTGGGTTTGTTTTGCGCGCTGCTTGCTTTGGCCATGTCCGCGGGAATCGTTTCGTCCAATGAGTTCCCGAACATCGAGTTCAGTTTGATGACGGCGATTTTCTTTTGGCTCGCCGGCGCTGCCTCTCTGCTGGCCGACCTGTGCGTTGTCTTGGTGAGCTTTCTCGCGTCGCAATGGATTGCCAGAAAGCCGGGCGTAATTTCGGCTTCCGAAGAAAATCAGACACCGGAAGCTCACGTACTGAGCGAAGCCGATGTCGAACGCATTCGCAGAGACCGCAATTGGTGATTGCGGCGCGACGTTGACGTTTGCGACGTCCCAAGTTCTATTGTGGCTACGAGTACAATGAGCTGCTGTTAGTGGCGACATGTATCCTTGGAGAGATCAATGCCGTCTCGTCGGACACCGCAGGAACAGATCATGCTTGCGGCAAGGCTATACCACAACGGCATTGTTTGTCCCGCAGTGTGTTGGCGGCAGACAGTGGCTGTTACTGAGAACGCCAGTCTCACTGAACTATTGAACTCTCTGACACCCGCGGACCAGGCGTTTTTGCGTTCCGTCCACGACGAGCGCCCTGGATCGCTAGCAGCGCTCGCGGAAAACTATAAAGAGCCGCGTTTTCGCGAACTCTTGGAATGGATCGGTGAAACCGAAAAAGAGCAGTGATCGTGTGATCGTCCACGAGCGCGCGGCTATTCCGTACCACTACCCGCGGCCACAAACCGCAACGCGGACTGCAATTCGTCGTAGCTTGCGTTGGAGTAGTCGATACAAAACCAGAGCACCTTGCCGTCGGCATCGATCAGGAACAAGCGCGGAAGCGGGCCGGTGGAGACCTGGCTATACAACGCCTTGTCCGCGTCGTGGAGCGCGGCGAAGCCTTGCGGATCGGCCAGCGAAGCATCGTTGAGTTTCGTCGCGAGCAGTTCTTCCGCGGCTTGAGTATCCGCGCTTGTGTTGATTGCCGTGACGTTGACGCCGGGCTGCTTGCCAACGGTTTCAAACAACAGGTCTTCCAGCCACTTTACGGAATAGCTTTCGTCCGCCGACCAAAAGAGGACGACGCTGGCGGACGCACCAAACGTGGCGCGAAGCTCGGTGGCCTCTCCGCTGGAGTTGGATAACGCGGCAGCCGGGAATTGCTCGCCTTGTTTGATCAAGCAGGTGGCCGCGTCCCGCTCGGCCAGCTTGACCTCGACAATCGCCGCCGGCGGTGGCGAGTTGACGATCACGGGCGGTTGGCCTGCGTCGGGGTCATTCGCAGCTTGGGAATTTGCGGAAGCCGCGGATGGGGTTGGCGTGGTGGATTCGTCGGTGCCTGCAACAGGGCCCCTTTCCTGAACGGCTTGTTGCGATTCCTCTTCGCAGCCGGATGAAAGAATCAAAAGCGCCGCCAAGAGAGCAACGCTTGAAGTCGATCGACCTTTCCGTTTCACTTGTGAATTCATGCTTCCGTTTCCCCTGATGGTCGTGTTCGCCGTGCTGGCGTTATTCTATGACTTGTCAGGCGGGACTGTAAGGATGTCATAAATTCCGACCAACTTTCGAGAACGAGTTCTTGATGCACGATGAATGAGCCGGCCATCGATTTGTCGCAACTCCGTGTGGCCGTGGTTGGCTTGGGGTCCATTGGGAATCGCCATCTCCGTAACCTGGGCGAGTTAGGCGTAACGCAAAGGATTGTTGTTCGCCGAGCAGACGGAGCCAATCGACAGTTTCAAACAACGGCAGATGTGCGTGTGTGTCACAGTCCGCGCGAAGCGATCTCCGCCGGGTTGGACCTGGCGATCATCTGCACGCCGTCTCGGATGCACCACGTCTCGGCCGCGCCATTTCTTGAAGCGGGCGTTGCAGTGTTGATTGAGAAGCCGGTTGAGGCCCAATTGAGCGCGGCCGCGAAACTTCAACAACTGGCGACACGGCACGAGTGTTACGCGAGCGTCGCCTATTGCATGCGTTATCATCCGGCTTATCGGGCCGCGAAGGAGTTCGTGCGGGCGGGTGAGTTGGGTGAAGTTCATTCCGCGCGTGCGTGGTTTCATACTTACCTTCCGGACTGGCATCCCTATGAAGATTACAAACAGTCCTATGCCGCGCGGGCGGACCTTGGCGGCGGAGTGATTCCCACGTTGGATCACGAAGTCGATTTCTTACTCTGGGTCTTGGGCGATGCCGAACTGCGGTCCGCGCGATTGACGAGCGGTCGCGAGAGCTTGGGCATTGATGTGCCTGCGGTCGCGGAGATGGAGCTAGAGCACACGTCGGGCTGTCGTTCGCAAATCAGTTTGAGCTTCGCCGAACGAAACTTCGCGCGCGGGTTTGAGTTTAACGGCGCGGCGGGAACTTTGAGCTTGGACTTCGCCGAAGGGGCCTTGCGATTTGTGACGCGAGATCAGCCTGATGACTCGCGCGAGATCGTGACTGCTGGGGCCGATGCCGTCGAAGCGATGTATAGAGATCTGCTGAGGAACGTCCTACGCGAGGTGGCCGCATCATCACAGCCAACAACTCCCCTTAGCGCCGGAGTTGCCGCACTAGCGATCTGCGAGCAGGCCATACACTTCGGCGGAGATTCGCCTTCCGCAGGCCGTTATTCGTGATGGCTTAGCTGAGACGGCGGGGGTGACTTTCGCATGCAAGCAACTGCTGCCACTGTGCCACTCATCGATTGCTCCCAGCACGCGATCGACCTTTGCTTAAGCAGAAGTTGACGTCTCGTGACGAAAGGCCTTGCCGATTGAATCCAGGCAGGACCCCAGAGCCGCGCGCTATCACCAGTCAATTCCGATAATAAATCCTGGAGAGGGGCTTCGCAGATGATGTAGGAGTCAATATTGCTAACCGTCTTGCAGTCAGACTCGCAATGTTTGTGGCACATGTACCATACAATAAACGGCAAATGATGTGCCCGATCTGCTGCCTGCCATACCCGGATCTTCGCCCCCCATCAGCGGGGACACGGTTGGCTTGGCGCGATTTGACCCGCGGAGCTCAACTCGTTCGGTCGATTGAGCGTTGCTCAGTTGGGTGCCATGCTCAAACTCGTTTGAGCAGCAATGTGCTGTGTTGGGAGTGTTGGCTTGCGCGTTAGTCCCGAACCGCGCAAGTCAGAATGGTGGCTAGTTGCCGCTTTCGAATTGAAGAAGGAAACCAAGCGCACAAGAAAGCCCCGGCTTGAAACAAAGCCGGGGCGTATCATCTTGATGTCGATGTTCTTCGATGAAGCGAACACTTCGCGCTAGCGAAGGTTGGCTCCAGCAGTAGCAGTGTCATACGCGGAGGCCGCCGCGGCACTTGTGACCGATAGATAGTTGGTCACGTTGCTCTTGTCGGTCATGTCTTGATAGACCTTGGCCATTTCAATGCGAAGCTTCTTCTCATACAGATCGCGGAACAAGCCGTCGCGGACTTCCGCCAATTGAACTGGTTGCGGCTGCGTCCGACCTTCGCAGAACAGGATGACAAAGTACTCGCCAACTTCAATCACTTGCGAGATCTCGCCGGGTTGAAGACGGAAGGCTTCCTTTTCCAGGTTCGGCTTGCCGCCGTGCTGTTGAATCGGAGGAATCTCTCCCTGCAAAGATCGCAAGCTGGCTTCCACGGAATAGCGTGTGCTGAGCTGGCCGAAGTACTCAACCGTTGGGTTCTTGCGGGCTTCTTCCCAGCACTCTTGTGCGGTCCGCATGTTGTTAACCATAATCGCTCGGGCTTTGACGCGAGGACCATAGTTGGCTTCAAAAGCTCTTTGCAGGTCTTCTTCTGTCACGTCGATTTGAGCGCTGGAACGCTTGTGAGCCAGCTTCTTGAGCGCGACTGTGGGCCAGACCACATCGTCCAGGTACCGCTGCCATTTGATTTCTTGCTCACGTTCAACCATCACAATCCAACGGTCGATGTCGACTTCGCCTTGGGCGTTGATAACGCCCATGGATTCCGCGGCGCGATAGACTTCTTCTTTGATGTCTTCACGGTCGACGATGATTTGCTCGCGTTGAACAAATTGTTCCAGGATGCGGCGGCTGATGGTGCCTTCCAACACTTCCAGGCCATGGCGATCCAGGCAGGCTTCGCCAAGTTCCTCCATGCTGATTTGTCGTCCGTTGACGATCGCGGCCACGCCGGGGTATTGCTGAGCGAGCTTCGGATCATCCGAGCCATAGACTTCGATCACGTTTGACTTCTCGCGGAGTTTGCCGAACACCTCGGTGGCGGCCATCGTTTCTTTCTTGCTTTGCAGCTCAAACTTGATTTTCTCGCGGACTTGTTCGAACGAGAAGTCCGCCGTCCGACTGGGGCGATGCGCTTCGCACTTGAGGATCAGGTACTGCCCTTCCACCTGGAGGATCTCCGAAACTTCGCCGTCCGCAAGCGCGAAGGCGACTTTCTCGATCTCCGGATCGCCCAGGTTGCGGCGAATCGGGGGAATACGCCCTTCCGTACTGGCGCTCGCATCGATGGAGAACTGCTTGGCCAAACGGCCGAACTCGTCCGGATTGGCGACTGCCGCCGCATGAGCTTTGCGGGCGGACTCTTCGTCACGACAAACCATGATGCGAGCATCGACGGTTGGTCCGTACATCGCTTGATAGAACGCGCGAAGCTCGTCTTCGCTAATATCCAACAGGTCCTTGGCGGCGGCACGCAGGGCCAACGCCGGCCAAATGATGTCGTTGTCGTACTGCGAGGGGGAAATGTGACGCTCGTTCTTGAGCATGTTTCGCCATTCTTCCACGGACATGCCAAAGCGGCGGGCCGTTTGAGCAACCTCTGCCTGAATGGCGGACGTGGGAATGACAATCCCCTGATCTTTGCAGTGCTGATAGATCAGATGTTTGTTGATGACGCTTTCCAGGACGACGTCGCCAAACGACTTGATGCAATCGTCGGCAAGTTCCGCTCGGCGGACCTGCTCGCCATTGACCATGGCAACCGGATCAATTGGCTTGTAGGGATCGTTGGAAGCCGCGGCCGGGTTTTGGCGCTGGGTTTCCGCCCCGGCTTGCCCGGAATTCCAGAAAAACTTCACCGCAACACAGGCGCCAATAATCACCACGCCGGCAGTGAGGAAGCCAATCCGCTTTCGCCAAGGGCGGCCGCTGGACGCAGGGGATGGGGACGCGGACTGTTGCTTCTTCCGATCCTTGGAAGCCATGGCGATCTCCGTATCGCTTGTCACTAGGGAGCAATTGGGTCAAAGATTGGCCGGCAATGGAAGTGCGTTTCGCGCGCAGTTCCCCGCAAAACTCGGCCAAAGCGGGCGGTACTCTAAAGAACACGTTGATCGCGGTCAATGCGAATCAAGAGTGCCGGGAGGGTCCTGGACTTTGAGCGTTCGAAGTTGTGCCTGGCAGCCAGAGTTATCGCTTAAGACGTCAACAGCGGGCGGCTCGTACGAATGCACGTGAATCGGTCGACGATTCTTGCGAGGTCTTCTTGCGAGGTCGATGACAGCAACGCTCGCAGTTGGCTGATGCTGCGTGCGTCAATCCAAGAATGCCTTCAACACCCCCTCAGCCCAACTGCAAAGTGCAGGGCGTGCAGCGTCGATAGCGAACGATCAAACCGATCTAGGTCGAATTGAGCCCCCTCGGTAGAATCTCGCCCCGATACCTGCTGCGCGGAGCCCGCGATCTGACTGCAGCCGCTTTAGAAGCGGTCAGAGGTCCGACTTCGCCGATGAACCTGCTTGACTTGAACCTGGAGCAAGGGGAAGACCCGATGCGAAACACACACTCCGCTCGAACGTTCGTGAAGGGCGTTGTGTTGGGCTGCTCGTTCCTAGGCCTGGCAATTGCGGAAGTTTCCGCCCAACCTCAGGCTGGTCCCCAACAGAACCTCGGTCAGGGCCAGCAGCAGCGTCCGCCCGCACAAGGAAATCAAGCCCAAGCCGCGCAAGCGCAAGGCCCTCAACAGGCGCCCCCGCAGTTGCAAGCGCCCTTCACGCTCACGCGCGACGAGTTTGACCTTCTGTATGCGGTGCTAGGCGAATGGGAAAAACGCAGCGCCCAGATCAAGACAGCTAAGGCTAACTTCATCCTTTGGATGGACGACCCCACGTTCAAACAGACAAAAAAGCGGCAAGGCAAAGTCAGCTACAAAGCTCCTGATCACGGCTTGTACAAAGTGTTGGGGGAAGATGGCGAATGGGTCGATCACTGGGTCTGCGATGGCAAGTCGATCTTCGACTTCGACTACACCACGAAGAAGATGACGCAGTTCAACCTTCCGCCGGAGTTGCAGGGACAAAACATCGCACACGGCCCGTTGCCGTTCTTGTTCGCCGCGAAGAAGGATGATTTGATCAAGCGCTATTGGATGCGCGTTATCCAACCGCCAAAGGGCAAAGAAGCCACGGAGATTTGGATTGAAGCCTACCCGCGGATGCAAAACGAGCGGGCGAATTTCATGCGAGCAACAATCATCCTTACGCGGAATGAAATGTTGCCTTATGCGATCGAACTCTACTTTCCCAACAACGGTCGCAACGTTCATCAGTTCGATTGGAAGATCAACAGCGGCAATCCGTTGAGCATCTTTATCCCCAACGAGTTTGAGGCCAAGTTGCCGCGCGGTTGGAGCAAAGTTGTTGAGCCGCAAAATACAGGCGGTGGCGACTAGCGCGAATCTGTGACAAAAGCGGGTGCATCAGTTGTTCTACGATTTCCGCCTGCGGCAAGGATGCCAATGAAGCGTGACGCGCTCATCGTGGCGATGTTGATCGTTGCCGCCTGCGTCGTGCAGAGCTATATGATCTTTCGCGCGGTAACGCCTGCGCAAGACGCCGTGCGATTTGTGTCCATCGCGCAGCGGATGGAGCGAGAAGGCGTTGTGCCGACAATCCGCGATGAGACGGAACACCCGTTGTTCCCCGCCGCGATTCGCGCAACATATCCGGTTGTTAAATGGATTCGTGGACCGCGGTCCGACAACTGGGCGACCGCAGCGCAATGGTCAGCCGCGTTGCCGCTGGTGCTGTGCGTCTTGCCCATCTTTTGGCTGCTGCGAGCTGTTGTCTCCGCTTGGGGCGCTGCGCTTGGCACGCTAGTGTTTTCCACCGCAAGAGAATTCGCCGCCTTGGGGGCAAGCGCGCTATCTGACGGTTGGACGCTGCTGTTCACCTGTTGGTTCTTGGCGTGCATTGCGCGATTGATTCTGCGAGCGAAACAAAAGGATGCGCCTTCCTACCGATTGATCGCTGTCGCTTTGGGGGTCTCAGCAGGCATTGCCTTGGGATTGGCGTCAATGGCGCACCAATTGGCGCTTGTCAGCGGGGCAGCTGCCATTTTGATGGCAAGTGTCCTTGTCCTCTTCGCCGCGCCGACACGATGGTTGGCGGTCAAGCATATCGCCTGTTGTGCTGTGTTTGTCGGTGTGGGATTGAGTGGCGTATGCACACCGTGGCTTGCGACAGCAGGAGTTGATTCGACCTCGTCGGCCATTGCACGACTGCTGGGACGTGAGACGGGGGAAACGGATGAGTTTGCCAGTGTGTTTGATGCCTCGGCGATCAGCGACATCGAATCATCCGAGACCGCAATTCAAGAAGTTTCGCCCAGCAAGAGACAAGCCCGAAGCAAGAAGAAGTGGTGGTTGGAAAGCGGCGACAAGATGGCGTTCGACAAAAAGGACCCCAACCTTAGCTTGCGACGTCACGGTCTGGCGGCCGCCGGTTCCAAGTTCGCGCAAGAGTTTCCGCAAGCCATCGGGCTGCTGATTGGCGGGTTCGTGTTGATCGGAGTCGGAGATCGAATTCGTCGGCTGTTTCTCCGGCAACATCGACGAGATGAGAATTCACCGCAACATGCCCACCTTGTTGAACGGCGGCCGTTGCCGACGTTCTTCACGGGCTTCTTCTTGTTGTACGCCGCGACATTGCTCGCCGGAGCGGCAAGATTTGGATATGTGGAAGCGCGGCATTTGCTGCCACTTGTGATTGTTCTCCTTCCGCTGGCCGTTGAACCGCTAGTTGCTTTGTGCGGATGTTTCCGGGCGAAAGAATCCAACGCGCTTGCACCGGCACGGAAACGCATGATTGTGGTTGCCGCTTTGATGACCGGGTGGTTTCTGGCGGCAGTTCCGCTGATCTCCCCTTTGCATGCCAGCCGGGCTCCGCATCGTCAGGCTGCTAACTGGATTGCGGCGAGTGAGCAGTTGGACGCCGCGGTCCTGGACACCCGGGGCTGGACACAGTTTTATTCCGGCAAGTCCACCTATTTGCTAAGTGCGGGCAGACGCGCTCTGCGCGACCCTAAGCTGAAATACATCGTCCTTGAGCGGCGCGAGTTGGAGTTCGAAAGCGCCCGCTCAGCGACATTGCGCGAGATTGTGGGGGCTCCGGATGAGCCGGCGGCAACGTTCGCCGCAGTAAGCGGACCGGAAAAAGATGTCCTGGTTTTCCGTTGGGACGCGAAACGCTTTTCAACGCGGAAGACCAAGATCGCAAGACGCTAGCCCATTGCGTCTGACGGAGAAAGATCATGCGAGACAACGTGCGAGCATTTGTTCAGGCAGCCGCGGAGGCATTTGAGTTGAATGCGTCCGTTGGTGAGTTTCCCAATTCGTCCGAAGGGGCGATCTACGAGTTTGGATCGTTTCTCGTTCCCGGCCAGGAAGACATTGCGGACTTACGCCCAGTCTTTTGCGAGCGAGAGTTTATTGGCTGTGACATGCGGTCCGGACCGGGTGTTGATCGGGTTGAGGATCTGGCTGGCTTGAGCCTGCCGGATCATGCGGCACGAGGGATTGTCTGCGTTGATACGCTTGAGCATGTGTATGACGTGATGCAGGCAGTCCGTGAGATGTGGCGTGTCCTAGCGCCGGGCGGAATCATGCTCGTCTCCGCGCCGATGGACTTTCGCATTCATGCCTACCCCGACGACTATTGGCGGCTGACACCAAGTTGTTTGGCGCGTTTGTTTGCACCGGCGGCTGCCAGCATCATTGGTTCACAGGGTGTGGAGTCTCATCCGCATACTGTGTACGCGATCGCGGCCAAGGCTCCTGTCGAATTGGACTTTGCCGCGTGCGCACGGGAATTTGTCGACAGCTTCAACGCTTGGCTGAAACACAATCGGGCAACCGCGTCCTGGCGCGTACGAGCCAAACGTCGGCTCGCATTCTTCCGCGGCAAGGGCGAACGCCGTCGCCAGCGAGATTCTCACGCAGCGCGGTTTGCAGTCAGCCTGCCAATCCAGGAAGTGTTACCGCAGCCGCAGGGACTTGCCTTGCACTTGGGCGGTCGGCTGGATGTAGGTGGATAGCCGAACTCTCGCTCAATCCAATTCGCAAGCCAACTGCGCCTTGCCTGCGTGCGCATGCTTTCTCGCACAACACCTAGCGATGGTGCGGATATGCGGGGTGATGGGCGAATTGCCTTTGCCGATTTTGCGCTCGTTGTGGTGGTCGCCACCGCAAGGGACCTCGTGCGACGCGGCCGGTAGGAGCCATCTGATTTTGCGGCGCCATGGGTGCAGGTCGGTTTTCGGGCGCGTCGACCGGTGGAGGGACGGCTTCGATCATCGGTTGGGTTTCAAACGCGGCTCCAAGCATGTCATTGCGCGGCACAGGCAATAGTGCAAAGTGTGAATTGGGTGACGATGGCTCGATCACATAGCGATCGCCGCCAGCGAGCGCCAGTGGCCGCGCACAGCCGCCGAGCAACAACACCGCAATGGCGATGATGATCCACAGGCTCAAGCGACCGAAGGGAGAGTTCATTTGCGATAGCGCGACAAGAGTCAGGAATCTCAGTCTTCCTGAACATCGGCCGCAGCAGCCGGAAGATTCAGCGCGATCGGCAAAGTTTCCGCAATTCGCCCGAATGCCGCTGGCAATGCTGTCAGCGATTGAGGCCGATCAACGTTGCTCAGCGTGAGTCGGCGGTGGGAAAAAATAACAGGGCAACCAGAATCCCAAACAATGGCGTTATTCGCCGCCACGTCGGCCGCGGCTTCCGCGCGAGTTGCCGCGATTCCCAAATCCGCGGTTGCCGCCACCACCACGATTCCCAAATCCACCGCGAGTGCCAAAGCCGCCGCGCGAATTCGTTCGGAATTCGGCCCCGACCGGTGTGCCCAATCCGGCCAGGCTGTCGCCCAATTTGAGAATGTGCTCGGTGTCTTCGACGGACACTGTGATCCGTTCGTTTTCAAAATCGATCGACACGACAGTGAATGTAATGCCGCTGATCTCCACGGACTCATCAGGCCGTAAAGTGTGATACTCGCCCATGGGGCGGTTATCGATGACGACCATTGGTCCCGAGCTGCTATCACGGATGTTGGTCACATAGCTGTATCGCGTGGCATCAAAGGGAATCTCTGGTTCCGGATCCGCAGCCGGCGCGGCTTTGGCCACCAGCACATCAAACGAGGTACTCTTGAGACGTGGTTTCATGCCGATGTCTTCCACGGTCACAACAATGTCTTCGTAACTGGCCTCTTCATCGCGATTGGATGGACGGAAGGTGATTTCGCCTGTGCGGGAGTCGATTCGCATTCCACGCGGTGCATTGTCCAGGGAGTAAGTCAGTTGGCGGCCTTCAGGATCTCTCGCGCTCACCGAGAAAGAGATCTCCTCATCATTTGGTCCGACGGTCTTCGGACTGATGTTGTTGAGGATCGGCTCCGCGTTGTAGGCAAACAGATTCCGGTCCAGGATATTCTCCTGCACAACTTGTTCGAATTGGTCGCGGGTGTAGTAGTCCTCCCTTCGCGTGACTTCGCGCAGACTCTGCATGACAGCGTTTGGCATCGAGATCGCCTCGACCGTCATGACGATTGACAAGCTATCCGTGTAATCCTGTTCGCGACCGCGCGGAGGATTGACCGTCAGGCTGGTAATACGATGTGCGAGGTCATAGCTGTAGAAGTCATAAAGAAAGTCCGTGACGTCTTCCAGCGTGCCATCGCCTTGCAAGCGAAATCTCAAGGTGTGGTACTTGCCGCCGAGGTTGGATTCTGGCCGGCCAACAGGACCCACGGTTAAGTTGCCAAATGGCGCGAATGATTCCAGCCAAGGGCCGTATTCCACCTGGGCAAGATTGGTGTTCGCGGGCAGTGCGATGTAAGCACGTTCTGCAATGAAACCTTCCATGCTGTACAACTCAGATTCCGCAATTTGCAGCCTGCGATGGGCGGTTTTGTTATTGTTCACCTGCGCTTTCGCGCGCGTAATGGAATCACTAATGCTCGTCATGGCATAATAGACGACCAAAAGCAGGGCCAGGCTGCCAGCGACTATGGCGAGAAGTTTTTCGCGACGTTCCATAACTGGACTCGAACAACTGCGGTGTTACTTGGGTAGTGGCCGACTCTTCGTCATTCGTCCGATACCGCGCCATCTGGCGCTTCATCGTCCTGCTGAGGATCGTCTTGATCGTCTTCTTCGGCCGTGGTCGAAACGTTCACTGGTGAATCAGGATCTTTGGTGACGTTGATCTCTAGCGAGAAGTCGACCGGAAAGTTGGGGTTGGCGTTGGAGGTGGTCAGCGAACCAGGAATGACTTCGTGCCATTGGTCGGCCAGTTTTCCGTACAGCTGCTGACTTCCATCCGTAAGGTTTTGCCTGGCGGCGCGTGTGGACGCCTGACCGGCCATTGTGATCCGCCCGCCAACTTCGGTGCTGGTGAAACCAAGCGAATTGGCCTGAGCATCTGAGGGCTCCAACACCAGCGACAAACGCTCCAACTCTTGCAGCCAGTCAACGTTGCCGTCTTCCCACTGCATCAGAGAGTCGTGCAACGGGCGGACTGCTTTGGCCTCGGGGGTTTCTGTCTCTTCTCTCAGTTTCTTGATCTTGGCCGCCAGATCCTCGGCCTCGTTCTCATAACTAGAAACCGAGATCCACCACCATGCCAGGGGCGCGATGATCAACAATGCCGCCGCGCCTGCAATCAAGGCATACCGGCGATTCTGGCTGGGTGGAGCGGGAGGCTTGCGCGGGTGTAAGAAGTCAAACGCGTGTTGAGCTTCTTGAATTTCGTCAAGCATGGCGCCCAGCAACGGAGCGAACACGCTGGGGTTGGCAACATCACCTTGTGCTTTGCGACCGACTTCAACTTGCGAGAAAGGATCAAACGCCGTGCAGGGGATTTCCAGCGCGGCTTGAATGTTCTCGGCAAGACGGTGGTGCCCTTCACTGGCGCCGCTGAAGAAGATGCCGCTGACGCGCTCGCCACGCACAATGTTGTGGGCCGCCGGCAATGTACGACGGATCTCGCCAAGCAATGCTCCGGCCGATGCACCTTCGACCAAGACGTTGTGCGGCAGACGGGCAGTTCGCAGCAACACCGGATCACGACCATGCAAGACCGTGATGTCGGCTTCTTTGTCTTCGATATCGATCAGAACAACCAGCCGATGTTCGGCTGATTCCGGACGCCGTAAGAAGAGCGATGCCGAACCACAAGGACGCAGCGCAACATGCGAAAGATTCAAACCCGAAGCGGAACTGGCTGTCTTGATTCCATCCAGCAACTCAGGTGCGATGGCCGCCGCCAAGACGGGCGTGGTGTTGTCATGAGCCTCTTCGCCTTCGCTCGGCGTTGGTTTGGCCAACGGGAGGTAGTCCAGCGGCCAATCCTCACTCAACTTGGCGAACTCGCGCATCGCCTGAAAGCGGACCAGCGTGGGCACTTCCTCAGGCGGCGATGGCGGTAAGGCCATCTGCTTTAGTTCCACGCGACTCCGGCTGATGACGGCGATGGAATCCGTTTTGCCCAGGCCCGCTTTTGTCAGAACTTCCCCGAGATTGGATGGCACCCCGGTTTTCGATGGCTCTGCTTCCTTGGGCAGAGGAATGACCTGCATCCGGTCCACAACAAGGCCTTCCCCGCGAGGAGAGCCGCTGAGGACGCGCAACTCTTGATCATCCCACTCGAAAGCGACGTATTTTGACATGGATCGGCAGAAGTTTGAGAAATCTGGCGGTGGGATCCCTCCCAGCATCTGGCGCGGCTGTATGACGTTGTCTCGCCGCGATTTAGGGCATGCTTGCTAAGGATTAAACCCCGCCGCGGCCCCCATAGGTTCGGTCCCAACGGCATCGCTTCCCAAAGCCCCCAAATCGTACCCGCGGCCCAAATGGCTGATATTTCTCCAGAGTAATAGCTTGGGTGAGGGGCCGCTAGCGTCGATCACGGCCTCGATCCGGGTCGAAGGGCCGCCGCCATCGTAGAATCCGACGAACTGGCCGCGATAAACGGCTCCACCGGCACAAACGAACGGCAGCAGGGTCTTCATCTCTTCCAGCGTGACAATGCCGTAATAGAGCGGCCAGGTCTCGTGCCGGTAGGGATCTTCCTCCACGCTGGAGGGGAGCGTGAGCACGCCGTTTTGGCGTTCCGCAGCGACATCGTCCGCAAAGGTCTCCGGAGCGCCGGGAATCCCCCGAAGAATGAATTCTGGCGAGTGATTGATGTTGATGCGGCCCGGGACAATTTCGGCCGTATTGACCGCGGTCCAATCCATCAGAACGGGCAGGAATTGTTCCATCGCGCCTGGAATGTTGGGAAACGGAGTCCGCAGCATGACTTCTTCCGGATCGTCATCTTCATTTTCCGGTTCGATCGTGACTTCGACATTCGGGCCTACCAGATCCAAGATGGAGGTCAACGTGTAGGCCGGCGTCGCTTCCAAGTCCAAGTCATCAAGTGTGACGCTGCCTTCAGGCAATTCTTCTTCATCTTGATCTCCGCCGGATTGGTTTCCGCCGCCAGTTTGGCCACCTCCTTGTCCGCCCCCCTGGCCACCGCCCCCTTGACCCCCTCCGCCTTGGCCACCCTGGCCTTGAAGACTTGGAGTGAGCGAGATTTGAAAAGTGCCGTCCGCGTTGGTTTCAACTGTCGAATTGAGCGAGATGGCAGCTTCAGTTTCTTCTGGGCCAAAGATGCGCAACGCGGCAATAAACACAATCCATTCTTCAGGCAGTCCCGCGTCGCTGAGTTCTTCGACGAGGGTTAACAGGTCTTCGTTATTCAGATCGACTTTGGGAAGTCCATCAGGCGTACGATTGGTTTCCGCGGAGTAGATAGTCAGGTAGGCAGCCCAACCTGAGATGGAAACATCACCAAACTCGTTCTGCACGTAGACGCCCAGGACACCGGTCATGTCGGCCTCGGCCGCCTCTTGCAGATAGTTGCGATTGCCATCAATGCCAAACAGCAAGCCGGGGGTAACACCACGAACCAGCAACAACTCCTCAATCGACGTGAGTTGCCGGTTGGCGCAGACATATGCCGGGGCAAGCCCTTGATAGTACGATGACTCCACGCCGAATTCGCGCGGCTCGTCGTCAGTGTCGATCCAATCCAAAATCGCGTCGGCAACGTCCTCGGTCATGTTGGGGAGTTGCATCAACAGGTCACGGCTTCCATTGACCGAGACCGCGTCCGCCAGCAAGACCGCGTTCAAGTTGATCCGCGCGGACTCGTCTTCCAGGCCATACCGAATGCCGGTCATTCCGATCTGCGAAACATAATCCGGTGCCAAGACCGTAAAACGGCCGCGCAACTCTGGTACGGGATCATCCAGAACAATCTTGCCGAGGAACAAAGACGGATTGTTGTATAGCCCGCCTTGCTGCAATATCTCTTCGCCAATGATGCCGCCTTCTGTCTGTGGCGCGTGTTTGAGATACGTCAGGTATTGCGCGAAAGAGACTCCCGATTCCGCGAGACGGCGGGCCTGCGTCAAATCGGTCTCCACCTGCGAGGCATCGTTATCGGAGAACGTTAACTCCGTGAACGTGTAAGCGGCCAGGCTCAGGAGGACGATCGAAACCAAAACGGTGAGCAGCAACGATCCGCGCTGTTTGCCTCCCCGCAGTGTTGTTGCCGTTTGTGTCATTGTCCCCCTCCGCTGGTAGTTGAAGGGTCTGATGACGTTGACGACTGTGATGACGAAGTTGAACTCGATGTTGTCCCATCGGTCGTCGTCGGCTCCGCGGTGGGCAGCCAGACGACGGTCTGATACAGCGGGAAGTTGTTCTGTGCGAGGCGCTGCTCGGATTCGTCCATCATTTCCCAATCAATGGGATACATCTCCAGCATGATTTTGACGGCAACCGGGTTGCCCTGGCGCTCGGTGGCGTCCCATTCCACCACCCATTGCGAGCCATCAAAGTATTCAAACTCCAGTGAAGTGATCCGCTCAGACAGGATCAATCCTTCCTGCTCAATCATCTCAAGGCCGCCGTAAAACGCGGCGAATTCCGTGGCCGCGCGATTGATGGATCGATAGTACAAGCCCGTTTGACCGTCATCCTCCGGGGCGGGTTGCAAGCCGGTTTGCAGCAGTCTGACATCGGACTGTCCCATGACATAATAGGCGACCGTCTTGATATCGCTGAGCAAATCTGCCGCTGCGCCGGTTTGCCCCTGTTCGATCAAGGTCACATATTCGTCCACGCGCGGAAGGCGGCTGACGTCCATTTGGATTTGGACATTCGTGCCGTAGACGCCAGGAATCGGCAGCGACTCTTCAACTTCATCTACGGGCGGTGACGAAGTTGCGGGAGATGGAGTGCTGGAAGGGGAAGCTACGGAAGGTGTTGTAGCAACTGTTTCCAATGCGGAACCGAGTGCCGACGAACCTTCCACGGCAGAAAAAGCGCCGGACATATCTTGTTCGCGATAGCGGACGGCATTGCGAAGATCGTCAGCAATGCGATTCAGGATCGCGTGAGCGAGTTGGCCCTGCTCGACCTCCAACCGTCCCTCGTCAGCGATCTTCAATTGCAAGTCGATCGTCATGAACAACGCGGCAATCACGATTGTTGAGATAGCGACCGCCAGCAACACTTCCAGCAACGTGTAACCGTGGTGTTGAGAATTCGCCGAGGAGACCTTGGCGGAACGGGGCATCTTCGCGGAGTCGATTGCGGAGCGGGTCATTGTGAGCCTCCCGCATCTGTGCCGGAAGTGCTGGAGGTTGACGCTTCCGCGCCGCTCGCTTCTTCCTCGGCCGCAGTGGCTGCGGCATCTTCAGCGGCGGCGAACTCCTCCATAACCGCGGGATCGGTGATCCACCGCGTGAGGGTGAAATCGGCAAGTGTCACATCGAAGCTTCGATCCGAGGATGACCGCCGAACCGTAACGGTCACCGCGGTCATCCCTGGGTCCGTTGTCACGGCGGACTCGATGCTGTAGAGCCAATTATCATTGAGTTCATCGTAAGTCAGCAATTCCTCAGGCACCGCAGTTTCGCTTGTGGCTTGCGCGGCGATGAGGCCAGCGAGGATTTGATCCATGATGCCGTCAGCCATAACGGCAGCCCGCGAGCGGTCCCGCGCGACTTCCACGTTGTTCATTCCCAGGCTCATCAACTCGCCCAGGACGGCAACCGCGCCGACGAGAATGGCCATGGAGAGCAGAACTTCCAGTAATGAGAACGCAGCACGATCCGAGCGTTGCCGAGTTGGTACTTCCTGCGGAGCCAAGTCCTGCTTTGTTGGGGAGTGTTGCGTTGTCATTGGGTGACCTCCGTCAGTTCGTCGGGGGTCAACATGTCGCTCTTCTTCGTCAGCCCTGTCATCCCGTTGAGTTTGACTTCAACGTAGTAATCATTGTTCTCTTCGGGCGTGCCGATTTGAATGCGGACAATGCCGGTCGTGGCTGTGCCATCGGGATAGAAGAAAAGGATCTGCTCGGTTTCGGAAGTTTGCAGCAGGTAACTTGCGCGCGCTGAATACTGCGCGGCGACGTCCGAGAACACGGCCGGCTCGAACAACTTCTTGGTATTGGGGTTCTCCGCAAGAGTGCCAGCTTCCGCTTGTCCAAATTGAGACAGCGATTCAAAACTGCCAGGATTAGTTGCGTTGACCTCGGAGTATTCGTCCTGCCACGGCTCGATCAGGTAATTGCCGGTCTGAGGCTCATACCGAAACGCTTGGATCACACCAGTCCGCATGGCTTCCACGCGAGCGTGCGACAGTGCCGCTCGCAGCCTGTCACCCGATTGCCGCAGCGCATCCGTCTCCATGGAACTGTCAATGGCGGGCCAGATGATTGCCACCATGGCGACGACAACGGCAAGCACAAGCAGCACTTCCATTAGCGTAAAACCGCGACGAGAAACAACTCGCCGCGGCCTACGTTGATGTTCACGATGCGCTTGCGCGGTCATCATAAAATTGCGAGGGTTAGTTAGCTCCTCGTTGATCAAGCCAGGTGCTGGTCGCAATCAGACTTGCTGTTGTCACTGATCGCTGCGGATGTCGTCGTCTGTGCCTTGAGTGCCATCCGCACCCATCGAATAGACGACCACCTTATTGCTTTCGTTGACTTCCATCTGATAAGGATTTCCCCAGGCGTCCATCGGAATCTCGCCACCTTCTACGTACGGTCCACGCCAACGTGACCGGGTGCCGGTGCCTGTTTGTGTTGTCGGCTCAATCACGAGATCATCCAGCGTGCTGGGAGCTTGCCGCATGTCAATTTTGTAGCGTTGGACCTGGTCTTCAAGCGCTTCGATTTGAATGCGCGTGGTGTCTTCATTCGCGCCTTCCAGCAATTCCTCAACGCCGAAGAACGCCAACGAGCCAAGGATGACCAGGATCGCGACGACCAGCAAAACTTCCATCAGCGTAAAGCCGGCGCGAGCTGGACTTCGCCGACGACGGCGGCGAGGAATTGGTTTCCGTTGATGCATTGTTCACTCCTGTTAGATTCTGCTTAGTGCCGCATGGCTTTCACAAACTTGCCTGCCGGCGCCGAAAGATGCGAATGGATTCGTGGAAATTGTTCCGCAATATGCGTTTGGGTTTTGCGTGTTTGGGTCGTTGTGTGTTCCTAAGGGATTAAACCCGAATTCAAGCGATACGGTTTGGTTTTGAACGGGTTTTTTCGAATTCTTTGCGAATGACGGCTCCGGGACAAGCTGGTTCTTAGATGGAACCGCTCATCCGAATGACGGGGAGCAGCAGCGCGATCGCAAGCATCAGCACGATCAGCGCCATGACCAGCAGCATGAGCGGCTCCAACAGCTTGACAACCAGGTCCAGCTGTCGCCAGGTGCGGTTCTCTAAACCGTCAGCCACGTTCACAAGAACCGTGTCCAATGTATTCGCTTCTTCCGCCACGGCGATCATTTCCGTCACGGTCACGGGAAAATGTCCCGAAGCAGCCAGTGGTCCGGAAAGCGATTCGCCAGCGGTGATGTTTTCGGAGGCTTGGGCAATCGCCTCGGAGAGAACTCGATTGCCAGCGGCATCGCGGCTGATTTCCAGGGAACGCAAAATGGGAACGCCGTTACGTAGCAAGGTTCCGAGCACACGACAGAAGCGGGAAATGGCCAGATTACGAAAGATCTTGCCTGCCGCGGGAATCTTCAACTTGATCTTATCGCGGAGCAGTTTGCCAGACTCCGTCTCCAGCTTGCGTCGCGCGTAGAACACAGCAGCAACAATCATGACCAGAGGAATCCAACCATACGATTGCATGGTTCCGCTCATGCCGAGCACAAAATCGGTCATGATCGGTAACTCATCTTTCGCCCTTAGTCGAGCGAACATCGGCTCGAATTTCGGCACGAAGTAAACGAGCAACACGATCACGATCACGGTGCCAATACCAGCCAGCACAGCCGGATAGGCAACTGCTCCCATCGTCCGGCTCTTCATATCTTGCTGATGCTCGGTGAACTCGGCGACGCGCTCCAGGGCTTCTTCAAGAAAGCCACCTTCGCCGCCGGCCCGAATCATACTGACAGCCATTTCGCCAAAGACCTTGGGGTGTCGCGACATGGACTCCGCCAGCGTCTTGCCATCCTCAACGGAAGCGTGAACTTCCTGCAGGACCGTTGTCAGCTTGGGGTGCGAAGCCTGACGTTTCAGCACATCCAGCGATCGCAAAAGCGGAACACCGCTACGAAGCAGGTCCGCGAGTTGTGCATAAGTTGTGGCCACCAGTTGCGGCTTAACGCGACCGCCGCCAATGACTCGGCGTTCTTTCTCGACCTCGATCTTGACCGGATAGAGCGCCTTGGCATCCAGCTGTGCGAGCGCCTCGCGCTCAGTATTTGCGGAGAGCTTGCCCGTCAGCTGCTTGCCGGCGAGGTCGCGCGCGATGTAGGCAAAGTCTGGCATTGGGCAAATCGGGCAAAGATCAGATATCGGTCAGACGTTTCAGGCCATGAGTAATTGAGCGCGGATGTTGCTCTTTGAGAATCAACCCCACCGCAGCGACAGCGGTACCGTTTGACTCATGCAAATTGAACACGGGAAGCCACATTCATTGTAATTGCGAAGTCGAGATTTGCTTGGGGATTTGATCAAGGGAGACCACGTCGGCGGTGTGGATTTGCCGAAAATGATGGCCTCAGCAGCTTTCCAGGGCGGATTGGGATGGTAGCCACCAACCCAGGGACAGAAGCAGCAAGGCGACGAGTATGCTGCGATTTGCACCTGACGACACTTGTCCCCTTACAAAAGGCCTTTTGTGACGGCCTCCTAGCTAGTGCCCTTTCGCGACGCGAAGGATTTCGTCCACGGTGGTTTTGCCTGCGATCACTTTGCGCCAGCCATCACCTTGCAATCCAATCATCCCGTCTTTGACGGCCGCTTTTCGCACTTCCCAACTGCTGGCTCGCTCTTGAGCCAACTCGCGGACGGACTCAGTTGTGACCATCAGTTCATAGATACCCATGCGGCCGGAGAAGCCAGTATGGCGGCATTCTTTGCAACCAACTGCGCGATAGAGTTCGCTACCACCCAAGAGGTCTTTCGGGAATCCTGGTGGCAATTCATCGAGATTCGGCCGATAGGTCTCTTTGCATCTTGTGCACAGCTGCCGAACCAAACGTTGTGCCATCACGGCTTCAACCGTGCTAGCCACCAGGAACGGCTCCACGCCCATATCCACCAAGCGCGTGTAAGCGCCAGCTGCGTCATTGGTGTGCAGGGTGCTGAAAACCAAGTGGCCCGTGAGCGACGCCTGGATTGCGTTCTCGGCCGTTTCCAAGTCACGAATTTCACCCACGAGGACAATGTCGGGGTCGTGTCGCAAAATAGCCCGCAGCGAGGCCGCGAACGTAAAGCCGATCTTGGTATGAACCTGAATCTGATTGATTCCCGGCAGCTGATATTCGACCGGATCCTCAGTGGTGATGATTTTCGTGTCTTCGCTCTTGATCTCTTCCAACGCACTATAGAGCGTGGTGGTCTTACCAGAACCCGTCGGCCCGGTGACCAGAATGATCCCGTGCGGCAAACTGATGAGATCACGGAATGTGTTGTATTGGTCCTCCTCCATTCCCAATGACTTGAGGTCAAACTTCATGCGTCCTTTGTCCAAAAGACGCATGACGATGCCTTCGCCATGGATCATGGGGATGACAGACACACGAACGTCAACCTCACGACCGGCCACCCGCAGCTTGATGCGACCATCTTGGGGCAGGCGTTTTTCGGCAATGTTCAGCCGAGCCATGATTTTCAAACGGCTGACAATCGCATTGGCGTAGCGGTTGATCTCTGGCGGCACCGGCTGGGGCTGCAGCATGCCGTCCACACGGTAGCGAACCTTCAGCCCCGCTTCTTGCGATTCGATGTGGACGTCGCTCGTTCTCGCCTCTAGGGCTTCCATCAAGATTTCATTCACCAGCCGGATGACGGACGGCTCTTGAACCATCTCATCCAGGGCGGAATCGTCGATATCGACGTCCCACTGGATTTCCGAGTCGTCCTTCTCCTCATCCGCTTTCAGCAGCCCTGTGATGGTCTCGCCACCAATCCCGAAGTGGGCCTTGATCAGCTTCTGGATTTCGTTGCGGCTGGCCAGAACCGGCTCAACGGAGGTGCCCGTCTCCTGGCCGATCTCATCAATTGCGTACAGGTTGGTGGGATCGCTGGTGGCGACGATCAGCTGCCCGTCCCGTTTGCACACGGGAAACACTGCGTCCCGGTGCATGATTTGCTTGGGGAAACTCTTCAGCAGCGTCAGATCGACATCCGCGTCGGCCAGGTCGATGTAATCCAGCCCAACTTCCGTACCCACGGCGCGCAATGCGGCTTCTTCAGTTACAAAGCCAAGCTGCACGGCAATTTGATCCAGGCGGCCGCTGCCATTGGCCTGGTCTCGAGTGGTCGATAGCTGCTGATCAGTCAACAGCCCGTGCTTCTTGAGGATTTCACCAATTTCCATGGTGCTGGCTAATCTGCTATGGGGGGAATGCCCGTTGGGGCTTCTGGCGGTGAAGTTGAGGTTGTGAATCTGCTCTTATGGTGAGCGCCAGGTTGGCGAATAAGAGCTGGGAGGGATAGCGAATCTGTCGAAATTGCCAAATTCACCACCACAGTCTATCCCAACTTGGCCTCGCCAATCTACTCCGGAAGAGCAAAGCCACGTGAATCCACAGCGAATAGGAGGCAACGTCCGCCGCCTGTCGCCGATCTCCTCGAAAGGAGATACCACAATTAGGCTCCTCAAGTTGCGTGACAGCAACAATTTGCGACCACTTTTCGTCAGCAACTCGAAGGCCGGCAGGCACGAACTACTGAATTTCCAGCAATGCGCAACCACCCTGCCGATTAACTAAACCCCTAACCACGGCTTGAGTTCCGGCGGCGATGCCAAGCAGGATGGAACTGTCTGGCAAACTCACCCGAGAACAAGCCAAAGATCTCTACTCTGAGCGATTCTGCAACACTCGGCAACTGCACGGTTCCCGGCGTGTTGTGTCTTGATGTACTTGGAGTTCGCCCGGTTCCCAGAGTTCTCGCGCATTATCGCACAATTCGGCCATGCACGTAGAAATCCGCAGGGCCGACTTGTTGCCATTTGGGGGCATCGATCCTTGGGGCTCCCGCGATCTTCCCTTCGCCCCGCCCGGCAATTGCCGCGGTCGCTTCCCCACCTCCCAGGATTTGCGGCCCCACAAAAACGTGGGCTTCATCGATTAAATCCGCATCGCGAAGAGTGCCCAGCACTTCGCCACCGCCTTCAACCAGCACATTGGTCATCCGTCGCCGACCCAATTCTTCCAAGAGTTGCTGTACGAATTCTTCGCCACCAGCACCCGCCGACGACTGCCAAACCTCAACTCCTTGTGCCTGGAGTTTCTTGATCGCAGCGGCCGGGGCATCCGCGGTGGCGGCCACCAAAACTGGCCGTTCACCGGCGGTTTGGACAAGTTGCGATTCCAATGGCAACTGGGCTTGGGAATCAAGAACAATCCGCGTGGCCACACGAGGAGGCCAATTCCGCAATTCTTCATCTGAAACGTCGGCGTCTTCCGGCCGCGCAGTAAGGCTTGGATCATCGGCCACAGCCGTCCCGCGACCGACCAGGATTGCATCCACCCGGCCCCGCAGCCGATGCACAATGCTTCGCGAAGCCGGCGACGAAATCCACTTGCTGTCCCCGGTATGAGTCGCAATCTTGCCGTCCAGCGTCATGGCCCACTTGCCAATCACCCACGGCCGCTGCTTTTCGACCAGCATCAGATAGGGTGCCAGGATGTCGCGAGCTTCATCGATGCAAACAGCATCTCCAATTTCAATCCCGGCTTTCCGCAATTCGCGACGTCCGCCGCCTTGCACCTCGGGGAAAGGATCGCCCACGGCAACCACGATCCTGCCGACGCCTGCCGCGATGATCGCTTGCGTACATGGCGGAGTCTTGCCCTGATGGCAACATGGCTCCAGCGTGACGTACATGGTGGCCCCCCGGGCTTTGTCGCCGGCAATAGCCAACGCCTCAATCTCGGCATGCGGACCACCGTATCTGCGGTGCCAGCCAATCCCGACCACATCCGCATCATGAGCGATGACGCAGCCAAACATCGGGTTCGGCTCAACGTAGACTTCACATCGCAATGCGAGTTCGATGGCTTGTGGCATGTGGTAAGAGTCGAGCGACATCGGACCGGCTCAAAGGCAGCTCAGGATCAGCGGGTGGAGAATAGAGTATCCGCCGGAGTCCTTACGCCCTCAACCTGCGAAACAGAGTTTGGCGTGGGAAGTCAGCCTTGATCCTCGGACAATTGCTGGGCTTCCGTGGCACTGTTTGCGTCGCCGCTGCTCCATTTCAGTCCAACGATGGCAATCAACAGGAAGATAAGGAACAGAGACTTTCCAAGCGTCACTCGCTCCTGAAACAACAGAACGCCAAGAATCGCGGTTCCCGCCGCGCCGATTCCAACCCAGACAGCGTAGGCCGTGCCGATGGGAATTCCGCGAACCGCCACGGCCAGCAAAACCATGCTCACGACCAACGCGACAGCCGTCCAAACGCTTGGCCAGAAGCGCGTAAAGCCGTCCGTTGACTTGAGGCCGATCGCCCAACCGGTCTCAAACAATCCGGCGACGATGAGCAGCAGCCAGCATGTGTTGGCAGAAGGCATGATTCGCTGCTGACTGCGGAGGAAGGACTTTCACTATTTGCCAAACAAGTCGCGCGGACCAAAGCAATTCCACTGCGACAAATCCCGTTCACCATCAATTCGAGAATGCTGCACCGTGACTCCCGGGAGCGCTATTCGAATTTGTTCGACAGCGTTGGGCGGCAAGTCGGAATAGCCCAAATGCAGCAACTCAAGCTTGTCCAGGTGTCGGCAAAGTTGAACGATGTGAGGTGCATCGAGTCCGCTCGCAAACCAGCGAATCCGCCTCACGCTTGTGTTGTGACTGAGTCGAGAATCGGCCAACGCCTTGAGCACCTCAGGCTGCACGCCACCGAGCACCACATCGCGCAGACTGTTGCTTCTTAACAAGCTCAGCAAACCGAAGACTGAGACATTCTCAGCGCTACCGAGATACAAACGTTGCATTGCCGGCAAGCCACCAAGCGCCGCGCAAGTGCGGTCCGAAATCTGCGGAGTCATCAGCGAGACTTCGCGCAGCGTCTTCATCTGTCCCAGCAGCGCCAAACCGCGAGGTGAAATGGAGGTGTCTGGCGAAATCCAAATCTCTTGAAGGTCAGGCAGCCCGATCAACATCCGCAACGATTCGTCCGCGATCCTGGGCGAATAAAGCGACACGCTGCGAACGTTGCCGATTTCATGCAGAAGATGCAGATCGGCATCGATCCCGCACCATTCATCGCCGATGCGGACTCCGTTGCCCGGCAGGATTCGTTCCGGGTGTTTGATGAGTGCTTTCAGTTCCGGGTCGCTTTCGATTTCTTCGCGATCGTTGCGTATTGAGCCGCCCCAATTCTCGAACATGATCTTGGCGCGGTCGCTTCTTACTTCCGTGATGTAAGGCAGAATCGCCAGGCCAGCTAAGGCGTTGACCGCACAGAGGACGCAAACGTTGGGACGCTGCAACATGCCTGCTCCTTTGGGGTTGGCTGAACGCACAAACGGCGAAGTGCATTCCAACTACTTGCGCACCTTCTCTTGATAGGTGTCAAAATCCACACCACGGAAATCCTTCATCCAGAATTCGATCTCATCGATCTTAGTGCGGTCTTTGGCACTGAGCTGCTCGCGGATTTCGTGCTGACTGCGGACTCTGGACTTCTGAGGGCTGTTCGGCACCGGCTGTTCGCGTTCGACTCGCATCGGAACCATGTCGTGTTGGTGCAGCCAGGTGTTGACCGGCATGCGGGCGAAACCCCAAGGATTCTGAATGGCTGAGAGCCGTGTGGTGAAATCCAGATACCGCGACAGCTTTTGGCGAATGTCTTCATCCGCAGGCTTGATGACGGAAATCTTGTAGGTCACACGCGGATCGGCAAATTGAACGACTTTGGAATCGCCGTCGCCGGTGATGTTGTAGGCAGGCTGCAGCAGAAACGCGGCCAGCTCTTTTGAGCGCGCGTCGCCCTTTTGAACTTGTTCATTGAGCATGAGTTTCTTCTGACCCAACCGCCATTCCATGCCGGCAAAGTCCAGCGTGGTTTTTTGCTGGATCCTTGCATCCAGCAGGACGAGCTTGCGGTTCACGAAATCAATGACCAACGCCCTTTGCTCTTCCCAGTCATAGACAGAATCGCCCACAAGGATGGTTGTGTGCACTTCAACCGGTTCCCGTGCGGCATCGACATAGACCATCGTTTCGTAGGCGAAGTCCCCGGCAACGGACACGGAGGGAGCCATGCCCAGAGTCAAAGTCGCGGCGAGCGCGATCTTTGACAACCGGCCTGTCGACGATCGCGCTTGTTCTTGCTTCCGTATGAGCTGTTGATTGATTTGCGGCATGGATTCCTTCCACTACAAGCGATTTCAATCCGGTTCGTACTGTGCTCTGTTTCTCTTGCTCGACGTTGCTATTGCCCGGCGTTGGTTATTCGTCGGCAACTGGCTTGGGAGGCGGCGTGACCACTTCGTCAACTAAGATGGCTTTGTGCCCTTTGTACGCTCCCGGCCTGGCCAGGAATCGATCGACTCCGGCAACGCGCACAATCAGCGGGCGATGACAATCATGCTCGGTCGTTATCACGTCTCCGATGCGGAGGTTGATCAAGTCGCCGGTTGAAATGACAGTCGAGGCAAGCTCGGCAACCATCTCCACGGTGGCTCGATTCAGATTCTGTGTCGTCCGGCGAATATCTTCACCAGTGGCCGCTCGGCGGCTGTAACTTGTCCAGCTGTTTGCCGAGAGCTTTCCGCCGATGCGCTCAATGCTGTTAAACGGAATGCAAAGGTTGAACATTCCGCGGACGTCGGTGATCGCCAACTCAAAAGTGATCAGCACGACAACTTCGTTCGGCGGAACAACCTGAACAAGTTGCGGGTTGCTTTCCACGCGGACCACTTGCAGGTCCAAGTCCACAACGTTTTCCCAAGCCTTGCGAAGTTCGGCGGTGAACAATTGCGTAATCCGGCCGACGATTCGCAGTTCGATCTCTGTCAACGGGCGACGTGAAGGTGTATTGGTTTCCTTGCCGCCACCGAGCAACCGGTCAATGACCGGGTACAGGACGATGGGGCTGATATCCAGAATGAAGTGCCCTTCAAGCGGATTGGCTTGAATCAGGTTGAAGCAGGTTGGGTTCTCCAGCCCAAAGACAAACTCACTGTAAGTCAGCTGATCAACGCTGGTGAGCTTGACCTCGACGATACTTCGCAGCAGCGCCGAGAGCGCGGCCCCGTAGTTGCGGCCAAAGCCCTCGTGCAGCGTTTGCAACGCTCGCATCTGATCCTTGCCGACGCGCTCCGGTCGCCGGAAGTCGTACGGCGTCACGCGCTCGCGTGGTTTGGGCGGCGGCTTGGGTGGCGGAGGCGGCTCCGGCTCTGGCGCAAGGGCGGGCGCATCCCCGGAATCGAGGGCGCTGAGCAGGCTTTGAACCTCGTCCTGGCTGAGAACTTCCTCTTCCGACATTTGCCGATTCCACGAAGCATTCCTACACCCTGCCGACCCAGGCACCCCGCCACGGTGCTATCGCAGGGCGGGGGAGTTTCGCGGAATCGCTGAATAAGGTCAACGTCGGCATGTCGTACTTGCCAGGCTGCAAATTGCGCAAATTACGCCGTTTCACTCAATTCCGAAAATCGACGCCAAGTCTGTAACGTTCTCTGCCAGCTTTCGCTTGTCATCGCAGAGGCGAATGGTTTTTCGCCGGTAATCCACACAATCCAAGCGAGCCAAGATGCTCGCCCTGCTAGGAGTTTCGTGATGAGAACGTTCACTCGCAATTCATTGCTGATGGCCGCTGTTGTTGCGGTTGTCGCCCTCAATCTCCCACAAGCCAACGCACAAAGCTGCCAAACCGGCGGCGGATACTATCGTGCCTATCGCCCAGTCGTTCACCAGCAACTCTTGGTCCAGCCGCAAGTTGTGGCGCCAGTTGATCCTGGGATGCAACTGATCGATCTCCGACTTGTTGATCCTGGCTTGCCAGGTCAGGCCGGTCCGAAGATTCGCATTGTCTTCCAGAATGCCAGCCCAGTGGCTGTGAGTGCTCCTTTTGACGTCGTACTGGCTGCGGCGATTGATGACAAATTTGCCCCGACGCTGCCCATCGCTGGCCAACGCGTCACGGAGATCGTCCCCGGCCAGACGGCTGTTGTTGATCTGCGATTGCCACCGCAGTCGTTGGAAATGGGCGCTCCCGCCGCACCGTTCCAGAATCTGCTTGTCATGATCTCCCAGGCGAAAGACCTGCAAGGCAACCCACAGCTGCAAACGCTTGCCGTGCTGCCCCGCGTGAATCTTCGCCTTGTTGATATGCGAATTGACCCGGCCGTAAAGCCCATCGCCCCCGCTGGTGCCGTGATTACCCTGACTGGCGAAGGCTTTGGTGCCGAACCAGGTTTGGTTCACTTGGACTTGGGCAGCTTGAAGCTCGCTGGCGAAGTTGTGAACTGGACGCCCCAAGCGGTTCAGGTTCGCTTGCCGGCCCTGGCCTTGGCTCAAGCCGCTCCCGCACAGGTGACTTTGATTCGTGCCGACAAGGCTATCGCCGGCATGGCTCTGCAAGTTACGCCTGCCGCCGCTGTGGTTGAGCAAGGCGTTCAAGTTCAAGTCCAGACCGGCGTCGCTGCGGCAGCCGCTCCCGTTGCCGGTGCACCGGCTGCACAAGGTGGTCCTCAACAAGCTGGACCGCAACAAGCCGGACCACAGGGTCCGCCGCAGGGATTCAATCCTCAACAAGCCGGACCGCAAGGTCCCGTTCAAGGCGGCCCGCAACAAGCTGGACCGCAAGGTCCGCCGCAGGGCTTCAATCCGCAACAACAGGGATTTAATCCTCAGCAAGCCGGACCCCAAGGCCCCGTGCAAGGCGGTCAAGGTCCCGTCCAGGGCTTTGGTCCTCAGCAAGGGCCAGTGCAAGGATTCAACCCGCAACAAGGCGCTCCCCAACAGGGTCAAGGCCAAGCGGGTCAAGCTCAGACGGCTCCGCCGCAACAACTTCCCGGATTAGGTTTGCTGCAAGGCCAGGGGCCAGTGCGGTAATGCATTAAGATCGCGAAGTTCCTCAACGCGAAAGCGAGGTCGAAGCAATGCTTCGGCCTCGCTTTGTTTTTTACGCTTTTCGCGAAACTACCGAATGGAAAAACTGCAAGCTAAGATGAATCCTGAGCTTCCTTGACAACCGGCCTGCTTTCCTGCCAGCGCCATTGCTTAGCCCGATTTGTTCCATCGACAGTTTTCAAACAGCGAAGCCAATACACATGCGCAACTGCGTCTTTGCTAGGCCTAACTTGTTGGCCGTTTTACTCGCATTTCTGTGGCTATCGATTGGGGAGAAGCCCATCCATGGTCAACAAGAACGGCCGCAAGATGCCTTTGGCGAATGGCGCGAGACGACCGACGTGGCCAGCCTTGGTTGGTCAAGAGAACGTCTTCGCGACTTAAGCGAGTATGTCGATTCGATCGGCTCTGCGAGTGTGTTGATTGTCACTCAGAACAAAGTCGTTTTTTCGCACGGCGACCTGACGAAGCCCTACCGAGCCCATTCGATTCGCAAGAGTTTTCTGTCCGCATTGATCGGGATTGCTATCGACGAAGGCAAGATTGATCTCGCCGGTACGCTGACCGATCTGGAGATCGGAGAAAAGACTCCGCTCACGGATGCAGAAGGTCTGGCGATGGTGGCCGACTTGCTCAAGGCGCGCTCTGGCGTGTATCTGCCTGCGGCATCTGAAACGAAAGAGATAGTCGCCGGACGGCCCCAGCGACATCAATACTCGCCAGGAGAACACTGGTTCTACAACAACTGGGATTTTAATGCCCTGGGCACCATCTATCGTCGCCAGATGGATGAGGACATCTTCGTAGCGGTTGAATCCAGAATTGCCAAACCGATCGAAATGCAAGACTTCGATCTGGAGCATACTCGATATCAACTTGAGGATGTCTCGCAGCATCCCTCTTACAAGTTTCGTATTTCAACGCGAGACCTTGCTCGATTTGGGCTCTTGTATCTGAACAAGGGAAAGTGGAGCGGTGAAGAAGTCATTCCAGCCAAGTGGGTCGAAGAGAGTACACAGGTGCATTCTTTGACCGGAAGCAGCGGAACGAAAAGCGGCTACGGAATGATGTGGTGGGTGAATGCCGACCGTGATTCCCAGATTCCGCTTGAGCAGGGAGCCTTCACGGCCAGCGGAACGGGCGGGCAGCGCTTAACGGTATTACCCAGCCTGGAAACCGTCATCGTGCATCGCGTTGATACTGACGATAAGGACGGTCCACGCGTGGGAACTTCTGGCTACCATCGGTTCTTGTCGCGCGTCATGGCCGCGAGAAGCACAGCCGTCGACCAAGACCCATAGTGTGTGGCGCAAAAAAAACACGGCCGCCAACTCAAAGTCAGCGGCCGTGGAAATGGCTGGATCAAAAGCCCGCGATCTTAGCTTCCGCTGCCAAAAGTTGTGGCATTAAGATCGGTGTCGATGTCGCCCCAAAGACCACCGGTCTCCGAGCCCATCGCGCCAATGGCTCCAATGATAACCATCAAGATCAAGGCCAACAGCACTGCGTATTCAACGGCTGTCGGCCCGTCATCATCCCAAAGAAGTCGGTACAAGAAGCGGCGCATGGGTCTCTCTCTAACACGTGAAAAGGAAACGCGGCGAACAAGAGGGGGGTGCCGCGGTTGGCGGACCGAGTCTTCGGGACATACAACGCTAGGTCACGATCTTGCCGGGGTCAAACTGCCAATGATCTTGCAAAGCGTACCACCCCATCCGCAAACACAATCGCGCTTATCGTGATGATGCACAACAGCTTGCCATCCAAATGTCACGCTGGGTGTTGCCCTTTGGCAACATCTCATGATTACGGTCTAGTCCTTTGCCTTGGACTTGTCGGGGAGTTCCGAGGTGCAGTGCGGACAGCGCGTCGCCTGATAGTCGATTGTTGAGCGGCAATACTTGCACTTCTTGTTGGAAGGCTGCTCGTCTCCGTCAGCATCGCCAAACCGTTCGTCCAGTTCAGATTCGACTCGATTAATGAAGCGGACAATCAAGAACATCGCAAATGCGACGAGCAACAACGCGATCATGTTGTTGATAAAGATGCCGTAGTTGAGCGTCACGGCTCCAGATTCCTGAGCCGCTGCCAAAGTGCCGTTGGCGGGCTGACTGGCCCCCTCTTTGAGAATGACGAACTTGTCGCCAAAGTCGCTTTGCCCCATCAGCAGCCCAATGGGAGGCATGATAATATCGTTCACCAATGACTTGGCGACCGTGCTGAACGCGGCGCCGACGGTAAATCCAATCGCCAGATCGATCAGATTTCCGCGGAGCATAAACTTCTTAAACGCTTCCAGGGTTTTGAGTTTCATTTTTCACCTTCAGACATGTGACAGAGAATGCGGTGGCGAGCCGAAGAATCCGTGGACCTGAGTGGCCGCGTGGCGAGAACCAGATCAGACTCGCTTTGGATATGTCGCGGCCAAGTTTAGCCGCGGACCAAAACCAGCGGCAAGCTGATCTGCGTTGCCATCGTGATTGGCATTTCGATCGCGCGGCACCAGCTGCGTGTAACTGGACACAGCACGTGGCTCAGACCATGCTAAAAGGCCCAATTACGAAACCTACTCATTGATAAGCTCGCTGATGAAAGCACAACGCTTGTTCGCTCGTTTGCTGATCTGTTTGGTCTCCGCGTCATTGCTTCCAGCCGCGGATGCAACGGCTCAACAGACTAAATCCCAATACGATGTCGTGATTCGCAACGGTCGCGTTGTGGATGGCACCGGCGCTCCTTGGTATGCCGCGGATGTGGCCATCGCTGATGGCAAGATTGTCGCGATCGGCCGGATTGCTGCTGGCGCGGGCGAACGCGAGATCGATGCCGCAGGGTTGATCGTGGCGCCTGGCTTTGTGGACATGATGGGGCAAGCGGCCTCGCCGATGTTGGATGATCCGCGTACGGCCATCAACCTGATTACCCAGGGCATCACATCCATCAACGCCGGTGAAGGGGGGTCGGACGCTCCAGTTTCCGCGGAAGCCGGACGGCGGCGCGGATGGACCACCATGGCCGGATTCTTCCTGCAGTTGGAGTCACGCGGCTTGCCGATCAATGTCGCGCAGACCGTTGGTCATACGCAAGTGCGTCGCTTGGTGCTAGGCTCGAGCGATCGCAAACCGACAACGGACGAACTCAAGCAAATGCAAGGCCTGGTTGCCGAGGCGATGGAAGCCGGCGCGATTGGGGTCTCGACTGCGTTGATTTATCCGCCGGCCGTGTATGCCGATACGAGTGAGATCGGCGCGCTGGCGGAAGTCGCGGGAAGATACGGCGGTCGCTACTACACGCACATGCGCAACGAGGGAGATCAACTGCTGGAGGCCATCGACGAGGCGCTCGAGATCGGTCGCATCGGTAACACGCCGGTGCATATCTTCCATCTCAAAGCGGCCGGACAACAAAACTGGGGGAAGATGCAGTCGGCTATCTCCAAGATCAAGGAGGCGCGATCGGCCGGGCATCAAGTGACCGCGGACATCTATCCGTACATCAACAACGGTTTGGGGATTGCGGCGCTCGTCCATCCGCGACACTTTGCCGCGGGCAGAGATGCCTTTGCTGAGAAGTTGCAGGTCGCGGCGTTTCGCGATGAGATCCGCAAAGAGATGGAAACGACCGATGGTTGGGAGAACTGGTTTCGCCATGTCGGTCACGATTGGGGCAAGATCGTCATCGGTAGCACGCCGCATGCGGACTATCACGAACTCGCCGGGCAGAGTGTGGCGGAGATGGCAGCCGCGCGTGGCGAAGATCCTTGGGACACGTTCTTCAATTTGTTGGAGAGCGGCGCGTTTGCTCTGCCGCAGAGCATGACCGAGGCCAACAAGATTCGCGCGATGCAGGAAGAGTTCGTTTCGTTCTGCACCGACGTTGGTCCGGCTGGCGGCGCAGCCAGTGCTTCGCATCCCAGGGCATTCGGCGCGTTTCCCAGATTGCTCTCGCGCTACGTTCGCGATCTCGGCGCGATCTCTCTGGAAAGGGTCATCGCGCAAGCCAGCGCCGCGGGAACCAACAACATCTTGGCCTACGATCGAGGGCGAATTGCCGTGGGCTTGGCCGCGGATGTGATCGTGTTTGACTACGAGCAACTGACGGACAACGCGACCTTTGCCAAGCCGGCCGAACTTTCAACTGGCATGAAGTATGTGCTCGTGAATGGGCAGTTGGTGCTGGACGACGGCAAGTTGACCTCCGCTCGACCGGGCCAAGTCCTGCGAGGACCCGGTTACAAACGGCTGCGACCATCCTCGCAAGTGAGAGTCGGCGACCTTGATCCGCGGATGCACGAGTTCGATGTCCACATGCAGGCGTTTGTCGAGAAGCATCAGATCCCCGGGGCTGCCGTCGCGGCCACCAAAGACGGCAAGCTGATGTTTGTCAGAGGGTATGGCTATGCGGATTTGGCAACTGGCGAACAAGTCACGCCTGAGAGTTTGTTCCGCATCGCGAGCATCTCCAAACCGATTACGGCGGTGGGCATTTTGCAATTGGTGGATGACGGCAAGTTGCTGCTCTCCGATTCTGTGTTTGAAGTGCTTGAGCTGAACGATGAGATTGCGAATGATCCCAAACGCGATCAACGCTTGAACCAGATCACGATCGAGCACTTGCTGCAACATCGCGGCGGCTGGGATCGTGCGCAGTCGTTTGATGCGATGTTCCGCGCAGTGCCGTTCGCCGAGAAGTTGGGCGTTGATGCGCCGGCCGGTCCTCACGATGTGATCACTGCCATGTTGGATCAGCCGCTCGATTTCGCGCCCGGCCATCGTTACGCGTATTCCAACTTTGGCTATTGTTTGTTGGGACGTGTCATTGAGAAGCTGACAGGGCAAGACTACGACGAGTACACCAAAGAGCATGTCTTGCAGCCGATTGGCATTACCAACATGCGGATCGGTGGCTCGCACCTGGATCAGCGTTCGCCTGGCGAAGTGCGTTATCACTCGGCTGGGCGGGGACCTTCCGTGTTTGCCGCGACGCTGGGAGCGCGCGTTCCGCGACAATATGGCGGCTGGCACCTGGAAGCCATGGACTCGCACGGTGGGTGGATTGCCTCGGCGGTGGATCTGGCTCGGTTTGCTGTGGCCCTTGATGATCCGGAGAATTCTCCGTTGTTACCAGCGGAGAGCTTCGAGCGGATGGACGCTCGACCGCCAGGGCTGGCCGGATATACGGAAGAGGGCGCTCCCAAGGCGGACTATTATTCGTTGGGTTGGCTCAATCGCGTCGTTGGCCGCGGCAAGATCAACCGTTGGCATACCGGCTCTTTGGACGGAACGGCTACGATCCTGCTGCGTCGACATGATGGAGTTAATCTCATCGCCTTGTTCAACACGCGAAACAGCGCGACGGAAAGTCATTTGGGCCGTGCTGCCGATCGAGCTTTGCACGAAGCGGCCGAGAAGGTGCAATCATGGCCGGCGGAAGATTTGTTTTCTCAGTTTGAAGATACAACGTCGGCGGCCAATCGTTAGTGCGACGTCAGATGATGCTTGAACAATCGGGTGGCCGGCGGCTGGACTGAGTGCAGCGAGGGAAGCCCCGGTGTTTTCTTGCCTTCGCTCTACAAGTTGCACCTCACTTTCAAAGAACGCCAAGGCACTGCCGGACAAGCCAGCATTGGCACCCAGTAAGCAACACGTATTCCATCGAAAGATGATCTCAACAACGACGATCTCAACATAACTTCCGATGCGATGGCCCCTGCGCAACCAGATTTTGCTGCCGATGGTCGCCGTGACGCTTATCGCGATTGTCAGCGTGGCGTTGTTTGACGCGTACCAAAGCGCGAAGAAAACCCGCGAGCGCATCGATCGCGATCTGGCCGAAGTGGCCGACACGTTGGCGAATTCAACCTTTCCGCTCTCCGATGCCGTGCTCCGGCAAATGCGCGGACTCAGCGGCGCGGACTTTGTGGTTGTTGATCAGGCTGGCGAGAATGTGCTGAGCAGTTCCGCGCCTGGAGTTTTTCCCGCGCGCCCGCAGCTACCGCCTGCGTCCCCTGACGAAGGACTTCGGCTGTCCGGTCCAATTCAAATTGGCGACGAGAATTACTTCCACACCAGCGTTGTGGTCCGCCGTCCGAACCAACAAGAATCAACGACAACTCTGCACATCTACTATCCGGAAGAGAGCTACGAGCAGGCCTGGCGGGATGTTGTGTTTCCGCCGCTTGTGGTTGCGGCGATCACCATGCTGTTGGTTATCATCGCCAGCTTTGCGATTGCCTCGCGTGTCACGCGTCCGCTGGTTCAACTGCAAAAGCAGGTTGGCGAAATTGCCAGCGGAGAATTCAAAAAGATGCAGGTTCCGCCGCGCGAAGATGAGATCGCTGATCTGAGCAAGGCGATCAATCAAATGGCGGAAAAGCTCTCGCAGTATGAGCAGGACGTCCGCCGGCATGAACAACTCCGGACCTTGGGCCAGTTGGGGGGCGGAATTGCCCATCAAATGCGGAACTCTGTCACGGGTTGCAAGTTGGCTTTGGAACTTCATTCCCGCGAGTGCGATCTCGCCGATGGCTCGGAGAGTTTTTCCGTTGTCCACCGGCAACTAGCGCTGATGGAGAACTATTTGCAGCGTTTCTTGGCTTTGGGAAAGGTCTCCACTGGCGAATTCAAGCAGACCGATCTTCAAACGGTCGTCGAGAGCGCCATCACGTTGATTGAGCCAACGGCCAAACATCTCGGCGTGGCAATCCGCCAGCAGTGGCCAGAGCTGCCGCTTGAATTGCCAGCTGACCGCGTGGCATTGGAGCAATCTCTTGTGAACATTCTGCTCAACGGCGTTGAAGCCGCCGCTGGCACAACCACGACGGAAACCAACGCACCGCAAAACGCCGTTGTCCATGTGAGACTAGCGCGCGAGTCCGACAATGCGGTTCTGGAAATCCAGGACAGCGGTCCCGGTCCCGCGGAAGCCCTGCATCAATCGCTGGTTGATCCGTTTGTGAGCGATAAGCCTGACGGAGTTGGACTCGGGCTGGCCATCGCCCAAGAGACAATTCAAGCCCATCAAGGAGAGTTGTCCTGGTCACGACGCGACGACTTGACGTGCTTTCGAATTGTTTTGCCGCTTACAATACGAACGTAGCAAGGCGTGGCTTACGGTCGATGAAACTTGCGCTTGCGTCGTAATGATTGCTTACTTGAAAGCGCAATAGCGAAACAGGGGCTTCCCGAAACTTCGATACATTGCGACAATCAACGGCGGATTCGTGAACCAAGGTTTGGATGAATCTGGTTCGGCGGGAGGCTGGCACTCCCGCAATACTGCTAGTCGAGACAGGAGGTCACAATGGCGAATTCTACACAAGTCGAAAAGAAGAAATTGAACCCTGTCGCGCAAGCTGGTGTGATCCCCGTGCGACAGATGGAAGGTGGCCGCACCGAATTTTGCCTGGTGACATCCCGATCGACCGGTGAATGGATCTTCCCCAAAGGCAAAGTTGACCCCGGCGAGGTGGCGACAGATACCGCTGTCCGCGAGACCGAAGAAGAAGCCGGGTTGATTGGACACCTTGCGGACCCAAACCCTCTGGGAACCTACGTCTACCAGAAAGGTGGCAAGTCCCATGAAGTTGTCGTCTACCTGTTCGTGATTGACAAAGTCGAATCCGAATGGGAAGAGATGGATCAGCGGTGGCGCATCTTTACCGATGCCAATTTCGCGGCTGAAATGGTTCCCTTCCCGGAAGTTCGTGACCTGATACAAATCGTCCAGGCTCGAATGGCCGATGCGTAAGGTCGTAAATGGCCTAAAGGCTGAGTTTCTCACGACAAAAACTCTGAACCGCTTGTCGCCGTACTGGCGGCTGCGCGGAATATTCTCGAAAAAGTTGCCGGGCAGTGCCGCGCGCGAATATCCTGAATGCTTGCGGGCCTGAATGCGGCGGCAAACTGCTCTCACCCATGCTCACCCATGAATTCTTCCAGACTCGGCTTTGCGGTCATACTGCTTCCACTGTTTGCGCTTTTTGTCCCCAGCGTCAGCTTCGCTCAGGATGAGGAAGTCTTCTCTGGACCGCAGCCTGGCGAAACGCTGCCTGCGTTTGAGTTTCGCGCCGCAGTGCCTGGCCCACTTGATGTCGCCGTGGGGGACAATGTTGACCTGGTTAAAGCGGCCGATGGCGGACCTGTTGCGTTGGTCTTCATTCACGAATTCACACGACCAACCGTTGGCATGACCCGCGCGGTAATGACCTACGCCGGCAAGCTGCAAGAGAAGGGCCTCACCGCTGGCGTGATCTATCTGCACGATGACCCCACGGAATCGGAGTCTCGGATCAATCGCGCGCGTCAAGCCATGCCGCGCAACGTGGCCGTTGGAATCTCTAACGATGGACAAGAAGGTCCTGGCGCCTACGGTTTGAACCGCAACGTTGCCATGACAATTCTGATTGCAAAGGACAACAAGGTCACCGCGAACTTTGCCTTGGTGCAACCCAGCGTACAAGCCGACAGCATGAAAGTGGCGACAGAGATCGCCAAGCTGATGGAAGTGGAACCGCCGTCAGCGGAAGAGCTCGGCGCGACACCAATGCGGCGCGGTGAACAAGGCCAAAACGCGCAAGACCCCAATCTGCGTGACTTCCTCGCTCCCATTATTCAGAAGGACGCCACGCAAGAAGACATTGACGCCGCGGTCGCAAAGTTAGAGGCCTACGTCAAAGATAAGCCAGCCGTGAAGAAACAAGTGGGCGACATTGCCCGACGGATCATCAACGCCGGCCACTTGGAGAACTATGGCACCGCCGCCGCGCAAGCTCTGCTAAAGACCTGGGCTGAAACTTGGGGTGTGGACTAGCGCCGTTTCGACGACAAACAAATGCGCGCATGTAGCGCTGACGTTCTCGCGTTTGGTTCGGGCACCGACAAGAGGCGTCTCGGCGCGTAATCCGCGAGCAGAAAAAGTATCAACCGTCAACGTGGAAAGCCCTCGCGCGGCGCGGATTGGTCTCATTCCTTCGCGTCTTATTTTTGGGCGCGCAGACCGGTTGTCATACCTGGGGAATTCTCCCCCTTATCAACCCCAACGAGCGCCCCCTGGAAAACCGCAAATTCGCTCGTGGGCCGACTCGCGATGCGCAGGGCGGATGCAGCATCCGCGACAAAACCAAAGATTTTTCAAAACGCGCCTTGCCCAGTGCGCAGCTTTTGTTGGAAATTGGCTCCACGATCTTTGGCAATTGAATCAAACTTCGGAACGCGTCGTGCGTGTGGGTCGCGGTCTAAAGCGGCCACGCCTGGGCGCCTCACGCAATTCGGCTCGACCTCAGCAGCAGCCGCTCATTGCTCAGGGACGCACCAACAACCGTCGCAGCGCCGAAACGGTGGGCACGCCGGGAAAGCTGGCGACAACTTCGCCCTGAGCATTGAGCACCAAAGTGGCTGGAAGCGCTTCTGTCCCCAGTTCCTGCTTCACAACCTCTTGGACTAGCTCTCGTTGACTGATCGGCAGGTCGGCTAACAATTGATAAGCCGGATCGTTCTGCTCGCAATACTGGGCAAGTTTGCTTGCGTCGTCATTGACGTCGATGGGCGCGGCGTACATGGCCAGTTCGCTGCTGGAGAATCCGTCACGCAGCCTGGCCAATTGGGGAAGTTCTCCGCGACAGGTTGCGCACCATGTGGCCATGGTTGTCACCATTCGTAAGGGTGCGTCGACCGCTTCCGTTCCAGCAAGCTCCAGGACAGGCCGCTGTTCTGCAGATGCCACCCCAGTGCTGATCAGTTCTTGTGCGGCGTCGCGCAGATACGGCTCGCTGGCGAAGCCCGAACCGTCGGCCGATTCTTCGGCATTTTCGTAGCACGTGACCAAGGTTCCGGCGGAGACATTGCCCAAGCTCTGCGTCTTCCCAGAAGGCCAACGCACTTGCAGTTCCTCGGCATATTCGCTTGTGCCAATGCCGATTAACAACGTGCGGCTGTTCTGCGCCGCGAAGCCTTCGCCAGCGCGGCTCTCGCGGAGATATGTTTTGCCGCCAGCGCGGAGGAAGACCTTTCCGCCGTAGCCATCGCGCGGTGCATAGCCGTTGGAAAGCGTTGGCGTGGCTCCACCAACCAACCGCACGGCGATGACGTGGTTGTTGCTTTCGCTGGCGAGATTGTTGCGGAAGAGACCCAACGCCGGCGCGTTGCAATTCACAAGAGCAACGTCCAGCCAACCGTCTCGATCATAGTCAAACAACACTGACGAGCGGGTGTCTTCAGGACAATCCAAGCCTGACAGCGCGGAGATGTCAGCAAATGCCTTGCCCTGATTATTCAGGAACAAATGGTTGCGTTCGTTACCGGAAAACGAATCCGCCTCTTCGCGGTCCGCTTGAGGATCGCCCAATGTCAATTCATCGGCAGCGGTCTCATTGTTGGCTTCCTGCAGCTTCTGCAAGAGCGATGAAGAAAGCGTTGTATCTGTGCACACGACCGTGCGCCAGAACTCACTTCACAAATCGACATCGCTGGCAATGGCTTTTGGCGCAGTGTAGAAGCCGCTGCCGACGTAGATGTCCAGCCAGCCATCATTGTTGAGATCCGCGAACTGTCCTCCCCATGACCAGCCCGCCTTGGCGACTTGCATGCCCGGCGGCTCGACGCTGGAGACAAGTTCAAACTTGTCCGCCTCCCCTTTATGGAACAGCAGGTTGCCTTCGGCAGAGCGCACAAATCTGGGATCAATCCCATCGACCTGAGCCGTGATTCGGCGTCCGGCTTTTGAATACATGTTGGAAACGTAGAGATCCTGCTTGCCGTCCAGGTCAAAGTCGCCGAAGCTCGCGCCCATCCCCAATCCCATCATGGCTTCGCCGCCGGCTTCGCGCGTGATTTCTACGAAGCCCTGCTCTCCATCATTGCGGAACAAGCAATCCGGCGCGTAATCATTGGCCACGTACAAGTCGGGGTCGTCATCGTGATCATAATCTGCCCAGGTTGCTTGCAGTGACGTCCGCCAAAGCTCAACTTGCTCGCTCTCCGGGGCTTTTGCGAACTTGCCGTTCCCAACATTTCTCAACAGCAGATTCGGCGGACCCGACAGATCCAAGTATCGCGCGGAAAGGTCCGCGGTGCCGACCTTGTCCCACAATCGATCCACGACATCGCGCGGAAAAAACTCCATCGCGTCTTCTTTGGTCCGCAAGTCCACATCCGGAATGGCGTACGTACACAGGTACACATCCAGCAAGCCATCACCGTTGTAGTCCGCAGCAGAGAGCGACGTCACGAAATACGGAAACTCCATGTCCGACTTGTTGACGAACTTGCCATCTTCATTCGTCAAATATGTGCTGCGCTGTAGCGTCCGTCCCAGGAATGCATCCTGGTCGCCATCGTTGTCGAAGTCAGCGAAGATCGCACTTGTCGTCACGCCAGGCAAATCCAAACCAACTTCGGCAGCCATCTCCACAAACGTGCCGTCTTGCTGGTTGTGGAAGAGCAAGTTCTTCTCCCAACGGCGCATGACGTACAGATCGTCCCAGCCATCGTCGTCAAAATCGACAACCGACAATCCGGGATGCATGTTGTCCGCCCAGGCGCGAAAGTATTTGGCGTATTGCGGCGACAAACGCACAGGCTTGCCTGTTTTGTATTGGTCGATCACGTGCTGTTCATGAACGGCGCTTTGGGCATCAGCCCGAACCTCAGCATCCGGGATGGCAAGCGCCAGCACATCCTCAAACATCAGCGCGTCACGATCTTCCGCTTCAAGCTTCGTTCCGCGCCACGCAGTAATCTTCCATTGAGGCTCGCCGTTCTCGCTGCGGTCAGCTTTGTTCCACGTCACGTCAAGGCTGCCATGAATCGACCGCCAGGCGCCGTTTGCGGTTCTCGCCAAGGCGTCAAAGCCCATCTCAGATTCAAAAACACCATCGGCGGCAACCTCGCCGCGGACAAAATAGAACTTCGCATTCACAAAGTGGTCAACGGAACCAATGAGTTCGCGGCACAACGAGAGCTGCGAACGACTTGTGCTTGCCTGTGCAGCTGGCGAATCACCATCCGCCGGGAAAGGAACCACCGTTACGTTCTCGGCGAACAGATTGGTGCTGTGGTGGTCCGGAAGCACCAAATTCAGAACGCTCTCATTCAGTTTCTTCAGTTCCGGCGTCAGAGTCAGGATCAATTCCTCGGACTCTTTGACATGAGAGACGATACGATCTTCGTGCGAGGAATTGGCAAACCAGGAGATACCCCACCAAGTAGCGCCGGCAATCAACAACGTCGCCACGATCACTGTTGGTCGTCGCCAAAACGGCGCGGACGGTGTCGGGCGAGTTTTGGACACAGACTCCTTGGGAGTCGCGTCAGACTGCGAAGAAAAAAGCGACATGGTGCTGGATCCGCGAACGTGGTTCGAAAAACGCGGAGATCGCCGTGGCTGGGCACGAAGCCGAGCCGAAAAGCACCACCCCCAATGCAGAGGGGTAGTCAAATCATAATAGCGAAAATTATCCAATTCGCCACAGATTTCTCCTGACAGCGGCAGAGAGTCACTGCTGAGTGCTGACGACTCTGATAGATGAGTGGCGCATTTGCCTGCGCGATGCGAATGATCGCTGTTGCAAATCCGGCGTCAGTCGTTGCCTGACTAGAATCGCCTCAATGCTTAGTCTGCTGCCGCAGCGGCTTCTTGCGGCGCTTCGGCCACCTCATAGCCCCAGGGCCTGAAGATTGGGCCCCACTTTTCGCTGATCGTGCGGCGAATGGACTCGGAGAGTTCGTACTGATTGGCTTTGTAGTCTCGCAGTCCGGCCAGGTATTGTTCCAGACGCGGTTTCACATCGGCAAAGCCACCCAAGTTGAGAGCCGCATACGAGTCTTCCAGTGTTCGCAACGGCTCGGTCGCCAGGTCTTCGTAGTGAACCTGGTGGAATTGTCCAGCTGGTAACTGGGCTTGCGCCTCGTCAAAGCCGGTGTACATCTCAATCAGCGTGCGAAAAACGTAATCTTCCAGCCCCTCGAAGTTCGGCTTCTCCATTCCATGAACGGTATAGACCTTGCGCCACAAGTTAACGGTTGACGCAAACAGCGTATGCGGATCGCGAACGATGTGCAGGAACTTTGCGCCGGGGAACATCTCGGCGAGCAGTTCCACACGTGCCGTATGAGTCGGCGATTTGAAGATGATTGGCTTGCCGCCGTAACGGTATGTCAAACGACGCAGCAGCTTGCCAAAGACAGTTTTCCATTTCTGGCGTGCCGCGGGCCCCACCTCCTTCATCCGCAGATATTTCTCACACTGCGGGCGGTTGGGATAGGCCATCGACCAATAAGGCGATTTCAGTCCCAGCGCCACCAGCGCGAACTCGTCTTCCTGTGGTCGATCAAAGCCAACAGCCATGTTGTCCATGGGTCGCTTTTCGGGCAGCATCCACGGAAACATTTTGGGAAAGAGCCGCTCCGTCAGCAGGAAATGCTGCGGGGCAAAACATTGGTAGGTTGTGGGATAGGCAAAACGTTCGTCGAGCGACAGCAGGTCGTGCAGGTGCGTGGTTCCGGATCGCCAATGCCCAATGATGAAGATGGGATCATCGGTTATGGGAGTTTTCGCGACACGCGCGCCATGCGTTATGGCCTGGACCAGACCCAAGAACGAATTGAAAGCCGTCAATCCGGCGATTGAGACGACCGTGGCCCAACGATGCGGTGACGCGCGGAAGCCGTTGGCGGCAAACATTCGCCACCACGCGCTTGCATTCATCGAGTGCCACAAACGGGGGTGGTACCATTTGTCACCGCCACCGGTGGCTCGCTTGGATTTGACGTTGGCTTCAGACACGGAACATGCACGCTGGAGGGCAATCCACAATTCACGCGTGACAGCACGCGAATCATGCAGAATGACCCGTGCCTGGCTTTTCTTCAAGGCGGCCTGACCGGAAACCGAACATTTTGCGGGGACTCCGGCATCCAGCGTTGAAATCCGTGGACATCGGGAGCGGCTTTGAGCATCTGCAACGACCGGCCAGAATCACGGGCGGTGAATTCACTCTTTTTGGACTAAGCCCTTTCGCCGCTAGCAGGCCGGAATTCGCGGCAAAAGCGCCATACGCGTCAAAACGCTTGCATGGTAAAGTGAAGCCGGTAGCGGAGTTCTCTTGAGCGATCGGCCCGGCTGGCCGTTGCCGCCTGCCAGGGCGAGGAACCACTCCGGCAGTGCTTGGCGCAAGACCACCCCTGTTCATGGGTTTCTGCGCGCTTGACCTTGGCACATGAGCAGGTGCCATGAATGTGTATCACGTTTTTTTGCGGAGTTTCCCTTGTCTGTCGTTAGTGCATCCGATTTGAAAACTTCAGGTGAACTTGTCCGCCGGCATGACCTGCGGAATGTGGCCATCATCGCGCACGTTGATCATGGCAAGACAACTTTGGTGGACTGCCTGTTGCGACAAAGCGGGCAATTCCGTGCCAGCCAGGTTTCCGGCGATTGCATTCTCGACTCGAACGACCTGGAGCGGGAACGCGGCATTACAATCTTGGCCAAGAACATCGCGCTCCCGTACGCCGGCGTGAAGATCAACTTGATTGATACGCCGGGGCACGCGGATTTTGGCGGCGAGGTTGAGCGCGTGCTGCGGATGGCTGATGGTGCTTTGGTGTTGGTCGATGCGCATGAAGGCCCAATGCCACAGACGCGATACGTACTTTCCAAGGCTTTGGAAGTTGGGCTCAAGCCGGTGGTTGTGATCAACAAGATTGACAAGCCCGATGCCCGCCCGGTGGAAGTGCTGGATGAAGTCTTGGAATTGTTCCTGGACTTGGGTGCGGAAGATTTGATCGATGACTTCCCGCACATCTTTGCCTCCAGCAAGTTGGGTGTCGCGACAGCTGATCCGGTCCAACCGGGCGAGTCGATGAAGCCGCTTTTGGACTTAATGCTGGAGGCGATCCCCGGCCCACAGATTCAAGTCGATGCGCCGCTGCAGATCCTGATCAATACATTGGACTGGTCTGACTACACCGGCCGAATTGGCGTCGGCCGTATTTATTCCGGCTCGGTCAAGCCGGGACAACAGGTCGCCGTGCTCCAGGCGAACGAGCGATCGCACACGGCGAAGATCGCCGAAGTGCATCTGTTCGACAAGCTTGGCCGCGTGCAGGTGGAAGAGGCAACCGCCGGCGATATCGTCGCTCTGGTCGGCTTGGACAATGTTTGCATTGGTGACACAGTCAGCCATGTGGAACATCGTCGCCCGCTGCCGCGTGTGGAGGTGGATGAGCCAACTTTGCAGATGGTGTTTGGCGTTAACAACTCGCCGCTGGCCGGTCGGGAAGGCAAGTTTGTCACCACGCGGCACATTGCCGCCCGTTTGCAGAAGGAACTGGAACGCAACGTGGCGCTGCGCGTGGAGCCATTGGCCGGCACCGATTCTTACCAGGTTTCCGGCCGTGGCGTGCTGCACCTGGCCGTGCTGATTGAAACGATGCGCCGCGAAGGCTTCGAGCTTTCGATCGGCAAGCCACAGGTGGTCATGCGGACGAACAATCGTGTGCTTGAGGAGCCCTACGAATCCCTGGTTGTGGAAGTTCCGCAAGACAAAATGGGCCCCGTCATGGAGTTGGTCGGCGCCCGACGCGGTCAGTCCACACGGATGTCGCATCATCAAGAATACGTGTACCTGGAGTTTTCCATTCCCGCGCGAGGCCTGATCGGCTTGCGAACGCGATTGCTCAACGCCACGCAAGGGACGGCCATCGTGCATCATCGTTTCGAGAAGTATCGCCCTGTTGAAGGTGACGTCCCTGGCCGACCAAATGGAGTGTTGGTCTCCATGGTCAGCGGCAAGGCGGTCGCCTTCGGGTTGGATGGCCTGCAGGATCGGGCGGAGATGTTTGTCGGCCCCGGTGACGTGGTCTACGAAGGCATGATCGTTGGTGAGAACAGCCGGACGGGCGATATGTCGGTCAACCCAACGAAAGAGAAGAAGCTGACCAACATCCGCGCCGCAGGCAGCGACCGCAACATCCTGCTCAAGCCGCCGCGCGATCTCTCGTTGGAGATGGCCCTGGAGTACATCGAAGACGACGAACTGGTTGAGGTCACGCCCACGCAAATTCGCCTGCGGAAGAAGCTGTTGAGCGAAGTGGAGCGCAAGCGCGCGGCACGGCGAGAGAAGTAACACTGCCGCGAGCGAAAGTGATCGCCATGGATCAACCACGCAATCCGCAAGGCCCCAGGACAGCGTCTCCGCTTGATTACCTGATGATTGTCTTGGCTGGCGGCCTTTATGCAGCTGCGCTCAAGTACTTTGTGCTGCCAACCAAGGTGATCCTCACCGGCACAGAAGGAGTTGCCGCCGCACTCTCCTACTACTTTGACAGCGAGTGGTTGTTCATCGGGCTCTATCTCCTGTTTCAATCGCTGTTGTTGGTTTTTGCCTTCTTGCGAATTTCACGGCGGTTCGCACTGCGCACTCTGTTGGTGGTGGTGATTGTCGTCATCGGCCTCGCCCTGCTCCCAGAAGCTCGGTTTGCCCAACCGGAGCCGCAGAACGAGCGGATAATTCTTGTCCTTTTCGGTGGGTTGTTAGCCGGCGCCGCCAAGGCACTCGCTTTCCGCTCGCGCGGTTCCACAGGTGACGAGGATATTCTCGGGGCTTATCTGGCCGTCAAGTATCTCAAGCCCGTTGGTTACATCGCAATCCTGGCAGCCGTTGTCTCAACGGCCTTTGGGTTGCTCATGAACTTGCTGAAGAACGGTGAGTTTGAAGCGATGGTCAACACGTTGATGTACACGTGCATCTACATCTTTGCCAGTGCGGAAACGCTGAACAACTTGTACCGCAAGTTCAAACTGACTTTGCTTTCAATCGTGACCGCAAGAGCCGAGCACGTGGGACAGTCGATTAAGAATGCTTCCGAGCATCGCACCTACTTCCGTCAGGAAGGCATGGGTGGACATTCCGGCCAGCAGTTTTCCGTTGTCCTGACAATCATCACGCGCGAAGAATTGCCTGAGATTGTGGCCGCGGTTAAAGAAGCGGATCCGGATTGCTTCTATTACCATCAAGATGTCGCAGGCATTTCCAACAGGTATTACATTGAACCTATCGGCTGATCTCCGCCGCCGACCGGCTTGCTTGAAACGCGCTAGGAAAATGACAAAGAGATCGGATGCCTACGCCTGATCCACTCGCCCGTTACGTTCGCCAGATGCAATTCGCGCCGCTGGGGCGCGAAGGCCAGGAGCGGATTGCGCAGTCGCGGGTATTCTTGTGTGGCTGCGGCGCGCTGGGGACCGTGTTAGCCAACACGCTTGTTCGCGCCGGCGTGGGGTTTCTGCGAATTGTCGATCGTGATTTCATCGAACCGAACAACCTGCAGCGGCAGGTCCTGTTCGATGAAGAAGACATCGCCGCGTCGCTTCCTAAGTCCATCGCGGCGGCCAATAAGCTGCGGAAGATTAATTCGACGGTAGAAATTGAAGCGGAAGTTGCTGATGTCGATCCCACGAACATCGAAGGATACGCGGCCGACGCCGACCTGATTCTCGATGGCACGGACAACTTTGAGACGCGTTTCCTTATCAACGATCTTGCCCTGAAGCACAAACTGCCGTGGGTCTATGGCGGATGTCTCGGAGCGGAAGGACAATCGCTGACTATCATCCCTGGCGAGACGCCATGTCTGCGGTGCCTGATTGCGGAGCCTCCCCCGCCGGGCGAATCGCCCACGTGCGATACTGCCGGGATTCTTGGGCCAATCATCAATGTCGTTGCCAGCATCCAAGCATGCGAAGCCCTGAAGATTTTGTCCGGACATTCGGAGGCCATCAGCCGCCAGTGGACCATTATCAACTTGTGGGACAACTCGGTACGACAGATTGATGTCAGCGGGCTGCGCGATTCAAGCGATTGCCCCGCATGTCACCACGGCGAATATGCCTGGTTGAACGGCGAACGAACGAGCCGGTCAGCAGTCCTTTGTGGACGGAACGCCGTGCAAGTTTCGCCGTCGCCCGAGGCGAATTCCCAACTCGACCTGGAGTTGCTGCAAAAGAAGCTCGCGCCGCTGGGCGAGACTTCCCGCAACGCCTTCTTGCTGCGAGCGAACATAGAACCGTACACGTTGACCATCTTCCCGGACGGTCGGGCCATCATCACGGGGACGGATGAAGTGAACATTGCCAAGACGGTGTACGCAAAATACGTGGGAGCCTAATAGTCCGTGGGAGCCTCGTGGTCTGTCATTCGGTAACATGCAGGCAGCATCCTTCCGTCATTCCCGCGAAGGCGGGAATCCAGTCGATGCAAAGTTACATCGCCCGCATACCAAAGACGAACGACAATCAGCGTTTGCCTCCTCGATGTGCTCGACGGCATTCCCGCCAACGAAGAAGGACGACAGCTCATACGCGGACACATTCTCTGTCGCAGATTTACAATTCAACACATGACTCAGCCTAACTTCATTCCTCTTGAATTCACTTCGCGTACCGATGACGAGATGTCGCAACGCGCAGCGGATTACTACCGCTTGTTGAACGCGCGTCGCACGGTGCGAGAGTTTTCTGATCGCGTTCCGCCGCGCGATGTGATTGAGAATTGCCTGATGAGCGCCGGGACGGCTCCCAGCGGCGCGAACCTGCAGCCGTGGCATTTTGCGGTTGTTTCCGATCCGAGCATCAAGAAGCAGATACGCGATGCGGCCGAAGCCGAAGAGCGCGAGTTCTATGAGCGGCTCGCGCCGCAGGAATGGCTGGATGCGCTGGCGCCCTTGGGCACGGACAGTAACAAACCGTTCCTGGAGACAGCGCCCTATCTCATTGCGATTTTTTCACAGCGGTTTGGCGTGCTTCCCGATGGCCGCAACGTGAAACATTATTATGCGGTTGAATCCGTCGGCATCGCCGCAGGCATGTTGATCTCCGCAATTCATAACGCCGGGCTGGCCTCACTGACGCACACCCCAAGCCCCATGGGCTTTCTCAACGAAATCCTCGGTCGCCCCACGAACGAGCGGCCGTTCTTGTTGTTGGTCGTCGGCTATCCGGCGGACGACGCCCAAGTGCCGGACATCAGCCGCAAGGCGCTGGCGAAAATCGCCAGTTTCCATTAGCTGCGCGAAGCATTGAGGCAAAGTAGTTAGGTTCTTTGCTCCGGACGCATCCGGCTGTCAGAATGGGAGCAGCCAACTTGAGCAACAGCAACGTTGCCGGCAACTTCGCGTCCGAATCATTCTAACAAGAGCAGGTCATGGGCATGCCTCTGTTCACTTCATTGGTTTCGCGCGGCGCATTTTTTCTGGCAATTCTCAGTGCTTCATGTTTCGCGGTCCCAAACTCAGCCTGCGGACAACAAACGGAAACGCCACAACGCGTTGAAGCTGAGGACGACGAAGCCGCGCGGTTGGGAGTGGACAAGCTATTTGGCCTCACGCGACTGCGTGGTTTCGGCCGCCAGCCAAACTTCTCGGCAGATGGAAAACTGCTGATCGGTTGTGGCGCCTGGAAGTTCAAATTTTTGGATGTGGCCACGGGGCAAACCCGGGAAGTCCCGATGACGTCGTCGCCGGATGCACTAGGCAATTTCGCGCTTTCGCCTGACGGCAGCCGTGTTCTCATTGATGGTAACGACGGAGCGTTTTCCGTCTGGAACACCGCCACGGGGGATGCACTCTTCAAAGGGCCGGGCGATTTCGGCAGCCTACATGGAATGGCCTGGTCCCCGGATGGATCGAAGATTGTGCTTGGCCATTGGCAGGGCGCGATCAAAGTTTGGGACGTAGCCGCAGGCGAAGAAATTGTCTCGCACGTGCGAAATGTAAATGGGGCCGTGGATGATGCCGCCTGGTCGCCAGGAGGAAGTTTGTACGCTTGCGGCGGCTCAGACGAAAGCAATCCGCTGCTGATCTTTGATGCGGAATCACATCAGAGGCTGCAGCAGATCGATCTCGGGATGGACCGTTCTGCCGGGTTCGCGGGAATAGTCTTTCTTTCTGAAGACGAAGTCCTCGCTTGCGGAGCAAAGTTTCGCGAAGTCAACGGCATCGCGCGGAAGTATTCCGTCATCTCAATTTGGAATCCGCGAAGCGGCAAGCTGATCAAAACTCTGGACCAGGCCGAGACGTTGGGTAAGCCGGAAGCCGTCTGTTTAACTCCGGATCAAAAACAAGTTGTGGTTAAGTCTGGGGGCACCGTGCGGTTTTTCGATCTGCAGACTGGCGAAGTCACCCGCAACTTGGAGGGCTTGCCGGTTGGCCAATATAGTTCCGGTATTGCCGTGTCGCCGGACGGATCGAAAATCGCATACGGCGGCAAACTGGTCAAACTCATTGACATCGAAACGAATGCCTGGCTGCACATGTCGACAGCGGACGGGCATGACGGTTCCGTTTTTTGCGCGCGTTCCCCTGATGGCACTTTGCTGGTCACGGCCAGCAATGACGGGAGCGCCATTGTCTGGGATTGGGAGACGTGCCAGCCCGTGCATGTGTTTGAACTTGAGAAGGACCTTTCGATTGAAGCAATGGCGTGGGCGCCCAACGGCCGTCAGATCTACATCTTGCGCGACAGCGCTAACATCCAACGTGCCGGGGACTACAAAGCGACATTGCTGGCGCTTGATCCGTTTGAGCGCACAAAAGTCTTTGAAACAGAATTGCGCAACGCGCATATCTCTCGGGACTGGCGGATTGCGCCCTCACCCAATGGCCAAGAAATCGCAGTCAGTTCCGTAGAACTCGGCAGAAATCCGCGCATTCAATTGACTGCGGTTGAGTTTCTCAATCCGCAAACGGGAAGAAGGACTCGTACGCTGGATCTTCCCCAACTGCAAAGCCCCGTCCAGTCGTTTCGGTATGCGCCTGATGGTGAATCGTTCGTCTCCACAACATTCACAGGTCCGCATCACCTGCAGTTCTGGAATGCGCGGACCGGTGATCTTCTTCACAGCGAGGTTGGCTGCGCGCAAGGCATCGTTAGCTTCAGCGCGGATTCTCGGCGAATGGCAGGCTTGTCATCAAACGGTGAAGTCATCATCTATGACGTTAGCGCCCGCAAAGAGTTGCGCCGGATTGCGATACCTGTCATCCGCCTCCAAAGTCCGTTCTTCTTTCCCGACGGTCGGCGAGTTGGGGCGCGCTGTCCCGGGACAACGTTGGTAGACGGGCAAGAGCGGATTCTTGAGGGCGCTCAACCACAGATTCGCATCTGGGACGCTGACTCGGCAGAATTGCTCAACATTGTGACCGAGCGTTCTTTCGTCGCCAGCAGTTGGTCAATCACGCGCGACGGCGAGTATATCTTGACGACGGTCGATAGCGCCGTTGCGGCGCGAGAATTGACGACCGTGTTGGATGCGTCCAAAGTCAAAGACCAATGACCATCACCGGCTCGCAAAACACATCGAGTCGGAGCTTGGCTCTGGAGAAGCCGCCGGAGCGATCGTCTCAAGCAACACAGGAGCAGAACATGGGCGGGCATAATTCCGCGACATTTGGCCTTCGCGCGCTGACATTGGTTGCCTGTTTGGCAGCGATTACGAATTTGCAAACTTCGTGTTTCGCACAACATCGCGGAGACGAAGCCGCGCGATTGGGCGTTGATAAGCTGTTTGGCAACTTCGATCTGCGAGGGCGTTTCACCGCTCTGGCGATCACGCCGGACTCGCAGCAGATCGTTACGGTTGGTAATTCAAAGCTTCAGTTCTGGGATATCCAGACTGGAAAGCGGCTTGATGAAATGGCGATCTCGCCGGGCTACTTCCAGCGGTTGGTCTTCTCTCCTGATGGCACGCGGCTTGCCGGAGCAGGCATTCTCGACGCTCTGGCGGTGTGGGATATCGAGGCCCGCGCTGAGGTTTTCTCGCGTGAAGAAGGCGAACGATTGAACATGCACCAACTGGTATGGTCGCCTGACGGAACGAAGTTGTTGAGCAGCGGCAATGATCGAAAAATTCGCCAGTTTGACGCGGCGACAGGCCAAGAACTCAACAAGATTTCTCGTGACGCGCAGCTTACAGTTGATTTCAAGGCAGCATATTCAACCGGTGGTAGCTTCTACGCCGCGGGTCAGGCAGATCCGTATGCCATTTACATCTTCGATGGGCAGTCGAGCGAACAACTGCGGACCTTGCAGATCGGCGAAGGACGCCTCGCCGGCATGGCGTTTCTCTCCGACGATAAACTGCTGACTGTTGCTTCCCAGCCACGCGAGGTTGCTGAAGGGAGAAGATATTTCGGATCAATCAAAGTGTGGGATGTGACAACCGGCGAAGTTCTCCGCGAGTTTGAACGTGCTGGCGAAATGCCCAACCCGCGCTGGATGTGTGTTGCACCCAGCCTCAAGTTGCTCGCCGTTAAGTCAGACGAAGTCACGCGAATCTATGATGTTGCCAGTGGCAAAGTCGCGCGCGAATTTGATGAGAAGATCACAGCCGGCGAAGTCCATTTGTCAATGGACGGCAAAAAGCTGGTCAGCGGTCCTGGAGTCTTGCTGAAGGTCTTTGATGTGGAGACCGGTGCGCGGACCGTTGCCAAGGGGCATGGGCATGACGACAATTTGTGGGATATCTCTGTCTCGCCCGATTCTCGCCTGATCGCATCGCATGGCAAAGACGAACGTGTTCTCCTTTGGGATGCCGGAACCTCGGAGTTGTTGCATGCGTTCGAGTGTCCTGGCACACCGTTGTTACACCATTGCACCTGGAGTAAGGACAGCCGCTATCTTTATGCCGTCGGCGAAAGAGCTCGCACAGGGCCAGGTTTTGTGGATGGCGTGGCCTATTGCTTTGACACGCGAACGCGCTTGCAAGTGTTTGAAACGCCGGTCTACATTTCTGCCCATTGCTGCGCGCTTTCGCCTGATGGCCGCGAACTGGCCGTGGCCGCCAATGGCTACAACGCGAAGTCCCAACGTGGCAAATTCCCTTGTCTGGAGTTCTTTGATGCGCGGACGGGCCGTTCTCGACGGCGCATCGACAGCCTGCCTGTGTGGGCTATTCGCTCGATGAAGTACGTGCAGCAGGATCAGCTTATTGTTTTGGGTGGTCCGCTCGAAACCCCACTGCAGTTGTTTGACTTGGCACAAGAATCGGTGATTGATGCGTGGGCTATCCAGGGGATCAACCACGGCGAATACTCGGTCGAGAAGAGCCGGACAAACACAATTGCTGACTCAAACGTCAAGGTGGTTGACGTCCAGAGTGGGCGAACCGAAAAAGAAATTCAATTCCCGGATCGCATCCTGACGGCTGCCACAATCACGGAAGATGGCAAATGGATGGCCGTGGCTACAAGTCCCGCTGACATGGTTGATGGCGAGAAGATTTGGAATTCCTCTGCGCCGCAAAGGATTGAGATTTGGGATGTCGCTGCGGGTGAAATCGTGCAGACGATTGATGGCATCAACATCCACATTCGCGAACCGGTGTTCGCCCCCGACCGCAAGATGCTGTACTCCGGCTGCTACCAAGGCGTTGTCCTTGGCTGGAAACTCAACGGCTTGGCTGACGCAGACTAGCGCAGGAAGACGTAGAGTAGCGCCGCAGGAATTGGTCCGGCCGAATCCCGCGTGGAAGGGATCCAACGGACCTTGCCTGGTGGCCGGATGGAACGCGGCTGCAATCAAGGAGTGCTGATTGGCTGGAAACTTCACGGGCGGGTGAAGCCGCCGGAGTGACTCCTTGAAACTGGATGGGATCTTTGAGCCGGTCCTGGAATCGCCCAGCACGGATCAACTGCTCTTCAGCACTCGGATCACTTCTTGAATGCTGGTGATCCCGCGCGCGGCGAGCATGACGCCTTCTTCCAGAAACGGGCGGAAGCCAGCTTTTTGAGCGACTTTGCGAAGTTCATCCACCTTGGTGGTCTTCTTCATCGCCTTGCGGAGTTCGTCCGTGACCATCAGGACTTCGTAAAGTCCGGTCCGGCCGCGGTATCCAATCCCGCCACACGCGTTGCAAACGATGGGGACTTGCTGGTCAATCATCCGCTGACGAATTTCCGCGGGAAGCTTCGGCGGACCAGGGCGATAGAACGAAGCCACTCGCCCGCGGGGAATGCCCAACTGTTGCATCAGTTGCGGTTCCGGCGGATACGCATCTTTGCATTCCGAGCAGAGCTTTCGCACGATGCGAGAGTTGACGACTGCCCCGATGGTGGCGATGAATTTGTCCGTGTCAGGCTCCATGGCCAACACTCGCACCAACGCTTCAACGGCATCTTTGGCGGCAATCCCGCCGATAACAATGCGATCTTGAGCCGGCTGCGCACAGAGAATGTCAACGGTGGCGCCGTCTGTCATGTTGCGGACAGTGATGACGTCCGGATAAGTTCGTACAACGCCTGGCAACACGTCCTTGGGAGACTGGCCAGCTTTCGCGTCATATGTTGTAACACTGACATTGGCGATTGGCGGCTCATTGCTGCTGACGTCTTCAATGACCACCGCGTTTCTGAGATAGCGGTCGACCGAGCCAACGGTGCAGTTGAAGGTTGTTGTTAGTCCGGACTTGGGCGGCGCGGATGCAATGACAAACACTGGATCAAACATGAATTCCTTCAGCCGCGTGAAGGTATAAGGATTCATTCCGGCTTCATCCAGACGTTCCGGCGGCGTGGTGTATTTGCCGGAGATCTTGAACAGCAGGCGCTCTTGCCCTTGCGTGAGTTGGTTGGCTACCTCGCAAGAGTACTTTTCGCTCTTGAATTTGACTTTGAGCGATCCGTGCTGTTGCGCGATGCGTTTGGTGTAGTCAATCCAACTCAACATCTTGAAAGCATTGATCAGCAACGTTCCGGCGTTGGGATCAAACACCTCTCGGTCATGCAACACCCCGTCAATCTGCAATTGCACGCGCAACCCTTGCCCGGAAAGCGTGAGCAGCATGGCGCCGGCTTTGGCGTTGATGGCATTGGCCATCAGAATTTGCATCTGCGCATACAGTTCCAAGTCCATCGGTTGACCGATGGGCTTGATGGGAATGAACTGGACGGGAGGTCCGGTGAGTTCCGACTGTTTGCCTTTGGTGAATATACCCAAGGGAACGCCCTTGATTGAAAACTGCGACCGTGCATGACTGCCGGGACGTTGAGTCTCTTGGAGATCAATGAGCTTGTTGATCGCCAAGTCAGTCTTGTTGTCTCGGCCAGGATGAGTTGGCCACTGCGGCGGGTAAATGATGTGACAGTTTGAGCGCGTTTGTTGCAGAAGGAGCAAGCGTTAAGCCCAGTACCAGTCCGCTGCAATCGACGCGCAGAATGCCAAGCCTGCCAAACCGATGAGCATCGCGCTTAACCATAGCCACCTTGCGGCGGCCATCACTTCTCGCTGACGCACAAAGTCCGGCGACTCAACAAACCTTGCCATTCGCCTAATCAGGCGAAACAGCAGATACGATCCTAACCACGCCGATAGCCCCAACACAAGTAACAGGTTACGGCTTAGGGCGGCAATTTTCGGTCCGCCCCCAAGCTCGGCCAGTTGCAGCACAAATACCACTATGCAGATCCCACCTCCCACAACGGCCGCAGCCAACAGGAAGCCCGCCCAGGGGACGCTCGATAGCGTTTCCCCCTCGACAGTCGGGGCAAGCTCAAACTGTTCGCGATGTTCGGGAAGTTCCACAATCCACTCGCCGTTCGCCTGGTTACCAAGTCGCCAGCATTGGCACTAACCCCCGTCACCGCCATCAGTTGCCGCGCCGTCCGTATCATCAGCTGCGGAATCCGCGTCTGGCTCGTCGGCAACAGCCCCATTCGCATTGGTGATGCCATTGAAGACGAGCTTGAACGTCCCATGAGGCTGACCTCGGAAGAGCACCTCGGACCCGTACATGGCCAGCCGGCCATCACCGATCCGAGCATCAATCACCGAGATTCCGCCCTCAAGGTGCTCTTGCCCCCAGGCCCAACCACTCCGCAGCGGTGTATCCGTGTCAAACCAGGCCACTGGCGAGAGCACAGCAGCAATTCGTTCGTTTGCGGCCGCTTGATCGTCTTCTTGATCATTCCCTTGATCCCCGTCGTCCTGGCCATCTCCATCCTTTCCATCTCCATTGGCGGCATCGTCCGCACTTGCATCGCTCACAACATCATCCGTCAACCGGAACGTTGGGCTGTTGCGGTAGAACATGATGTCGATCTCGTCGGCCAGCCCCCAGGCCAATGGTTGCGTGTTATCCACGCTCGCCCGCAGCAAAGAACCTGGAATGTAGAACTCGCTGCGACCCAAGGACCGTTCCTCGCCATCTTCCGCCGGCTGAACCAGGTGATCCGCAAACGGCAATTCCATTTGGTAACCCAACGATGTCGAACTGCCGATAGTCAGTACCGTTCCGCCCTGCTGCACAAAGTCCACCAGGTTGGAAGTGTTTACACCGCGGCCGCGATTATCCGAAAGCGCACCGGTCACAAAGATCAACACGTCATACTTGGAGCGAAGGTTCTCGTCGTCGAGGTCGCCTGAGTAAACCACATCAAACGGATACTCAAATTGTTCGAGAATCCATCGCGTCCAACCCGACGGCATTGACCCGCCTGTGCGATCCCACAATCCAATCCGGACGTTGTTGACGGGCTGCAAATCCGCGGGCGCTTCTGTGGTTCCCATGAAAGAGACGCCAATTTCCTCGGCCAGTCCGTTCAACTTCTCGGCAACTCCATCGCCATTGGCAACATAAAACGTGCCTGGCGGCAAAACGCGATCGCCAAGGCTCGCACCCGCCGTCAAACGATGAACTTCCGCGCCACCGGCCAGCAGCCGGTTGGCAACCAAGAAAGCGTCATTGACTCGCGTATCAAAGAAGAATCCTTCAGCACCTTCCGCATTCACCACCTGGCCCGCCGGCGGCGGCAACAGCAGTTCCAACCGTTCAAAGGGGCCATCAAAGCCGTCCAGCACGCGGTCAAACTCCACGCCCATGGAGAACGCCAACGTCCAGCCGGCAATATCATAAGGAGCCGTGGGCGTCGCGCCCGGATAAGCAAAATCGTCCGGATGATCCTGCGGCTCAAACATGTCCATCACGTGGGCACGGAAAGCCTGAGCTGTCTTCACCACGTACGAACCGGCCGCGTACTGCTTACCGTTGACTTCAAAATCATCCTTCGCCTGATGGACAACAACGCCTGTCCCCATCAAGGTGTTCACAAACTTCGTGGCAGTGAGGAAATCCGTCTGACTTGCGGGAATGATAAATCCGCGCGGGTCTCGTTTGTCCGGATCGCGGAACATCCGTTCGAAATCTTCCTCGGTCAGCCCACGGCCTCGACCACGACCTCGTCCAAAGCCCTGGCGTCCGCCACGACCTTGCTGCCCACGGCCCTGCCCACCGCGAGCCTGTTGGCCGCGATTGCCCCGGCCTTGGTTAGCTTGCCCTTGTTCATCTTGTCCTTGGTTGCCTCGCCCTCCCCCTTGACGCGCTGCGACCGGGAAATTCCCATCCTGGCGGTTCCCTGCTGCTCCCGCGGGTCGCTCGGTATCCGAATCATCCCGAGGCCGTTCCTGGGCCGCTTTCACCATCGATGGCGTAATCGTCCAGCTGTCGCGGTTGCCGCGCTCAATGGCTTCGTTGCCCATGTACCAAATGTTGTAGAGCAATTGTTCGCGATGTCGCGACGCATAGTCCAAGACGCCCTTGTTGGCCGTCACGGTGTATTCCACTGATTGCCGGAAGTGCCATTCCTGTGGCTCAATCGGAGCCAGGTAATCGGCTGTCGGCAACTGCTGATCCGGACGGAAACGAATTCGCGAAGGAGTTGGGCTGCCAATGGTCTCGGTCAACAGCCCAATCATGTTGTGGAAATACGCCGTCGTCCGCAGCCCGCCATTCCACCATGTGGAATAAGAAGCACCGCTCCGCGAAGTCGCGCCCTTTTTGCCTTCCAGCAAAAAGCGCTGCATCATCGCCGCGCCCACGGCATCAATGCCGTTGGTGACCAGCGGATTCACGTTATAGTTCGCCGGATCACGGAACGGCGGGCAGAACAACACCGTCCCGGAAGGACCGGTCTGGTGATGGTTGTAAACAATCTGCGGCAGCCAATCGATGTACATCGTGTAGTTCATGTTGCGGGTTTCCGCCTGGGTGTTGGCAAAGAAATCCCGGTTGTTGTCATGGCCAATGTACTTCTGATACAGCCGCGGCAATCCCGCCAGCGAGCGCTGTTCGGGATCTTCGTTTCGCATGTACCAGTTCGAACACAGATCCATCCCGTCTGGGTTGGCATGAACAAACAGAATGATCACATCGTCAAGAATCCGTAGCGTCTCGGGATCGTCATCCCGCAAAAAGCGGTACATCGTCTCCATGTTCGCCTGAGCGCAAAGCACTTCGCTGGCGTGCAAACCCCCGTCAATCCACACAACAGCTTTGCCCTCTTTGGCCAACGTGCGGGCCAGTTCTTCGTTGATGCCTTCCGCATTGGCCATGCGTCGCGAGATCTCGCGGTAACGCGTCAGTTGGGCGTGGTTTTCCGGCGAAGTCACAATACCCATCAACTGCTGGCGGCCTTCAGCCGTCAATCCAATGGAGACAACCTTCAGCCGGTTGGATTCCTCATCCAGCTTCTGCCAATAGGCCATCAACTCCTGGTAGTTGCACAGGTAGTAATCTTCTCCCAGATCGTGCCCCAAAAAGGCCTTAGGGCTGGTGACAGGCTGTTCGCCAAAGCTCGGCTCGCTCGAGACGACGGTCAGCGCCACAAAAGCAAGGAGCACGGTGACCAGTTTGGCAGAACGAAGGGACCAACGATCGCGATTCTTGGCGAACTTCATCATGTGATTCCTGGGAGGGGAAAACGCCAGCAGCATGGATGAAATGTGACGAGGAAATGCCGCGACAGGGCAGGCGCTGGATGAGCGCTGCGGAACACGCGTGCATTCCCTTGTCGCGGGGATGTGTCGCGGGGACATCGAACGTGCGCGAAAGGCGGCGGCAGACCTTTAGCGCAAAACGCGAACGCGGCTGGGCGGGTACCGCGCGCGGATCAACTTCAGTAGACAATCCTGCTTTGATCCGCGGCTCTATTCTTGAGTCGGAATTGCGGAATTGCAAGAATTCCTTGCCAACACCGGAGAAGCGGCACGGAATCCAGCCTATGCCGCTTTGCGGAGAGAATCCGGCGGATTATCGCCCAAGTCGTTGTTTTCCGGCTCAACTGCGTCAGCAGGAGCGACAACTTCGGCATCGTCGGCCAGCCGCGGTCGAACAAATTCGCCAATCACGGCTTCAATTCGTTCGTTCAACTTATCCAACTCGCGCAGCACGCGGTCTTGGAGCTTGTCGACTTCGTCGGGAGCGAATTCGTGCTCGTTGGATTCGGCCATGCCAGTTTCCCGCAAAAATGAAAGGGCTGCCCGTGGAATCGTCCGAGGCTTCATCGGAAATTCACTATCGCACTTTCCCGCCGCACAAGTTGCCAGATAATCGAAAACACGTGGCAAACTTTTTCGGTTAGCGAACTTTTGGGCACAAACGCGCCAATCGTTTTCCCATCGATCTGGTTGTGTCGCCGAGTCACGCAGATAGCTCAACGCACTGATAGCATCGCCAGACAATAGATTGGACAGAGTCTTGTGAACGCAACAGAAGTCAAAGTTGGGTTGGCGAAAGCCGAACACCTTGAGGGAATTGTCGAGATTTACAACGACGCCATCGCCAAGACCACCGCGACGTTCGACACTCAGATCAAGCCTGCGAACGAGCATCAAGCCTGGTTTGATCAGCACGATGAGCGTTACGCCATTCTGGTGGCGACGCCTGCGGCCGCGGATGACGCGGCAGCCGATCATCCCGCGACGGACCCTGTGCTGGCGTGGGGAAGTTTGAGTCGCTGGTCAGATCGATGCGGCTACGATCAGACGGCCGAAGTTTCTTACTACGTGGCCGAGGAGTACCGCGGCTTGGGCCTGGGCCGCAAGATGCTTACCGGGTTGATTGAGCACGCCCGCGGCCAGGAGATGTTCACTTTGATCGCCCGCATGGCCGGCGAGAACGAAGCCAGCATCCGCCTGGCAACATCCCTGGGTTTCGAGCCTGTCGGCACGCTCAAGAAAGTCGGCTGGAAGTTTGGCCGCCGGATCGATGTCTACATCGCGCAGCTGTTGCTTTGACGGCCGCTACAAAGTCTCGATCTTCTCAGTGATCACGAACTCGCGCTTCTCGTCTCTGGCGATTCGGCAACCGGCCATCGTGGGATCGTGGTCGAAGAGAATGGTCCAGCCGTTGTCGGCAATCTGCCCTAGCAAAGCCGGCTTCTTCCGCCGGGTTTCCAACGGATACATGTCGTACGACATGCACCACATCCGCGGCAGGTGCGCGTGTGTTGGGCAAAGATCGCCCAGATAGATGGCGCTGGTTTCGCCGGACTCGAACGAAAGCACGTTGTGCCCTTCCGTGTGGCCGCCGGTCACCAGCCCCCGCAAGCCTGGGACGATGACTTCTCCGTCTTCAATCAATCGCAGCTGGCCGGCTTCATCCAGCGGGAGCAAATTCTCAGGCGGATAGTTCCCGGCAAGTTCCGGTGCATCGCTTGTGGCGGATTGCCATTCCAGCCGCTGCGCGACGTACGTCGCATTCGGAAAAGCCGGGACCAGCGCGTTGCATTCATCCTGCACGACACCGCCGCCGGCATGGTCAAAATGCAGATGGCTGAAGACGACGAAGTCAATGCTCTCCGGCGCCACACCCAACGCATGCAGACTGTCTACCAGCGGCGAGCCTTGCTCCATCGCATGGATCTCAATGAACTTATGCGACTCTATGCCGCCGTAACCGGTATCAATCAGGACGGTATGAGTTCCATCCCGCGCCAACACGCAATTGGTTTGCAACGTGATCCGGTTCCGTTCATCCGCGGGGATCCTCCGCTCCCACAACGGCTTGGGCACAACGCCAAACATCGCCCCGCCATCCAAGCGAAACTCACCGCCGGAAACGGTCTCCAATTGCCAGTTGCCGAGATTCATGTTGCTGATTCGCTATGATCTTTTGCTACGACTATTCTCTTCTACGATTGCGCTAATTCCGCGATCGCTCTTCTACGATGCGTTAATGATCTGAATGTCTCGCGCGATTGACAACCGGCAGACTGTTGAAAATACCATCGTGGTATTCTTCAACCCTCGCCAAGTGCGAGAGTGAATCTCGCACCCAGTTAAAATAGTTCAACAGGCTGTTAGTTCTGTCTGGCGAGTTTCAAACAGAATTTGAGAGTGTTGGCTATCACTCGTCCATGATCTTTTGCAAAGATTGAATCGCCCTCATCCATAGCATTTGAGCGGCAGGGCGGGAGCGGTTCATTTTCTCGGCGACTTGATCAAATGGGAGCCGCTCAATGTTCCGCAGCAAGATCACCTGGCGATGATCCTCTGAAAGTTCCGCCAGCGCCGCCGTCAGCCGCAACTCTTGATCGCGCCGGATAGCTTGTTGGCTGGGGCTGGCGTCCGCAGCGGCAGGTTCAGCGGCGCCGATCACGTCCGTGGCATCGGACGGATGGCGAATTGCGACTTCTCTGCCGGCATCTCGCTTGGCGGTTCCCTTGTAACAGCGGACATAGTCCGTGGCGTTGCGGGCGAGGATCCTGCGTAGCCAGGCCAGCCATTCCCCTTGCGAATTACCTTGGAAGTTGTCGAAATCGCGATAAGCTTCCAGCAGCGTGACCTGCACAATATCCGAAGCGTCAATCTTGGATTGCAGCTTGCGCTGCACCTGCGATCGGGCGAGGAATCTGAGATAGTCGCGACAGGCATCGAAAAGTTCGTCACGGCCGCGCGTATCTCCCTGCCGTGCTTTGGCGAGCAAAGATTCAATTTGCGCCGCTTCCTCCGCCGAGAAGGACTCGTCGTTTTTGTCGGCAGCGTCTTCTGGGGATGCGGCGTGATCCGAGTTCAAACCAGTTTCCTCGCGGCGTGTCCGTATTTTCGGCGTGTCCGATTTGCTCAGCAATGTGCGGCGTTTGCCGGGGTTCAAGTTGCCCAAGGTTATTTGTCCGTTTCTTCCCAAGCGGACAAGTCCAGAGCGTAGCCCGGCGGAAGATCATCGCGATGATCGCCTTCAGCCAGGTATTTATCGAACCAACGCATGGTTCGCACGGCGTAATCATAGCGATAGACGTTCATGCGGTTGCCGTGGCCTTCGCCGGGATATTGGACGTAGCGTACGGGAGTGTCCGTGGCAAATTTGACTGCGCGATAGAGCATGAACGGCTGGCTGGAGTTGATGCGGGTATCAGCCGTGCCGCCCAGGATCAAAAGCGGCGTATCGCACTGTGTGGCGTACGTTAGCGGACTGCGCTCGCGGAGAAGTTCCAAAGCTTCATGCGGAAGCTTCTCTTGATAGTGAACGTAATAGAATTCCCAGGGAATATCGCTGGTGAGCCATTTTGTGTGCACTTCAATCACCGGTACAAAACTCACTGCGCACGCAAAGTGTTGCGTCTCCTTGGTTGCCGCCCACGCCGCCGTGTATCCACCATAGGATCCGCCGCCAACGCCGACACGTTTGGGATCGATGAGGCCCCTAGCGTCGAAGGCGGCAATGGCGTCAAGGTGATCATTAAACTGCGCGCCCATCGGATCACCATGATCGGCCTTCGCGAATTCGACCCCATATCCGGTACTGGCCCGGTAGTTGGGATACCAGGCGAAGTAACCCTTGCCGGCGGCCATTTGTGCTAAACACGGGGAAACAATTCAGCTAGGCACCGGCTCCAGCGAGCAAGCCCC
>CALJLD010000049.1 GCA_937982665.1 uncultured Planctomycetales bacterium
ACTGCCTCTTCGACCTCTCGGAGTTTCAGTCTCCAAGGCTGAAACATCAGTCGAACTCCTCGTCAATGGTGATGGCTGGGGGGAATCTCTTGCGGCGACTGCACAAGATGAATTGTGGCTGCGTGCGACTCCTACTCATCATACTGCCCGGGGAGTCGAAGTGTTTCAATTGCCTGCTGCGGAACGGACCCGAAATGCAGAGCAGTTCTCAACTTAAGGGCGGGTACGACAAGGACCCAGGCGAGCGACATTGCCCGCTCTGCCTGGGTCCCTGGTCCCCACAAATCTCAGCGAGTTAGTTGTTGACGACCACTTCGGAAGAGGCACCATCAAAGTAACTGTTGATCTCTTCCAGGATGTCGCCCGATTGCGGCTGCGTGACCGGGATTTCCGGGTAAGCATCCGTCTCTCCGTCCAGCATCATGGCTTTCACCTCAATGCGGGCGCTGACGTCATCGATCAGCTTGCGAACGCGGGCCAGGTCGCTGTCATCCAGATTGAACTCGGCACGGGTCTCGGCAACTTGAACGGCCGCCAGGCGAGCTTCCAGATTCTCGATTTCCAACGCGAGCTGATGCTTGGCGCTTTCCATCGCGGTGAGCTTTTCTTCCATCGAGGCCAAAGCGTTTTCGCGCTGATGCAGGATCTCGCGCTTGGTTTGAACGGTGGCTTCCGCAACCTTAAAGCGGTTGAAGCGGCGGGTCAGATCCGCAACGACTTCTTCTTGTGTAAAGGTGCGATCACCATAGGTAACGTATTGGTCGCCGTTTTCCAGGTCAGACTTGAGGATGCCAATCTCCAGGCGATCCTGGCTCAGCTTCTCCTCAGCAGAGGCGATCTCTCGCTTCAAGCGGGCGACGCTGACCGCTTCGTTGTATTTCTGCTCCATGCAGTCATTGATTGGCTTTTCCAGGCTGGCCAATTCATGCTTGGCTCGCTTGATTTCCACTTCAACCGGGAACATGTCCTTTGTTGAGTTTTGGATTTCGTCGAGGCCCATTGAGACATAGCTCACGGCATCACGACCGAAGAGGAAGCCACCCACCAGCACCACCAGGGCGACCACAATGAGAACTTTCTTGAACATTAAACGATCCTCCAGGATGAGTTGTGTCGCAACCTTACGAGTGTTGCTGTATTTGAGTTGCTGTGTGTGTCTTAGGGCTTTCGGGCCGTTTTTGGGCTTCCGGCAACCCCTTTGATTGCCGCAACAGGAAGTTCTTCGCCAACTTGAGGCCGATCTTGGGGCGATTGGGAAAATAATTTCACTGCCAGCACCCTGAATTTGGCCGCAGGAAGGGCAGATCACACAAACCCTTTATTTGCAATGACTTAAGGCCACAGCCGATCCAGTGGCGAAAGCAGCCCGGAGCAAGCTTTTTGGAGAAGGCGAAAAACATCACCTGAAGCCGCCCAAATCCGACGCGGGAAATGCCAGATTTCGCAGCTGAAAAAGCCGGGCGAAGGGACGGAGGCCCCGGTCCAGAAACAGCTGGCGAGCCGACGCTTGCTCGGTCCGCTGTGATCTAACGCGCTGAGCAATCCGCCGTCGCGTCCCACGCCAGCACCTAGGCCGTGAAAAAGCCAATAATGTGCAATTTGTCCCAGGCTTGGCCGAAAGCTGACGACCATCACCACAAGGCGGCAATAGCACCAAGACTCAGCCATCTGTACGGTGGGTCGTGCATGTCAACCGACAGTTCGCCGTTCCGATCCCGTTGAACTGAAATCCGGAGCAATGAAAGTGAGAAAACTATGCACACTATGCGAAATCGAACCACTGCCCGCGCATCGAAGAATGCGATGCGACTATTGTCAACGGCTAATTGAACAGGCTGCAAATACCGCAACAACTGTCGCGAGAAATCGTATTCCCGCACCCGTAGCCGAGATAGCAATCAAGGACTCGATTGGGCTGTCGCGTAGGATCCACAATTCGTCAGAACTCGCATTCGCATGTCATTACTCACATATCCCATTGGTGTTTGATAAATCGATATCGTACCAAGGCGACTACGTGAGCTTTGATCATGTGGTGCCAAATGACTCATCCAGGGCTGTTCTATGCTCACGCATTATGAATGACATCAAGGGATGGATGACGGAGGTTGAATTCCGAAAGTTCATCGTTGATTTTGCTGAAACAAACGCTCGGCGCCGAATTCATGGGCTGGATTTCCCAAAGACCCAAAGATTTCTTGAGTTGCTGCGCGACATAATGAGCACGCCAGTGGGTCAATCAGCGCAGTCTGTCCAAATGCTGAAATCACTTTCAGCTCAGATTCACTATCGCAGAAAATCGACTTTGATTGCTGAATAGCCCGATTCGTTATTCCCGCGCGGGGTGGGAATCCAGTTAAATCTGGCAAACAACCCCAGCAAGTGTGTCGCGATCAATTCAACGCTATTGTTTCAACGAACGGGCTGGAATCGCTTCGGCTGGATTGCGCCTTCGTTGGAATGACGACATTGCCGAACACAAGTCTCGCCACCACGAGCTCTCGCCCTACTCAATCGGCGGATTCGCGATCGACCGACGGTATTCGGCCAAGCGCGATTGCAGGTCCAGCAGAGCCTGCCAGCGACGCAAATCGAGCGTGACCGCGCCGTTTTTCTCGTCGCTCTCGACGGAATTCACCAGGCGGCGGATCTTGAAGAACACAAAGTCCAGGATCTCCGTCAGTTGAGCGGCCTGACCTGGTGTGAGCTGCTCAGGCAGGTCTGGCGGTTCCATGTCGTGGAAGGTCGCCATCTCGTCGCCATCGGCTTCGGGATTGACTTCATACTCCAGCGAAACAGCGCTGGGGAGTTCGCTCGCGGCGGTTCCGCTTTCGGACAATTCCGAGCGGGGAATTTTTGAGAGCCGTTCCGCGATTTGCTCGCGGGAACCAAACAACAGGACCGAGCGGCCAAGGCTGATCAGGTCGCCGTGACGCAGAATGCGGAGTTGCATCTCGTCACCGTTGACCTTGGTGCCGTTGGTGCTGTCCAAGTCCGTCAGCACGATCTTGTCCTGGTCCTCTTGGATCTTCAGGTGGTACCGGCTGATCCGCTCATCATTGAGCTGGATGGTGTTCCCTTCCTCTCGCCCGATGGTGATGGGCGTGGGAATGTTCTGGAACATCCTGCCACGGTCCGCGCCGTCAAGAATTTGAAGAGTGATCAATGCCATGGAACGAACGGACTCGACGTAGAATTCGCCCTGCGACCCAGCCAACGCTTTGAAGCGCCCAATCCCTGCATGGGGATGGACCGCGATTTTCGCGAGCAGCGCACAAATTGCAACACGCGGAGTGCCCGCCGGGGCTATCTCTCATCATGGGCCATTTCCGCCGGGTGGACAACTGTTTTCAGCGGCATTCCCGGCTCCAGACGTGCCAAATATTGCGGTGGCGCCAGTTAGAAGGGCCGTTTTTGCGTCTCAGCTCGCCTTACGAATCCGGCAGCAATTCATTCAGCTCAAAACCGAAACTTGGGCTACTTGGATTTTCGTCCTGCCAGCGGATTTCCCTGCCGGATTGGTCTGAATCGCAGTGCATTTTGCCGACCAACTTGCGCCGCAGGACGGCGGGAAGCTCTTCCAACAAGGCCGTTTCGACTTGCGCCCGCTGCAGGGTGATTCCCGCTGCTTTGGCAACACTGGTGGTGGTGCTCTCCGCCAGTCCGCAACACGCCAGGCTTTCGACGCGAGTGTTGGGAGTATTGTAGTTGATTGTCAGTCCATGCCTGGACACCCAGCGAGAGAAGGCCAGACCAATGCTGGCGATTTTGTGCTCGCCAATCCAGGCTCCGCGCATCCGCTCATCCGTATTCGCCGTGACGCCCAAACGGTCAAGCGCGCGAATGATCCACTCTTCCAACAAGTCTGTGATGCGGCCAATGTTGCGATCGCCAGGGAGCTTGGGTTCGCCTCGCCAGGCAAAGATGGGATAGACCGTGAGTTGCCCAGGCCCATGCCAGGTGATCCCGCCGCCACGATCCAGCGGATATGTCTCGTAACCGGGCGGTGGCGCGATGTTGTCCACTTGTGCTCGGCGGCCGAGCGTGACGATCTCTGGATGTTCCACAAGTATCAACGCGTCACAGATTAAGTCAGCCATGCGAAGCTGCTGCAAACGCTTCATCTCCGCATCAAGCAGCGGTAGCGGCAGACAATCGGCCCAAAGCAACAGGCAATCACGCTGGGCAAGATCTGCGGACATACTTTCTCTTCAGGACGCCGCGTTTTCAAGGACTTTCGCTCTTTAGCAATGCAAGTGCGATGGACGTGATTGCATATCTCTTAAGCGAAGATATTCTAAACAAAGATCGTCGCTGGATTTTCCAGCAAGCGCTTGACGGTTTGCACCAATGCCGCGCCGTCTGCTCCATCAACAACGCGATGATCAAACGATGACGAAAGATTCATCATTCGACGAATGACGATCTTGCCATCACGAACAACCGCGCGTTCTTCCGCTTTGTGCAAGCCGATGATGCCGACCTCGGGGTAATTGATGATGGGCGTTGCACCGAGTCCACCCATTTTGCCAAGGCTGGTGAGTGTGAATGTGGAGCCGGAAAGTTCGCTGCTTGTGGCCGTGTTGTCCCGGGCTGCCTGAGCCAGGCGAACGACTTCTTTGGCTGCCAGCCAGACGTCCATAGCCTCGACGTGTTGGACGACGGGAACGTACAGTCCTCGGTCCGTTTGCGTAGCGATGCCCAAGTGAACGGCCGCATGTTGCGTGACGACTTGCCGCTGATCGTCATAGTGCGCGTTGCACTGAGGGTGCCGCTGCAACGCTTTCGCAAGTGCGAGCATCACAAACGGTATGTATGTCAGTTTGACTTCGTGATCGCCCTGGTATTCCGCGGAGTTCAGATATTGCCGCAGCGATTCCAACTCGGTGATATCGACGTCTTCGAAATAGGCAAAGTGCGGAATTGTCCGCTTGCTGGTGGCCATTTTGTCGGCAATTCGCCGCCGCAACCCAACGACGGGTACTTCCGTGGTGCCGCTGCGTCGCTGCCGCGACGCCGCTGGTGTTGCCGTCCCCGCCGCAAACATCTCCAGGTCAGCGTCGACAATGCGCCCGCCGCGCCCCGTCCCGGAGACATTGCCTAGGTCAATCCCACGCTCGCGTGCTCTGCGTCTCACAGCGGGGCTGGCGATGGGTCTTGCCCCGTCTGACCGACGGGCCGAAGCACCGTTTGGGCCAATGAGCGGCTTTGATTCCGCAGGAGCCTGTTTGACTGCGGTGGAGCTAACGACGGCGACGTTCGCGGGCTCTGCCTGCTGGCTCGGTTCATCCTCAACTGGCGATTCGCCTGAAGTTTCAATCACCACGAGTTCGCTGCCGACGGCCACCATTTCTCCCACGGTGCCGTTGGTTTCCAAGATTTTTCCGTCAACCACGCTGGGAATTGTGACCGTGGCTTTGTCCGTCATCACATCAACAATCGGGGCATCTTCGGCAATGGCATCACCTGGTTGGACGTGCCAGGCGACAATCTCGCCTTCGACGACACCTTCACCGATATCTGGAAGTTTGAATGTGAAACGGGACATGTGAATAGAGACTGGAGGTAAGAGGCGAGAGGCTAGAGATTAGAGACTAGGAAGTGTGGCTTACGGTTCCATGACCTTCTTCAGCGCATTGATGATTCGCTTACGCCCAGGCATGTAAGACCATTCCAACGTGTGGGGGAACGGTGTGTCCCAGCCGGTAACGCGGATAATGGGGGCTTCCAAATGCCAGAAGCAATTCTCCTGGACCAGGCTCAGCACTTCAGCGCCAAATCCGGTTGTTCGCGGGGCTTCGTGAACAATAACGCAACGGCCGGTCTTCTTAACGGAAGCGGCCACGGTTTCAATGTCCATCGGCACCAATGTCCGCAGGTCGATCAGTTCAACGTTGATCTCCGCTTGCTCGATCGCCTTGCGAGCAACATGCACCATTGCTCCCCAAGCGATAACCGTGCAGTCGGTTCCTTCGCGTACTGTCGCGGCTTTGCCGAGCGGCGTCTTGTAATACTCTTCGGGAACATCGCCGCCGGGCTGATTCGCCCAAGTGGGAACTTTGTGCGGGTCGCCATCAAACGGACCGCGATATAACCGCTTGGGCTCAAAGAACAGCACCGGGTCATTACACTCAATGCTGGAAATCAACAAGCCTTTGATGTCGTGCGGGTTTGACGGCATCACAACTTTCAAACCGGCCGTATGCGTGAAGTACGCCTCGGGCGATTGGCTGTGATACAACGCACCGCGAATTCCACCGCCGCACGGTGTGCGAATGGTCAACGGCGCCGTCCACTCCCCAGCGGAGCGATAGCGCATCTTGGCCAGTTCATTGGTGATCTGATCGAAACCGGGAAAGATGTAGTCGCTGAATTGGATTTCGGGGACTGGCCGCAACCCGTTAACGCCCATGCCAATCGCGGTGGAGATGATCCCGCCTTCGGCCAACGGAGAATCGAAAACGCGGTGCTTACCGTATCGTTCCTGCAAGCCCACTGTCGCGCGGAACACACCACCAAAGTACCCCACATCTTCGCCAAAGATGCAGACGGTGGGATCACGGTCCAACATGATGTCCAGCGCGGAGTTGATCGCTTGAATCATGTTCATGGTTGGCATAAGTGGGCCTCGACAAATCGATGAACTAATACGGTTAGGGAAGATTCGCTATGTTCGCGGAAGTTATTCGCCTTCTTCCAGCAACTCATCACGCTGCTGTTTGAGGTGCCAGGGCAACTCTTCATAGACATCATCAAATACGGTTTCCGGCGGGTCATATGGCCCTTCATTCAAGGTGCCGTAAGTCTCCGCTTCTTTGACAACCGCATTAATCTCGCGGGCGACTTCTTCATTCAGCAATTCATGCTGCTCTTCCGTCCAAGCTTCCAAATGGATCAAGTGCTGCTTCAACCGCTCAACAGGATCGCCGCCGGGCCAAAACCGTCCTTCGTCCGCGGGGCGATACCGGCTGGGGTCATCATTGGTGGAATGGGCGGAGCCACGATAGGTGTACATCTCTAAGAGTGTAGGTCCGCCATGACGCCGCGCTCTTTCCGCCGCCCAAGCCGTGGCGGAATAGACGGCCAAAAAGTCATTTCCATCAACGCGCAATCCGGGGAAACCGTAGGAATCGGCCCGAGCGGCGAACGACCGACCGCCGGTTGCGAGGTTGCGGTGCGTGCTGATCGCCCACTGATTATTGACGACATTCAGAATCACCGGAGGGCGATAGACGGATGCGAAGTTGATCGCATAGTGGAAGTCGCCTTGAGCGGCGGTTCCGTCACCCAACCACGTGGCCACAACTTGCGGGCGACCGAAGTAATCGGCTGCCATCGCAGCGCCAACAGCTTGCGGGAACTGTGTGCCAACCGGACTGGAGATGGAAACGATGTTCCCTTTCTTCCAGGTATAGTGAACCGGCATTTGGCGACCTTTGCCGTTGTCGCGGGTATTGCCGATGCACTGGCAGGCCATGTCCAGCAGCGTCGCTCCGCGAATGAGCATCAAGCCCTGCTGGCGATATGATGGGAAAAGCAGGTCACCTGACTCCAACGCCAAGCCCGCGGCCGCTGCTACGGCCTCCTCCATCTTGCTTTCGAGATAAAACGAAAGCCGACCTTGTCTCTGCATGGTGAGCATTCGCGAATCAAAGTGCCGCGTCTGCACCATGATCTTCAAGCCTTCCAGGAGCAAATCCGTGGAGACCTCCGGATTCCAAGCGCCACAAGCCACCCCGTCATCGTCCAAGACACGGACCAGGCCATGGGCGTGGTCACGCAACTCGGAGAAGTCGGCCAAAGGATCGGGGCAAGGGAGGTCGGCAGGTTGCTGAACAAAACGCGAGAAGCGAGGTTCTTCGCCAGGACGATGGGGAGCATCCGGAACACGAAGGCAAGGCTCTTGCAGCCCGTCGTTTTCCGATGGGCGTGTTTGGCTGAGTTCAGCTTGGGAGTCGGCCATGGGTTGTTCCTTTTCGCAAGTTACAAGACGCGAAGGTTGTCTGGTCTTCTCAATGGTCCATCGCCAACAGGGCCTGGTGACTCACTGGGGCGATTTGCAATTTCGCGTCTGTCTCCTGTTTGATTTCCTCAACCTCCATGCAAGCAAGTTTCTGTCGATTCTGTCAGCAACATCCTTGTTGCCGTTGGGTTGTTCTGCTGGGATTCCAGTTGGAATCGTCCGCTTCTCAAGTGCTCTTCTTCTACTTCTCTTCGGCTGCTTCACTCACCGGCGAGGGCGTAACCCTCTTGCCAGTTCGCGCTTCCTCGACCAACAGGCCCGCCCGATATGACGAGCGCACCAGCGGTCCGGATGCAACGGCCTTGAAGCCCAATTCGCGTGCTTCGGCATCCCAGGCGACGAATTGTGACGGTGGTACGAATCGATCCACCGGCAAATGCCAGTCCGCAGGCGCCAAGTACTGGCCCAACGTGATCATGTCGACGTCCGCCTCTTGTCGCAAGCGGCTCATCGCCGCCGAGACTTCGGCATCGCTCTCGCCGACGCCGACCATGATGCTGGTCTTGGTCAACAAGTCAGGCCGCAGCGCTTTGGCTTTTCGCAAGATGCTTATGCTCAAGTCAAACGACGCCCTTGGATCGCGGACAACGTGATCGAGCCGCGGCACACACTCCACATTGTGGGCGAAAACCTGAAGCGGAATGTCGCGGACGAGTTGTTCCAGCGCCTCGAAGTTTCCGCCCAGATCGCTGGAGAGCAATTCGATTCCGACCTCCGGCAGGCGGGAATGGACCGCATCCACACAGGCGCGGTAGTGCCCTGCGCCGCCATCAGGCAAGTCGTCACGATTGACGACTGTGATCACAACGTAGGAAAGCCCCATCCGCTCTACGGCGTTGGCCAGGTGTTCCGGTTCTTCCAACTCTGGCGGAGCCGGCGACTTCAACGTCTCAACAGCACAGAACCGGCATCCACGGGTGCATTCCTTACCCGCGACCATGAATGTGGCGGTCCCCCGCCCCCAGCAATCGTGGACGTTGGGGCAGCGGGCTTCCTCACAAACGGTATGGAGTTCGTTCTCGCTGACGGCGGATGTGGTGCGGTTGAAGCGAGCCCTGGCTTCCCCGACCGGCAGATTGACGCGGAGCCATTCTGGAAGGCGGGGGCGTGTCCGCTGCGGAAGCGGCAACACAGGGAGCGCGGATTGTCCGGCATCTTGACGCAAGATGAATTCCCGTCGACGGTTAGATTAAGGAAATGTGGGGTCATATGACCCCCAGTAAATCTAACTCTCAGACTGCGCGAAACAATAGCCGTAAAAGCCATCTCGCGGCGGAATTCGTGCAAGTCACGACAGGGCAACACGTTAGGGGAATGCAGTTGCGAATGCCATACATTCCGCACTTATCGCATCATCATCACGTTGCACTGTGGCGCTGCCGCCTGAAACTGACGCAGGGATTGCGGCGAGAGTTGCCCTTCGCCCAAGAAGAGATTTGTGAACTGCGTTCCTTTTGAGAGTTCCATGATGCTTGCCTGGGACAGCTCGGTTTCGTCCAGCGCCAGTTGCTGCAGGTTCGCCATCGCCATCAGGTGGGGAATAACAGCGTCTGTCACCTGAGTTCCGCTCAACATTATTGCGAACAGTTGCGGCATGTTCTCGGAAACGGTTTTGATGTCGTCATCAGTACATTTGGCGTTCTTCAGAGAGACCATCGTGACTTGAGTCAGCTGTTCCAGGGAAGCCCAGCCCGCTGCGTTCAATTCGGAGTTGTCGAGGTCCACGTAGATCATTTTCGGCAGTTTCGCCAGGTCCGCGAGCCCTGCGCCGCGCATGTTCTCACCGGGCAGGCCCAATTTCTCCAGGTTGGCGCACCCTTGCAGGTGCTTGAGCCCTGCATCCGTGATTTGCGTTCTGCGGATTCCCAACCACATCAACGATGGGATCTCGCCAAGATTCGCGAGTCCTTCGTCGGTGATGTTGGTGCCGCCAAGTTCGAGGAAATAGAGCGCAGGCAGATTTCCCAAATGCTGCAGGCCTTCATCCCCGAGTGAGGAATCTGTCAACGTTATCGTGCCCAATTGGTTCTTGCCCGCGAGGTGCCGCAAACCCGGCCCACGAATCCCGGTGCCGTTGATCCGTATCTCCTTCAGGCTCTGCATGTCCTTGAGATGCACCAGGCCCGCGTCCGTCACGCCGGGGAGGTCGCCGAGGGTCAGGAAAGTCAGTTGGTCCAAATGCTCAATGTTCCGCAGCCCGGTGTCGGTCACGTTGGAATTGTCCAGCGAAAGTCGAGAGAGCTTTGTGAGCTGTTTGAGTGCCTGTGTCCCTTTGTCCGTGAAGTTAAAGTTGACGAGCGAGAGGTCTTCCATATCTTTCATCTCGGCGATGTGCGCCAGGGAGGCATCAGTGAAGTGCTCGCCTTCAGCCTTGGTTGGCGCGGAAAGATTCAACCAACGCAACGTTGGCATGTGACGAAGCGCCTGCATCTGTTCATCCGTTGCGGCCACCATTGGCATGCGCACGCTTACGGGATGATTGAACAGGTCCTCGCCCAAGAGCTGGCGAATCCACGCCGGACCTTTCCGCACGGGATTCGCAATCGGCCGATGGTCGTCATCGATTTCGTATGCGTACGTGACTTGCGCACCCAGTTCGCGCAGAGACTCGACGGCCAGCCGTTCATTTCGGGCTTGATCAACCAGGCGGCTCAGCCAGAACGCGCCCACGGCTGCGACAATCACCAGCACAATCAGTGAGCGCAAGCCGAATTGAAGTAAACGGCGCTTGCGTGGCTTGCTCATGAATACCCCTCCATGCGTATGAGAGCTTTGCCGCTATTATTGAGCGGAAAGCGCGCAGCGGACAATGCGACTTCGGCCGGTGCGGGGTTCAGGCGGTTGTCAACGCCGCGGGGGCTGTGACAACGGCTGGACGCGCGGATCAACCGAACCTGGCGGTAGTGGGGTGCCCGAACCTGGAACAGGTGGTACGCCAGAGCGTCTGAGTTCTTCGGCTCGTCTGAGAAGTTCTTCTTGCGGGACCATCCGCTGAAGCTGCAGTTGAAACTCGACCGCGCGTTCGTCGCGGATCTCGTAGGGGATAAGATTCTCCGAAACGAAATCGAGCGGGAAGTATTGGTACCAGGGAGTTGGCATTGCCTGACGCACTGTCAGAGTTTCGTACCCGTCACGCACCAACCGGATTTGCCGTGTGCCGTAATAGGTGTAATCGAAGGAGACAGGCGTAACGCCAACGTACTCATCGTCAACATAGACCTGAGCGCCCGGTGGGTTTGAGCGCACGGTAAACCGGCGCTGCACGCAGCCGACTTGCGTTAGCGCGAAGAGGGCAACGGCAGCAATTGACCACCGAAATGTCTGCTGACTTTTCCGCAAGTTCAGAGTACGAAAGACGAATGCGCAGTTAACAACTGCCCACCCGGGGCCAAAGGGAATCAGATGAAATACGGGGCAGGAAAATAGCCGGGGCCAGAATCAATGTCGAGTCCGGTTCTGCCGGCGGCGAAGACTTTCCCACTTTGTGGTATGCAGGCTTTGGCGTGCTGTGGGATGCGGAAGTGCGGAATTCGCTGTATGTTCCGGGCAATGCATGTCATGATAGCACCGCCGTGACTGCGGCCTGCGCGACATTCAAACAACTGACTAACCAAGCTCTTGCCTGTGCGTGACTCTGGCGTAGCTCAACCAGCTGGTCCCTGGCGCGGATGCGTTCATTGCGTTGCGAGAAGTGACGTGGGCCTGCGGCGCGCGAACAACCAGGACGCGTTTTCCGTCTTTCCGGCATCTGACGAGCAGGTTTGGAATCAGCGTGGGAACTTGGTTCTTGTTGCCGATGGCATGGGAGCTCACGCGGCTGGCGAATTGGCGAGCAAGTTGGCTGTCGATACGATCCCGCTTACGTTTCATAAGCTGAAGAACGAGCCGATTCCCTCGGCATTGCGTTCCGCAATCAATGATGCCAACCGCATCATTCATGATCGCGGCAAGGCCAACCCGGAATTTGAGGGCATGGGAACGACGGTCGCCGGGATTTCAATCTCGCCCCGCGGAGCGTACATCGCCAACGTGGGCGACAGCCGCGTTTATCGCCTGCGGGGCAATCGGTTGCAGCAGCTTTCGTTTGACCACAGTCTTGCCTGGGAGATTCGGGCAGCGGGTCAAAGCGCGGCGGCAAGTTCGATACCCACCAACATCATTACTCGGAGCTTGGGTCCAGCCGCGAGCGTGGAGGTGGATATTGAAGGTCCCTTCCCCGTGGAGGCGGGCGACTTGTTCCTGGCTTGCACAGACGGGCTTTCCGGTCAGGTGGCGGACGAAGAAATGGGCGCCGTGCTGTCAACGCTCCCCTTGGGCGAAGCGATGGACTTGCTGGTGAACATCGCGAATATTCGCGGCGGGCCGGACAATATCACTGCGGTTGCGTGCCGAGTGGACGAGAACTATTCGCAAGCCACAACGCCTATTGAAGACGAGCAAACTACCAAGAAGGGCAAGTTCATCGCGGGGATGCATCCTGTTGTACTCTCGGTCTTGGTCGTCTCGTTTTTGGTTGTGGCGGTCTTGTGGTGGTTCCGCGTTCCACCGGTTTATCCGGCTGTGGCTGCAATCGCCGGGTTGATTGCAACCTTGGCGAGCTTCGTCCGTTATCAACCTTCCGGGCAGGCGATGATGCCAGCTCGGCAAAACCGCAAGCCGCCTTATGGCACCTGGTCCTGCGAGCCCAACTCGCATCTTGTTTCGCGGATTGCCGATTGTTTCGCGCAAGTGAAAGATGCCGCCGTAGAAGGCGAAGAAGTGGTGACAAAGTTTGGCGCGGAACAAGTCGAATTGGCCGAACAAGCCGTGACCACAGAGGATTGGACGGCAGCAATGGCAGCATATGGCCGCGCCGCCAACGATGCGATCGACCAGCTCAAACGCCAAGGCATTCGCGGCGTTTCCTAGCGCGTCATGCCAGCTGCAGACTGGCCTTGATGCTGCCAAAGCCCATACGTATAGTCCCGCAAATCTGCGCGAGTTGCGCGCACGCGGTATTGCGCTCAACTTGCAAAAGACAAAGAGCACGCAAAGTGAAAGGACAATGCGGTTTTGGCAAGATAGGCAATCCAAGGCGACGTCTCTTGCTCAACTTGGAACGAGATCCACTCGAACCAAGGCCTGTGGCGAGAATTGGTCAACTTAAAGCCCGTTCCCTGCCGATGAAACGGACGCGAACATGTTTCGCCGCCCGCGAAGTCGATTCACGACAGGGACCGCGGCCGTCAACTTGCTGAAACTGTTGAACGGATTCGAGTCGTGAATCGTTGCGGAGTTGGTTGCGTAAGCAACTTTCTGCCCAGGCATTCTTGCCTGCCGTCTTTGGACGGATTCTCGCACTCGGCACAGTTCCGGCAATTCGGAACCCATCCCTTTGATTAGTTCGATTTCGCATCGAGCGTTGGATTAACGCGAGAGCGAAAGTCGAGGAGGTGAATCGAGATGCAGATCCATGGCTCCGCCCACGTTCACGGCCCTCAACCCATTCAACAGGCGCACGGTGCTCAAAAGGCCACGTCTGCCCCCGCCGCCGGTAGCGCTCAGGCGAGCGACGAAGTCTCGATCTCTGATGTGGGACGCTTGCTCGAGCAGGCTCAATCTCTGCCGGAGATTCGTCAAGACCGTGTCGCCGCGATTCGAGCAGCCATTGCCGATGGGACATACGATGTCGAAGGCAAGCTCGGCGAGGCTGTCGACAACCTGCTGGACGAAATCGGCTAGACGGAACGTCTGAGCCCGCAGTTAGCGGTGTCCGGCAATGCGCATGTGTTTGCGCGTGATCGCAGCCGAATCACCAGTTTGGTCGCCGGAATGCTCGCTTGAAGTCGCGCGCGGTGGATTTAGAATAGAATTGTGGTCGCCCGCCTCGTCTGATCAGGATGAACGAACATCGCGGGCCATCCCAATCTACCCACATCTCCCCCGGCGTTATGAGTCAACAGTTTCAGCTTCCCGATGTCGAAGTCGCGCTGACACCGCAAGAACGGTTTGCAGAGTACCTGCAAAGCCGTGGCAAGCGGATGACACAACAGCGCCAGATGATTGTTGACGAAGTCTACAACCGGCATGAGCACTTTGACGCGGACGCATTGTGCGAACAACTCCAGAATGCCAAACGCGGGGCCGGCCGGGCAACTGTCTATCGCACGTTGAACGAGCTTGAAGACGCCGGTCTGCTGCGAAAGATGCAGCTCAACGGGCGCAGCGTCTACGAGCATGATTATGGCTACCCCCAACATGATCATCTGCACTGCCAGCGTTGCGATAAGTTGATTGAGTTCCACAGCGACAAATTGCAGGAACTCCGTGAAGCCGTCGGGCGGGAACACGGCTTTCGTGCAACCAATCACCGCCTGATCATCTCAGGCATTTGCTCGGAGTGTTCCACAAAGCGTCGCCGCATTCGACCGCTGGAACTGGTGTAGTTGGAGGCTTTGCGCCGGTTGTCCGGCCAAATCAAAACGGCAAGCGGCCTAAACTTGCCACTCTTTGCGTGCGTTTTTTGCCCACGTCCGGAATCGTACTAGGTTTGAGTGTTCGCACTTCGACCGGACGTGCTTGTCGTTGAGTAACCAGACCCGTTATTCAGCGATCTCTGCCGTAATTCCAACACGGCACGCGTCCCCCAAGCTGACGCTCTGCCATGGAATTCGCCGGATCCAACATGGACACTTCTGGTCCAATCGAAATAGGCGCAACCGCTGCGCCGGCTGCTATGCTGCCGCGTGGGCAAGAGATTGTTTCCGCACGGCTCGGAATTGCCAGCAGCCTGTTCGTCGCGCTGCAGTCAAAACATTCGCCTTCAGCGTCGCACTCATTGCGAGTCACTTTGACCGCCGCGAGTTGGGCGCTGGCCTTGGACATGTCCGAGGAACAGCGCGATGTGATTGAAGTTGCCTCGCTGCTGCATGATGTTGGCAAGATTGGCATTCCCGATCACATCCTGCTCAAGCCTGGCAAGCTGAATGAGCAAGAGCGGGCAATCATGCAGGACTATCGCAAGATTGGCGTTCAGATCCTGCAATCAAGTTGCGCGTCGCGGGAAGTCCTGGACGTGATCTCCTCAGCCGGGGCTTGGTACAAGGTGCCAAAAGAGGACGACCTGCCTCCGTTGGGTGCGCGAATGCTGTCTATCGTTGACGCATTTGACGCCATGACAACACAGCAAACCTATCGCCCGGCCCTGTCACGCAAAGACGCGGCAACAGAGCTTGTCCGCTGCTCCGGCACGCAGTTTGACCCGGAGCTTGTCGAGGCGTTCCTGAAAATGCTCCTAGAGAATGAGTCGGAGTATCACGAAGAAGTCATACGACGGTGGCAAAATTCGCTGGAATGCCAACACTCGAGCCCAATCTGGACCCCTGCGTTTCCGTTTCATTCGGCCAGCAATCGTAGCGAGTTGTTCCGTACCCGCATGGTGGACAGCATGCGGGACGCGGCGATCTTCGTTGATGAGACAATGCAGGTCACGTCATGGAACCCAGGCGCGGAACACATGACAGGATTGCCTGCCAAGCAGGTGATGTGCAAAACGCTTGTGCCTGGCCTTTTGCAAATGCGGGACGAAGACGGGATTGTCATTGAGGACAATGACTGTCAAATTCGAGAAGCTCTCGCACGCGGCGAGCAGCGGATCCTTCGCATGATTATCAGCTACCGTGGCAGGCGTGACCTGACGGTGGAAGCCCACGTGATGCCTGTTGTTGATCACGACGGTGAAGTTCATGGCGCCGCGATCCAACTGCATGACGTCTCGCCGGAGTCTTCGCTGGTCCGCCAGTGCGAAAACCTGCAAGAGCTTGCCACACGCGATGGCTTAACCCAACTCGCCAATCGTGCGGAATTTGACCGCATGCTGGCGCAATTTGTAGCGACCCACCTGGAAGACAACAATCCTTGCGCGCTCATCCTGACTGACGTTGACCATTTTAAGAAGGTGAACGATCGTTTTGGGCATCCTGCTGGTGACGCCGTTCTGCAATCGATGGGCAAGCTCTTTCGTTCACTTTGCCGACCCGGCGACCTGGTTGCGCGGATCGGTGGTGAAGAATTCGCCATGCTTTGCGCCGATTGCGATGGCACAACGGCAGCAAGACGAGCCGAACAGATTCGTCGCTCATGGGCTAACATTGCACATCCCAAGTTGGGGGGGCGGAATGTCACCGCGAGTTTTGGCGTCACCGAGATTCAGCAAGGCGATACTCCGCAAACGCTGCTCGCGCGGAGTGACCGCGCGCTCTACGAAGCCAAAGGGAGTGGGCGAAACAATGTGGTCCAACTTGGTACCGGCATCGGCAACAACAACGAAGTTGGCGCCATGCTGGATGACGCCTCCGCGACGAGCCGGCTAATCGCCCAGCAAAATCTCTACACCAACACGCCGATCTTCGTCGCTATTGAAAAGCTGCGTGGATTCATTGCGGACCACAAAGCCGAAGTGATCTCCGTTGACGAACACAGCACCATTTTGGAGTTCCAAGCCGGAAACGGTTGGGGACTATTCCGCCGTACAAGCGACCGCAAAGTCTTGATGTACATGCGGCTGGATTTCTCCGAAGAACAGCGCGAGTCCAATGATCGCCATGCTGGAGCGGAGCAGGTTGTAACAAAGATCGATGTCTCGGTGGTGCTAAAGAAAAATCGTGACCGCCGTCGCGCTCAGGCCGTTAACTTGGCCCGAAACCTGCTTGCAAGTCTCCGCTCATACTTGATGGCCAGCGAAGAAATCGAAAGCCTGGAAGAAGCAATCGTCTGACTTCTTGGGTGACCATAATCAGACTTCGCGCGTTGCCCCTTCGTCCTGGTACACAACTTTGTACAGGTCCAGCCGGCGATCATTCCAGTTCTGCACGGTGCCGGATTCCCGATGCCGGCGAAGTTGCTCTAGGTCCAAGTCGTGAATGATCACGGTCTCCGCGTTTGGGTTGCATTCGGCGGCAACGGCATCGCGGGCGAATTCGACATCCGCCGGCGTATAGATGCCCGATTGGGCGTAGTGAATGTCGGCATTCTCCACAAACGGCAGGTTACCGGCGCACCCAGAGATGGCGACGTAGACATGGTTCTCAATGCAACGGGCCATCGCGCAATGGCGAATTCGCAAGTAGCCGTGACGCGTATCCGTATTGAAGGGCACAAAAATAATCTGCGCGCCCTTTTGTGCGGCAATCCGCGTCAGCTCCGGGAATTCGATGTCGTAACAAACTTGAATCGCAATCGGCCCACAATCGGTTTCGAAAACGCGGACGACATCGCCGGGCGTCACGCCCCACCACTTGCGCTCATTCGGCGTAATGTGAATCTTGTATTGCTTGCCGATGGATCCATCACGCTGGAAGAGATACGCAATGTTGTAGAGCGTGTCCTGCTCAACAACAAAGTGTGAGCCTCCGATGATGTTGACGTTGTACTTCACGGCCATCTCCGTGAAGAGATCCAGGTATTGCGGAGTGAAGTCAGCCAAAGCTCGCGCGGCCAAACCTGGTCGACTGGGTTTGACCAGCGAAAGCAACTGCGTGGTGAACAACTCCGGAAATACCACGAAGTCGCTGCGATAGTCCGAGGCGACATCGATGAAGAACTCGCATTGATGCGCGAACTCTTCAAACGACGTGATCGTGCGCATCTGGTACTGGACCACGCAAACGCGAATCGGCTCGACCCAGTGGTGATAGCGCCGCTTGGCGCCCGGCTGGTACTCCAGGTTTTGCCAGGCGAGGAAAGACGCGTAGCCGCAGGATTCCTTATCGCTGGGAAGGTAGTTGGGAATCAAACCCTGCACGGAAAAGCCGTTGGAAAGTTGCGCCGTCAGCACGGGGTCGTAGATCGATTTCTCTTCGACCTTCTCCACATATTCCCGGGCAGACATTTTGTCCGCGTACTTGTGATATCCCGGGATACGGCCGGCGATAATCATCTGCGAGAGATTATGTTCTCGACAGATTTCCTTGCGGGCGTCGTACAGTCGTCGCGAGAGCTTCATTCCGCGAAACTCAGGATCGACCATGATCTCGATCCCATAGAGCGTGTCGCCGCGTTGCTTGTGATTGCGAATCATCCCTTGATCCGCGATCTTCTTCCAATCATGCCAGGCAAGTCCGGATTCGTAGTTCAAGATTAGGCTGCTGGCCGAGGCAGCTAGCTTGCCATCGATCTCAACGCACAACTGTCCTTCCGGGAAAATCTTCAGCTGGCTTTCAATCTGCTCCCGCCCCCATGGCTTCATGCCGGGAAAGCAGCGCAACTGCATGGCGACGAGATCGTCATAATCGTCCATCGTGAGAGGGCGAACAGTTGTTTTCCATTCAAATTCCGCCAGGTCGAGTGGTTCCACTCATTCCTCCATTTCAACAAGTTGTGTGTGGCGGGCATTTTCACATTCGTTTGTCACTGTGGAAATCCCCTGCCTTGGCCAAATCGAATGATTCGCGGGACAAAGTCGTTCAACGCTTGAATTTGCAAGCTGGAAACAGCCGTCGTCAATAAACTCAGCGGTCGCCGGACAGCTTGACTCAGGTGCTTACCATTACTACAGTTACAGAGACCTGTGCGCTCGAAAGGGCGCCTAAGACGGTTTGGTCGTCAACAGCGTCTGAGGAGGCCGCCACGCCGCTTCAGTCGCTGTGTTGTTTTTCGGGCGCTGAGAACCGTACGGTTTTCAGGGCCCGCGTCTCTTTAGTTGGCTCGAATGGCAAAGGTCGAACTGCGTGATCTCAGCAAGGTTTTTGCCGCAGGCGGGCGATCCGGTGACGGAAAGACAGGCGCGTCCCACACGGCTGTCGATGGCGTGTCGCTTACTGTTCTTGACCGCGAGTTCCTTGTCCTGTTAGGGCCCAGCGGATGCGGAAAGAGCACGACATTGCGAATGATTGCCGGGTTGGATCAGCCAACAAGCGGAGAAATCCTGATTGGAGACAGGGTGGTGAACGACGTCGCGCCGAAAGACCGCGACATCGCCATGGTTTTTCAAAACTACGCCCTGTATCCCCACATGAGCGTTTACCAGAACATGGCATTCGGATTGGAATTGCGATTCAAGACCAGTCGCTTGAAGCAGGCGCTTGCCCGCGTGCTGTGGCCGGCGTCTGCGCGCAAACAAGCCGAACTTCGGGCCGAGATTGATCGCCGAGTCAACTCAGCGGCCAGCATGTTGGGGATCAAATCGCTGTTGAGCCGTTTGCCGCGTCAACTTTCCGGCGGTGAACGTCAGCGAGTCGCGCTGGGCCGGGCGATTGTTCGAGAGCCATCAGCGTTCTTGTTTGATGAGCCGCTGTCCAATCTGGACGCCAAGCTCCGCGGCGACATGCGTCGCGAGATCAAACGGCTCCATCAATCACTGCAGACGACTATCGTCTACGTCACGCATGATCAAGTTGAGGCGTTGACGTTGAGCGATCGTGTTGCGGTGATGAACGCAGGGCAGATTCAACAGGTTGGCCCACCTAATGAGGTTTACCTGCGGCCAGCAACGCGATTTGTTGCTGAGTTCCTGGGCACGCCGCCGATGAATGTGCTTCGCGGCTCTTTTGAGCGGTCGCGAGACGGCAGTTCCCCTGCAAGAGACTCCGTGCTCGCCTTTCGTGGGGAAGGTGACTGGCATGGAGAGATTTCCGCTGAGGCAGAGTTCTTGCCGACAACTGTGGCGGAATCGGCAGCGAATGGGGAATTCGATCTCGGATTTCGACCGGAGGATATTCAAATAAGCGAGTCCTCGGCTGAGACAGCAGCGAGAGGTGCCTTCGGGCTGCGGTTTGACGCCACAATTGCGATGATCGAGCCGCTGGGAGACGCGCAGTTAGTCCATTTGGCCCCAACCGGCGGGGAATCGGCTGCCGATCCGGAGAAATCTCTCCTCGTCTGCAAAACGACCGCCACGACAAACCACAATCCAGGCGATACAATCACAGGCCACGTTATGCCAGACCGGCTGCACTTTTTCCGCGTTGCGGACGGCCAGCGGCTTAGCGCGGAGACCGTTGCGAGCGCCTAATCAAGCGCTCAACACAACGAAACAACACCGGAGAACCCATGAATCCCGCCGAAATGTTGCGGATTGTCGATGCCCTCTATCGGGAGAAGAACATCGACAAGGAGACCGTCTTCGAGAGCATCGAGACGGCCTTGATCTCGGCGCTGCGCAAACATTATGGGGACGAATCCCAAATTATCGTGAACATTGACCGGGATTCCGGTGTCACAACCGCTTCCCGCGATGGCGTCTCGCTGACGCCGGAAGAAGTTGAGGAACTTGTCGGGCGGATTGGCGCACAAACGGCCAAGCAGGTCATGATCCAACGCCTGCGAGAAGCTGAGCGCGATTCATTGTTTGATGAATACACGGCCGAACGCGGCCAGTTGGTTCGCGGCACGGTGCAGCGATACGAAGGTGGTGCGGCCTCGGTCTCTTTGAACAACACAGAAGCGATTCTGCCTCGTAGCGAGCAAATCCCCGGCGAATCGCATCACGTCAATGAGTCCGTCCGCGCAACCATTTGTGACGTCCGCAAGGCGGGCAGTCGCGTGAAGATCATCCTCAGCCGAACACGGCCGGAATTGGTTCAACGCCTATTCGAACAGGAAATCCCCGAAATCGCCGAAGGTGTGATTGAAATCAAGGCGATCGCTCGCGAGCCGGGCAACCGCACCAAAGTGGCTGTCAGCACGGCTGATCCCCGCGTGGATTGCGTGGGAGCTTGTGTTGGCGTCCGCGGCAACCGCATTAAGAATATTGTCGATGAATTGGCTGGCGAGCGAATCGATATCGTTCGTTGGAGTGACGACCTGGAGGAGTTGATTCGTAACGCCTTGAAGCCGGCGGAAGTGGAACAAGTCATCCTCTGCTCCATGCTCGGCAGGGCGATTGTCCTGGTGGGCGAGGCTCAACTCTCGCTCGCTATCGGAAAACGTGGCCAAAACGTCCGATTGGGAAGTAAACTTTGCGGTTGGGACATTGAAATCATGACCCGCGACGAGCTCGAAGAGTCCATCGAGCATGCCGTGGAAGGTTTCAGTTCCATTGAAGGGATGACCGCCGAAGTCTCGGAACAACTGGTCGGCGAAGGCTTTTTGTCCTACGATGACCTGTCAATTATCGAGCCGGATGATTTGATGCAAATGGGCGGTTTGACGGAGGCGCAGGTCGACAAGATTGTCGCCGAAGCCGAGGTCAGAGCTGAGGAAGCTGAAAGGGCCGCTGCTGAGGAACGACGCCGTCGTCGTGAGGAAGAAGCCGCCCAACGGGCCGCTGAGGAAGCCGCCGCCGCGACGGCGGAATCCGAAGCTGGCGAAGCGGCAGAGGAAGCTGCATCGGAAGAGAATCAAGCGACCGTTGATCCTGGAGATTCGGCGGATGGCGAATCGCCTGCGGAAGCAGTGAGCGAGGAAGCCGCCGCTGATCAAGAGGAATCAACAAACACGAGTCAAGATAGTAACGGGGCAGAGGCTTCGCCCACGGAGCCAACAGCGGAAACAACAAATGTTGGGGAATTGAAAGGCACGAATGATGAGCCGTCCCCGTCATAAACCAGACTGCACGTTGCAGTCGGGGGCGGTTCCCGACCAACTGAACGGGAGATCGGAATCATGCCTTGACAACTTCAGGCGCCGGCGGAATCAAACGCCCGCTGGCAGGAGATTAGGACTTGCCAATTCGTATTTATGCGCTTGCCAAAGAGCTGGACCTTGATAGCAAGGTCCTTGTTGACGTCTGCGCTAAGATCGGCATCCAAGGGAAAGGGTCGGCGCTGGCAAGCCTGACGGACGAGGAAGACGCCAAAGTCCGTGCCCATTTTGCTGGAGATGATGGTTCCAGCGCAGCCCCTGGCGCGCCTCCTAAGCCAGTTCCGCCTCCCGAAGTTGCATCTCGTTCCGGTGATGCGCCTGTCCGCCCGGACATTCTCTCCAGCAGCAACCAAGGCAAGCTGCGCACGCTTCCGCCCAAGACACGGCGAGACGAAGCTGCGGAAGTTGAACAGGCCGAAGTCGTCGAAGAAAAAGTTGACGAACCAGTCGCCGAGCCGGAAGTTCTTGCCCCCGTCGCATCCAGCGAACCTACCGCGGCAGAGGTCGAAGAGACAACAGAACCCCAACCAACTGCCGAAGCGACGGACGTCGCCGAAAGCACATCCAAAGCCTCCGCGCCTGGCGCCGCTCCGCTGACGTCAATGATGTCGGGCGGAACCGAAGCCCCGAAATCCTCCAAACCTGTGCCGCAGCCGCCGCCGCTCGCGCCGCCTCGCCTCACTGGGGACAGCAACCGCAAGATCAAGTCGCTTGATCGTCGCGGACGCGGCGGTGACCGCGAAGACAAAACTCGTCGAGACGACGATAGCGGGCCAGTCATTCGCGCCGCGCCGATGCCGGCCGCCAAGGCTCCGCCCGCTCGCCCCAAGAAGGATGAGCCCAAACCGCAGAAGCCGGAGATTCGCCTGCCGCAGGACGCCATTAAAGAAGCGAAGAAGGGCTCTGGCGCGCTAATCGAGCACGTCAAGCGCGTGGAGAAACGCCGTAGTCAGGAAGCTGCACGTGGCGATTCGACAACCTTCGTTGATGAAGATGGCCCCAAAAAGGGTAAAGGCAAACGCGGCGATAGCGGCCGCCCGATGACCAGCGAGGATCGTCGGCGGAACCGCGTCAAACGCGTTTCGCTGGACGAGGACGGCGGCGATTCCCGACCGCGTCGTTGGCAGCGCGGCCGGAAGCCCAAGAAATCCAATACCAACACTGCGGCCCCGCGGAAAGAAAACGTCGCGCTGGAACTACCCTGCAGCGTGCGCCAATTCTCCGAGGCTGTCGGCGAACCGGTGATGCGCGTGTTGCAAGTCATGATGCAACAATTGGGCATGGGCGGCGTCAACATCAACAGTCAGCTTGATGAAGATCTCGCCGAGATGTTGATTGTCGAACTCGGGGCCGAAGTTGATATCAGGAAGAAAGCCGATCTCGAAGAGGATGTCTTGGCCGAATTCAACGAAGAGATCGATCCGGAAAAGGCTCAACCCCGCCCGCCTGTTGTTGCCTTCCTTGGCCATGTCGATCACGGAAAGACATCGCTGCTGGATCGTATCATCGGCACGCAGGTGGTCACTGGCGAAGCTGGCGGCATCACCCAGCACATTCGGGCGTATTCGATTGATGTCGACGGCAAGCAGATCAGCTTTGTGGACACGCCGGGTCACGAAGCCTTTACCGAGATGCGCGCTCGCGGGGCCAACGTGACCGATATCGTTGTGCTCGTCGTCGCTGCCGATGACGGCATCATGCCACAAACGGAAGAAGCCATCAGCCACGCTCGCGCGGCCGGCGTTCCCATCGTCGTGGCGATGAACAAGATTGACCTTCCTGGCGTGGACACCAACCGTGTCTTGCAGCAACTCTCCGCCAATGAACTTCTCCCCAGCGAATGGGGTGGCGAGACGGAAGTTGTTCGCACCAGCGCCATCAACGGTGACGGCATCGATGACCTGATGGAAACATTGATGACCATTGCTGATCTTCACGAATACAAGGCCGACCCCGAAGGCCGCTGCACAGGCACATGTATCGAAGCCGAACAGCACGAAGGCCGGGGAGTTGTCGCCAAGGTACTTGTGCAAAACGGCACGCTCAAAGTTGGCGATATCGTCGTCTGCGGCGAATCGCATGGCCGCGTGAAAGCCATGTACGATACGCTCAATCCTCGCAAGAAACATAAAGAGGCCGGACCTTCCATGCCGGTCAACATCACCGGCTTGGACACCGCTCCAGGAGCTGGAGAGCCTTTCTACGTGTTGGAAGACATCACGGAAGCTCGCGAAATCGCCGAACAGCGAACCGATCGCCATCGTGCTGCCGAATTGGGCACAGGGCCCAAGCCCGCGACGTTGGATACGTTTATGGATCGCCTGTCCGCTGGCGTAGGCAAATCCACGCTGCCGCTAATTGTTCGTGCCGATACGCGAGGCTCCATCGAGGCCATCCTCAAAGAGTTCTCCAAGTTTGAGCACCCGGAAGTTGAGATCAAGCTGCTGCAAACTCTGGTTGGCGGAGTGAGCGAGGCCGATGTTCGCCTGGCGGAAGTTGCCGGGGCGATCATCATCGCTTTCAGCGTTGTGCCGGACGAAAAAGCTCGCTCGCTCGCTCGTGATCGCGGCATTGAGATCCGCCGCTATGACATCATTTATCGCGTAACTGAGGACGTGAAGAGCGCCCTGGAAGGCATGCTCAAGCCGGACGAGGAAGTGCGCGAATTGGGCCGTGCCCGCGTTCAACAGGCATTCCATATCAGTCGGGTTGGTACGATCGCGGGTTGCCGCGTGATCGAAGGCATCATCCGTCGCGATTCCAGCGTTCGCATCCGCGTCATTCGCAACAACACCGTGATTGGCGATTACCCGATTGATTCGCTCAAGCGCGTCAAAGATGACGCCAAGGAAGTCCGCGAAGGACTGGAATGCGGTATCAAGCTGCAAGGCTTTAATGACATCAAAGAGGACGATCTGCTGGAAGCGTACATGATTGAGGAAGTGGCCCGCACGTTGTAACCGTCGCCGCATCAAACCGCGCGTGTCGTGCGTCCGTTGCTGTTCAACGCTCCTGGCAGATGAACCTTTGGCTTCGCACTTTATTGATCGCGATCTCGCGCAATGTGAGCTTGTGATCGCACTATTTTGGCTCATTTGTTCCGCACATAACCGCCCTTTGTTCACTAGTTCTCGTCGTTCATGAGTTCTCGTCGCGTACTCAAGGCCGCCAACGCTATTCGCCAGGTTGTCAGTACGGCAATCTTGACCGAATTGCGCGATCCGCGCGTCAAGAATGTGACCGTAACCAGCGTTGAAGTCACGCCAGACTTGCGGCAAGCACGCGTCAACGTCTCCATCATGGGTGACGAGAAGTCACAGCAGTTGACGCTCAAAGGTTTGCGGAACGCGGCAGGCTTCCTGCAGTCGCGGATTGGCGACCGAATCGAGACCCGCTACATCCCCAAGCTGGAATTCAAGCTGGATGAGGGCGTCAAGAACTCCATCGCCGTGGCGAGGATTCTGGACGAAGTTCTTGCGAAAGACCGCAAGGATTCGCCTGAGGAGGTGGCCGCCGAGCACGACGAAGCTCCTTCGAATGAGGCTGTCCCTGACGACACGGACGATGATACGGCCTTTGAAAGCGCGGAAGATGAGAGCACGATGGTCGTTGATGATTCCAAATCAAACCCCAGCGATCCCTAGCCGGGACTCCAAAGATCCCCCCTCATCCGCCCGGCATTTCGCGAATTCCCTGTTTCCCATTCCTACCCTCAATTAAGATAGCCGCACGCGTCAGCTTGAGAATTCGTAACGTCTTGTGGCCCGGTTGTCTTTGCCCCTAATCGCTACTGAGAATCCAGTCCTCAAATGAGCGCACCCAATCGCAGCACGCTGATCTCCGCCACGCAGAAAGTTCTCAGGAAACACTACAAGCCGGTTTCCGCGGACGCCAAGAGGAGCGTGCTGGAGAATCTGCTCTACGGATGCCTGCTGGATAGCGCCAAGTACACGGATGCGGATTCCGCCTGGACGATTGTGCAGGACGAGTTCTTTGATTGGAACGAAGTTCGCGTGGCGACCAGCCGTGAACTGGCTGAGTTCTTCCCAATGCTGCCCGATCCCAAAGGCGCGGCGGACCGGTTGCGGCAAGCACTGCAAAATGTCTTTGAAGGGCAGTACTCCTATGACATGGAGCACATGCAGAAGGAGAATCTCGGCAAGGCAACGCAGAAGTTGGCCTCGTACGCCAAGCTCTCTCCGTTCGCTGTTTCCTATGTTGTGCAGCATTCGCTGGGTGGGCACTCCATTCCGCTGGATGCAGGCGCAATGGAAATCATGCTGCTGCTGGATATTGTGACGGAGAAAGAAGCCAAAGCCCATCGCGTGCCAGGCTTGGAGCGGGCCGTTCCCAAAAGCAAAGGGCGCGAGTACGGTGCGCTCCTGCATCAATTGGTCGCGGATTTCGTCGCCAACCGCTATTCTCCGGCTGTGCACAAGATCTTGCTAGAGATCAATCCGGAGGCCAAGTCACGGCTGCCCAAGCGACCTTCCAAAACTGCCAAGAAAAAGCCGGCCAAGAAGACCGCCAAAGCAGCAAAGAAAAAAGCAGCAAAGAAGAAGGCCAAGCCAGCCAAGAAAACAAAAGCGCCGGCCAAAAAAGCTGCCGTCAAAAAAGCCGCGACCAAGAAGCCGGCAAAGCGCAAGCCGCGCTGAGCCACCTTGGGAATTCCCGCACAAGCGGGCGTCCACTATTGAACGCCCGCTAGGCTTGTTCTCTAAGCATAGCGAATGGGGTCTGTCAGGCCGGCTTCCGCAAAGCCCCGCAGTCGCAAACGGCAAGCATCGCATTCGCCGCAGGCCGCCGCATTGCCTGGATCGTAGCAACTTGTGGTGAGGCCATAGTCCACGCCGAGCTGTGTGCCGCGTTGGATGATCTGAGCTTTCGTCAGTTCGATCAGTGGAGTGTGGATTGTCAGCCGCTTGCCCTCCACGGCAGCTTTGGTTGCCAGGTTTGCCATCTTCTCGAAGGCTTGGATGTACTCGGGACGACAGTCCGGGTATCCGCTGTAATCCACGGCATTCACACCAACATAGATGTCGTTGGCTTGCAACACTTCGGCCCAAGCCAATGCATAGGAAAGAAAGATGGTGTTGCGCGCCGGCACATACGTCAGCGGGATCTCTTGGGCCATTTCGGCTTCTTCGCGACCTTTGGGCACCTCAACATCCGCTGTCAGAGCTGAGCCGCCAAACTGCCTGAGATCGATGTCGACGAAGATTTGTTCTGCCGCTCCCAAACTTTGGGCAACCGCCCGCGCTGCGTCAACTTCGCTGCTGTGCCGCTGACCGTAGCGAAAGGTCATAGCGTACGGTTCAAATCCCTCCGCCCGCGCAACGGCCAGACAAGTGGCCGAGTCCAGGCCTCCACTCAACAGAATAACGGCGCGACGATTCATGAGCTTGAATTTACGCAACGTTGACGTTGCGCCAACCATGCTCGTGCGTAACAAGCGCTTCTATTGTTTGTCCGAAACCCGCCAGGCTTCAACGCCTTCGGGCGTGGAGAGTAACAAGACGCGTTCGTCGTTCATCTCTGCTGCTGCGAAACCACTGATCTCTTTGCCGGTTGCAAAGGAATCGAGTACGCGCCCGCCGGCAGCAACGCAATGGATGGTGCCATCAACGCCGGCCACAATCCAATGGGGAGACTTGCCTGCGATGTGACCGCTCCCAATCTGTTCCAGCGTGGGACGCTGTTGACCAGAAGGGAGTGGATAAGTCCACAACTCTGTACCGTCAGCGGCAAAGCCAACCAACATTGTTGAGTTCGCTTCAGCAAACGTCAGACCGCAGAATTCGTTGTAGTTGTCGCCATTGAGGTCATGGCCGGCAATCTTGAACAAGTATTTGTCGCCAACCTGGAGATCCTCACCGCGGGTTCCGCCGGCAAGCATGGAGACTAGTGCTCCGCCTGTTTGCGAATTGCATGCGAGCAACATCGGCCGGTTCGATAAGTCCGTCGAAAGCGCCAAGCTGGTCACATCTCGCAAGGACCGATTCCACCAGGTTCGCTCACCATTCAGCTGCACCGCCTGAACACCCACCACATCGAAATATGCAACGGCCACTTGCGGAGTTCCGCTTTTGTCCAAATCGACAAACTGCACGTCAGAAATGCCGGGGTGAGCTGTGCCGGCCTCCGGATATGCCAACAGCAGATTCCAGTCCTCATCAAAAACTCGAACTTGTTCATGTGCGACGGCCGCAACCGCGAAGTATCGCTTTCCCTCGGCATCGGTCGTTGTGCGGGTGAAGGTCGCCATCGGGGAATCGCCCAAATCCAAGTCGGGTCGAGCGATCACATCTCCCATCGGCGAGATCTCGGCCAGACCGGTGTATCCCTCGTGCGCGAAAATCCTTGGCCCGCTTGGCCCTGGCACCACCAACAGGTTGCCAGGCTGCTCGACTTCCGCCGTCCAGAGTTTCTCCAAGTTGATTGACTGCGGTTCTGTCGCTTCGGCAACAGCCGCGGCAGGCACAACAGGCTGACCGTTTGACGAAGAAGCCACGGGAGTTTCGCTCATCAACTCGGCTTCATAGGCTGCAAGCATTTCATCCGCGAGTCCGCCCCCGCCCACAATGACGTCAATCTTTTCCTTCAATCGTGGCACGGGATCATCACCGGCGACGGTGCCAAAACCCATCTCGCAGTATTCCACTTCACCGTCAGGCGAAAGGACAAAAATGTAAGGAATGATTCCGTTGAATTTGAATGCAAACCCGGCGTCACTCTCGCCGGAGTCCAGCGCAATCTGCTGGCCAAGGCTTAGATCCTTGATCGTCTCTTGCACTTCTTCCTTGGTTGTTTGTCTGTCAACATTGACCGAGACGAAGACCACCTGATCGTTGTCGGCATAGTGTTCTTTCAACTGTGCGATCCGTGGAAGATTGGCCACGCAGATTCCGCCTGCGTCCGCCAACCAAAAATCCAGCACGGCCACTTTTCCCGCCAGGGTTTCCGGCGAGACGATCTCACCATCCAGCGTTGTAAACTCAAAGGGTTCCGGCTTTGCACCGAGCGTCGCAGCGTGCCGTGGGGGGAGCAACCGCTTGACGACTTTTCTATCTCCCAGATCGATTTCAAAGGCGACATCTGGAATGTTGACGTTCATTTCCGCCGCGACGAACTCAATGGAGACTTCTTGACCTGCGTTGGGATATTCGATTCGGCGCAGCAGAAAGTTCTCTTGGTCAATCCAATAGATCTCAGGAATATCGATGGTTGTTTCGTCTTGGCTCAACTCGCGGCGGACGAATTGCACGCGATAACACATGCGTTCATCCAACGAAGCGGCTTCGAGCAGGACAGGGCGAACCGCCGAACTGTTGATCAGCCGCTGTGCCATGTCGTCAGCAAGCAGTAACTCAAACTGCGGGGCTGGCAGATTGATGTTTGCCAGCAGGGGCTCAAAAAAGACATTGTCGATCGTGAGTTGTGCAGGCGCGTCGCGAGCGGCAGCGTAGCCGGGCACACTCTCGTGAAGTCCGTAGAGTTTCTCGCCATTGCAGAGAATGGTTGAGGATTCCAACCTCGCCTGAATCTGATTCGGGGCGCGAAACGCAACCGACAACGCGGCCTCGTAAGCGACAGATTCCCCCGCCGCGTTAGTACCAACTGTGCGGAAGACGGCGTTGTCTCCATACGACTCCGCGTCACGGTAGACCTCGGCCATCCTGGAAATGATCGCCTCGGCCTCAGTGGCCGTTTGGCTGGCAGTGTTGTTCGCGGTGTCATTCCCGGCGGCATTATTGGCGGAGGAGTTGGCGCCAGTCTTCGCTGTGTTGGTCGCAGATGTTGATGTGCTATTGGATGTGGAATCTGTCCCGTTTGACGTGCTGACCTTCACGGGATCGGCGTCGCCGCAGCCTAGGTGGCAAACGCAGGCCAATATTGCCAATCTCATCATTGCCAATTTTGTCGCCAGGCGATTCTTCTCCAAGCCGCCATCGATTAACAGGTTTGCACGATCAAGCGCAGAAGTACGCATCAGGATCTCCGCTGGGAGTTTGGAGCTGGCCGCAATCGGCTGGAAAAATGCCGAACTTCAAGCGCGGCTACCTTTATTATTTTGGGTTGGCCCGTTTCGGTAAAGCTCAGTCGCACGTAGGGCTAAAGTCGCTTTTGTTGCCGGACTGTTGTCACAAGGGATCGTGGGATTTTTTGGTGAAACTCACCGTCCCCGCGTACAAGTCTTGGCGTTGGGCAATGTTTGAAGAACTTCCGGCCGCGCCGCGCCCAACGACCCAGACGACATAACCCAGCCCAAGGCACGCCTCGGAGGCTGGAGATTCTGGGCAAAATACGGTCCGGCGGCTTGAGGCCACTCTTTTGGGGTAATAATATGGTCGGTTCTACTGGTTGTGGCGGATCAACTGGCGGGTGACCAAGATTTCGCCACCCCTGGGGAGAAACATCATCAGCAACCGCTGGCTGGTTGGAATTTCCTGCCAAACTTGGTTATTGATTTGGTTGCGTGGAGTGGCTTGGGCCTGCCACCCAAATAGCAACGATACAACTACGGACGACGGAAGCAGCTCTCCGAGTCACTGTGAGATCGACGCGCGGTACGTTTTCTTCGTTCATCCTCACTGGCAACGAATTGCATGACAGACACTTCAAGTCAGATCGCTCGCACGGGGACGGCGGCGAATGACGAAGATCTGCTGGGGCAAACCAACTACGCAAGACCGGCCATCGCTGTCGCGAATGGTGAGTCGTTGGCCGGAGGTGCGCAGAATGGCGCTGCCGATGGCAACGGCCAAGCGCAAGGCATCACTCAAACGCTTCCTCCGCGAACAGCGCATCAACTCTTCCAAGATCAGGTCGAGCGCACGCCGGACAACGTTGCCCTGGAATTTGCGACAAACTCCATCAGTTACGCTGAGCTTGATCGCGCTGCAAGTCGATTCGCGCACAAGTTAGTTTCGTCCGGTGTGCGTACAGGGCAACTCGTCGGGCTCTTTGTGGATCGCGGCCCCAACGCAATCATCGCCATTTTGGGAACACTCAAAGCCGGCGCTGCGTTCCTGCCGTTGGACCCCACCTACCCGCAAGAGCGGATTCGCTTGATGCTGGAGGACGCGCAACCTTGCGGCGTCGTTACAACTTCGGCCCTGCGCGAGATCTTCGCCCAACGCCATGATGCCATCCCGGTTTGGGAAATCAACTCGGCAGATTTGTTGGACGCACCGAATGCCGGAGCGAAAGGCGCCAAAGAAGTTAACGGCGCGGACATCAACTCTCCGTGCGTGACAACAACGCCTGATGATCTCGCGTATGCGATCTTCACTTCAGGTTCAACTGGCCGACCGAAAGCGGCGCTGCTCACGCATCGTGGATTGCGGAACCTTTGCACTGCCCAACAGGCAATGTTCCCCGTCACGGCGAACAGCCGCGTGTTGCAATTTGCGTCGTTGTGTTTTGACGCCAGTATCTCTGAGATATTTGTGACGCTGACGTGTGGGGCAACATTGTGCCTGGTCCAGGAAGGTGATCTTGCGCCAAGCCGATTGGCCAACACACTCAACAAGCTGCAAGTCACCGTCGCCACCATTCCGCCGTCCGTTCTCACTGCATTGGTCGACGCGGAACTTCCGTGGCTGCAGACGCTTATCACAGCCGGCGAAAGTTGTCCTCCGAGTTTGGTGGATCATTTCTCGCCGCGTCACCGTTTGATCAACGCGTATGGCCCAACGGAAGCTACCGTTTGTGCCACCATGCATGTTTGCGATCCAGCAGAATCTGGTCCGCCACCCATTGGCCGCGGCATTCCCGGCTGCGATGTGCTGATCCTTAATGAGAATCAACGCGAGTGCGCAGACGGTGAAACCGGCGAAGTGTATCTCGGCGGAATCGGACTGGCAGAAGGTTATCTCAATCGCAGCGATCTGACGGCCGAGAAGTTCGTCCGCTTGGGTGAGAATGGCAAAGCCGCTAGGTGGTATCGAACTGGCGATCTCGCTCGGCGGCGGCCTGACGGGCTGATCGAATTTGTCGGTCGCCGTGATCAACAGGTCAAGATCCGTGGAGTACGGATTGAGTTGGGCGAGTTGGAACATACGCTCGGTCGCCATCCTTACGTTCAAGAAGCGGTTGTGACCACGGACGACACCCCGACCGGCAAGCGGTTGATCGCGCATGTCGCCGGCGGTAATGGGTCGCCGTTGACTTCGCAAGATGTCCTCGGTTGGCTGCGCTCTCGCGTGATTCCGGCCATGCTTCCTAGCGAAATTCACTGCCGCGCGGAGATGCCGCTGCTGCCCAATGGCAAGATTGACCGCAAAGCTCTGAACAAAGCTGCCGCGGATGCCAAACAAGCCGAGTCGCTCGAATCGGATGAACCACTGCGAGATCCCATTCGCGAGTCAGTTGGCCCTCGTGATCGATTTGAATTGGCCGTGATGGACGCTTTCAAGTCAGTGCTTGATCTGACCGAAATTCAACTCAACGACGACTTCTTCGCACTGGGCGGAGATTCTTTGCAGGCCATGGATTTGCTCGCCAGGGTGGAAGCCGACTTCGGCGTGATGCCATCGATGGCTCAAGTGATGCAAGAGCCCACCGTTGAGGGCGTCGCCAGGGCGATCTCCTCGCGAGTCGTCGCTCCGGAATCCGATCCCGACAGCCAATGGAGCCCGCTCACGCCGCTGACGCCCTATGGCGCGGCTCATCCGCCAGGTGCGCGTCCGTTGTATTGTGTTCATCCAGGCGGCGGCAACGCATTGTGTTTCTTGGACCTGGCTAGACGCCTTGCCGATGACCGTCCGGTTGTTGGGCTGACGTCGCGCGGCCTGGAACCCGGCCAGACTCCGCTGGAGACCGTGTCGGATTTAGCTGCAGAGTATATCGCCGCAATTCGCTCCGCTCAGCCAGAGGGCCCTTACGCCATTGCAGGCTGGTCCTTCGGAGGCATTGTGGCGTTTGAGATTGCCAATCAACTAATCCAAGCTGGCGAAGAAATCGAGCATCTCGCCATCATCGATATCGGTCTGCTCTATTCGTTCGGCGTGCTGACCACGTTGTTCCCGGAAGGGGACTTGGCACTCTTTGAATTGCGACGATTGCCACCGGACGATCAAATCCGCGAATTCACAACGCGCACAGCCGCGGCAAAGCTGATCCCGCCAGGGGCGCCTGTCGAACTCGCCCGCCGCATCTACGACACATTTATGGCGAATGTCGACGCCATGATGAACTATCGACCGGATCACTTCCCCGGACGAATGACAATCTATCGCGCCGGCGAACCTCTCGTGCGACTCCGCCGCGAGTTGGCCGACGAATGGCAACCCTTCTGCGACAACATTGAGATCTGCACGGTTGCCGGAAATCATCTCACGATGATTCATGAGCCGAATGTGTCCAGCCTGGCTGAAGAACTGCGGCAGCGGCTGGCGTTTCGATAGAAGTCTCGTCGAGCCTCTAGGTCCTTCGACTGGCCCTTCGACGCGCAACTCTAGTGTCTAGCGATCACCCGCGCGTCGCTGTCCAAATCACACATCAAACTTCACGCCTTGGGCCAATGGCAGTTCGCCGCCCCAGTTGATGGTGCAAGTTTGGCGGCGCATGTAGGCCTTCCAGGCGTCAGAGCCGGATTCACGTCCGCCGCCGGTTTGTTTTTCACCACCGAAGGCACCGCCAATCTCTGCTCCTGAGGTGCCGATATTGACGTTGGCAATTCCACAATCAGAGCCGGCTGCTGAAAGAAATCGTTCGGTCTCACCAATGTCTTGGCTAAAGATCGCGGACGAAAGTCCCTGCGGCACGGCGTTGTCCATGGCTATGGCCTCTTCAAGCTTGCTGTACTTCAGGCAGTAGAGGATCGGCGCGAACGTCTCTTCGCAAACGATTGGCATGTCGCTCGCCGCTTTGACGATGGTGGGTTCCACATAATGCCCCGGCCGGTCGATGCGGTCTCCACCGCGAACGATTTCGCCCCCCTGCTCACGAATGCTGGCGATCGCTTGTTCGTAAGTGTTTACCGCTTGAGTATTCACGAGCGGCCCCATCAAGACGCCATCATTCCAGGGCTCACCAATGGGGATGCTGCCGTATGCATTCTTCAACTTGTCAACAAATCCGTCGTAGATCGAGTCGTGCAAGATCAAGCGGCGCAAACTCGTGCAACGCTGACCGGCCGTTCCAACCGCAGCGAAGAGCACGGCTCGCAACGCAAGGTCTTGATCCGCATGTTGCGAAACGATCATGGCGTTGTTGCCGCCCAATTCCAGCAGCGTACGAGCCAGGCGTTTGCCGGCGAGTTCGGCGACGCGTCGCCCCATACGGCAACTGCCAGTGGCGGAGATCAGCGGAATCCGCGGATCATTGACCATGCGTTCGCCCAGTTCCACATCGCCCAGGCAGAGATTAAACACGCCGCGGCAATCGTGACGGTCGGCCACTTCGTTGACGATGTGCTGCACGGCCACGGCAGTCAGCGGAGTCTGAGGGCTGGGTTTCCAGATCATCGTGTTGCCGCAAACGGCGGCCAGCATGGCGTTCCAAGCCCAAACAGCCACGGGGAAATTGAAGGCCGAAATAATGCCGATAGGTCCCAGCGGCTGCCATTGCTCGAACATGCGATGCCGCGGACGCTCGCTGGCAATGGTCAAGCCGTACAGTTGTCGCGAAAGACCGACGGCGAAATCGCACATGTCGATCATTTCCTGCACCTCACCTTCGCCTTCGCTCTTGATCTTGCCAACTTCCAGCGTGACAAGCATGCCCAGCTCATGCTTCTTGGCGCGCAGGGCTTCGCCAATTTGCCGCACAACTTCGCCACGAACGGGCGCGGGACGCATCCGCCATTCGTCAAACCTGGCGATTGCGCCGGACATGATCTGTTCGTAGTCTTCCGCGGAACCCGACTGAACGCTGGCCATCATGACTTCATTGGCCGGGTTGTACGACTCGACCGTTTGACCGCCGGGCGATGCGATCCAATCAACGCCACACGCGCCGCTGTTGTGAGCTTGCAGGCCGAGATTCTGCAGAAGGTTTTGGGACATGGGGTTGGGAGAGGCTAGAGGCTAGTAGAATCGGCGAGCCGGATGCGTCAGCTTCCGGAATCGAGTCAGAAGCATAAATACACCTCGTGATTGTACGGAAACATGAGATTTCGGCGAGTGCCAGAGAACACCGCTACCATCCCTCGCTTGTTGAGTTGTTGGCCACACGATTTAGAATGGCGATCTGGAATGACGGCGGTTTCCTTTCCGCAATCAAAGGCCGGCTGGTATGTACAACAAGATGGAGCTGATGATTTGCGCCGCGGCGCGGATGTTGGAAGATGGATCGACCGTTGTGGTTGGGACAGGCGCTCCATGCGCAGCCGCCATGTTGGCACAGAAGACGACCGCCCCGTTGCTGACACTCTTCTTTGAAGCTGGCGGCATTGGACCGCAGTTGCCCCGCATGCCCATATCCGTGGGCGACTCGCGAACGTTCTATCGCGGCATCTCCGCGACAAGTATGTGCGACATCATGGAAACCTGTCAGCGGGGCATGGTGGATTACACATTCCTGGGCGGCGCCCAGATTGACGCGTACGGGAATCTGAACTCGACAATTGTCGGAGAGCACAAGAAGCCCAAGGTTCGCTTTCCCGGCTCCGGCGGCGCGAACGACCTAGGCTCACTGTGTTGGCGGACAATGGTCATCACCCAGCACGACGCCCGTCGCTTTGTGGAGAAGCTGGATTACGTGACCACGCCAGGGTTTCTCTCAGGGCCTGGCGCTCGCGAGGAAGCCGGACTGCCGGCGGGCAGCGGTCCGCACAAGGTGATTACGGACCTGGCTGTGATGGGCTTTCATCCGAAGACCAAACGCATGCAGGTGGAAAGCCTGCACGAGGGGATCTCGTTGGAGGAAGTGCAAGAAAACACAGGCTTTGAGATTGCCGCGGCCACAAACCTGGGCACCACGCCCACCCCAACGGAAGAACAACTGAACATCCTGCGGGCCGAAGTTGATCCGCATCGCTATATCATTGGTCGCTAGCGTTTCGAACGTTTTTCTTGAACCATTCCAAAGAAACTCAGATTTCACCGGCAAGATCGCTCGGCAGTTTGCGAAACAGTCCACACGTGACCCTGCGCAGATTCCACATCACAATCTCAGGGTTGGCTCGCTTTCCCGGTTCTTTCCCCGCTATCCGCCAGGTGCCCTATGCGTCAAACATCGTTGGTCAAACTCAGTCTCGCCGCTCTTGTTGTTACCGGTCTGGCGTTCGCCAGCTTGCAAGGCTTGAACGCCGCCGTTCCGCAGCAGCAACAAACGCAAGCGCAAGAAGCCCCGCAACAAGGACAGGACCCTTTCCCCGGGCTGCTTGATGCCCTGAAAAAGATTGATGGCTGCCTGGGCATTGAACCGGCGGAGACCCAAAGCGGCAAGAAGGTCTTGTTCGTTTGGTTTGAAGACAAGGCCGCGGCCTTGCGTTGGTATGAAAGCGAATACCACCAGACGATGATGTATCGCTTCTTCCCCAATCAGGATTTTGGCGAAGCGATGGAAGGCATTGCTGAAGATTCCGGCCCGATCATGGCGATCGCCTCGATCACGCCATCAACCGACCAGAAGATTGGCCAGTTGCCCATCTCGCAGATTGCCATCGAACTTTACGGTCCGCTCAAGGGCGGGCTGGCATTTGGCGGCACGTTTGCGCCAGCAGCCGTGCAAGAGTTGATGAAAGAAAAGGAACAAGCGGTTGGCGCAGGACGCTAGTTAGTCCGATTGATCGCCACAAGTCAGACTTCCGCCGGCGTGACTTCGCTATCTGTTGTTAGTCGGCGGATCGTTGCGAATAACGTGCGCCGATCGATGGGCTTAAGCGCGTGCTCATCGCAGCCAGCCTCCAGGCAGCGTTTGCGATCTGAGGCCATGCCGTTAGCTGTAAGTGCGACAATGGGGAGTTGGTAGCCGGCCGCGCGCAACGCCCGTGTGGCCTCAACCCCGTCCATGACGGGCATTTGCATATCCATCAGGATCAAATCATACGGATTGCCCTCGCTTAATTGAGCGAGGGCATCCTCATGCGCCAGCTTGCCATTCTCAACGATAGTCACATCGGCGCCGGCTTTCTTTAGCACGAACTCAATCAATCGTTGGCTGTCGACACTGTCTTCGGCCAAAAGTATGCGCGTACCTGCGGGCAGCTTGCCATCCACGCTTCCGGTGTTTGTTGGCTTTGTCTCATTCTTCCCATCGCCGGCGAGATCTTCGTTGACTTCCCCCGCATCGATGGTCGCCCGGAACGTTGTGCCAACTCCGAGCTCGGAAGAATGCACAGTGACGTTACCACCCAATGCCTTGGCCAAACGGCGACTGATGGTGAGTCCTAAGCCCGTCCCGCCAAAATTGCGCGTCGTTGAGGAATCCGCCTGGCTGAACGGGCGAAACAACGTACCGATCTGCTCTTGCGTCATCCCGATTCCGGTGTCGGTCACGTCAAACACCAGCTGATTTGCCAGGCCAGAGTCCCACTTTGCCGTCAACGTGACGCTGCCGTCAGTCGTGAATTTGATCGCATTGCCGATGAGGTTGACCAGGATCTGTTTGAGCCTCGTCGGATCGGTCTTGATTGCGTTGGGGATACACCCATCTTGGCTGACAATGAGCTTCAAGCCTTTTGATCTGGCGCGCTCCCGCATGAGTTCTTCCACATCCTCCATCAGCACCAGAGGATCAGTTGTAACTGCCTCCATGGTCATGCTACCGGCTTCAATCTTTGAGAGATCAAGAATGTCATTGATCACAGCCAAGAGATGATTTCCGTTGCGCTTAATCGTATCCAACATCTCTACCCGGCGATCGCCCTCGACTTGCTCACCTTCCTCCAGCAAGATCTCGGTGTAACCCAGGATTGACGTCATCGGCGTACGGATTTCATGGCTCATATTGGCCAGGAAGTCCGTCTTGGCGCGGTTCGCCGTTTCCGCCGAGGCTCTTGCGGTCTCCAACTCGTTAGCTTTGTGTTCAAGTTCGATCGCGGTTTGCTCAACTTTGGCGCGCGTTTCAGCCAGATTGTAAACGGTTTGCCTGAGTTCCTGTTCGGATCGCTCTTTTGCACGTTGAGCTTTCCAACCTTCGATGAAGGTCGCACACGTACTCAGGAACGGAGTTAACGGTTCAATAACATTCAGCGAGAATCCTTCCGGAGCGTTGGCCAGGCAAAGCGTTCCCACAACTTGCTGGCCTCGTTTGACGGGGATTCCCAGGAAGTTTTCGATAGGAGGATGCCCAACAGGCAGCCCTTTAGCGCGAGGGTCGGTTGCCGCCTCGTTGGCGACAATAACCTGTCCATCCAAAACGGTCCGTCCAAAGAGATTGTCCAGGTCCCCAAGTAACAAGCCCGAAGGTGCATGCTGTTTGTAGAATTCGTCCGCGTTTGGCAACCAATGAAAGTTTGTCACGGCATGAAGCTGGAGCTGTGGGTCTCCATTCGCACCCGGTACAGTCTCGGCGATGAATCCAAATTCGCTTCCTGTTAAATCCAATGCGTACGACAACACAGTTGTTAGCAATTCTTTGGGGTCAACTCCGTTGATGAATTGCTCGTGTGCATCAGTCAGTGCGTGAAGCAACCGCGAATGCTTCTGGTTCTGTTCCTCAAGTTGCACTCGTTGAGAGACGTCTGTGACCGTGGCCAACGCGATCGGCTTGCTTTCATGTTCCACGCAGGCCAGGCCAACTTCAAGCGAGATAGATTCCCCCTTCTTGGTGATTCCCATCACGATACTACGTGTGCCCATCGGCCGCATTGTGCCATCGGACAAATACCTGCGCACGAGCGCGTCATGTTTCGGGCGAATACTATCCGGCACGAGTTGGTTGAGTCGCAGCCCAATCAACTCATCCGTGTCATAGCCAAAGATATTCGCAAGCGCTGGGTTGGAGTGCCGAATGATGCCCTCTGCGTCAACCAGCAGAATGCCATTTGGCGAAGACTTGATGGTTTGCGACAGGAACGACTCCAAACGTTCCCCGCGGTCTTGCGAGGCTAGAAACTTCTTCCCCAGTGTATGCCCGTACCAGAGCACGCCGATAACAATCAATACAACCGCGACAGCAATTGCCAGTTCACCAATCCACAGCGCGTACGCCTCGTCAAACTGCTCATTGAGTGCTTGCTGTTGGCTATCCTGTGCCAGCTGAACCAAAGAACCCACATGAGTTTGAATCTTCGCGAGATCCGCGTCCATCAATGCCATGGATTCCGCTGCGGCATTCTCATTGCCGACTTGAAAGTTCGCCAAAACCGCCATCGCGTGGGCATGCATTGAATTCTCAGTTCGGGCGACATGGTCCAATCTCCCAAGGAAGGAACTGGCGTTGGCAGTTGACCACTGATGCGGCGCCGGACCGATGGACTGTCGAACATCTTTGAGCTTCGCTGCAAACGCCTGATGTGCTTCGTTCAGGTCTTGCCGTTGCTGGTCCGGGTCGGCCGTCAAAAACACATTGTTGCCGGGCGCGTTAACGGCAATCGCCGCAGGGCCCAAGGCCGAGAATTGAGAAATCTGATCGGCCCAGCCACGGTTGGATTCAACGGAAGAAGTGTAATTCGTTCGCGATACATGTCCCAACGCAAGACTGATAATAATGGTTGCCAAATCAATCGTCGCCAAGACGAAATAGACTCGGTGCCAGCGCGGGGTGCGGCCCTGCTGCCCGATTTGTGCGAAATCGATCATTGCTAATGCGAATCACTTGGCGCGAGAAAAGTGTGCCAACTCCAAAGCTTAGGTTGTCCGCAGCGCGCGGTTTCGCAACACACCTGCACATTTATGCAACCTAAGACAACCAACGCTGGATTGCGTTCAAAACCCAATGCTGCCGCAGCTTGTTCCCAACTGCCGATCTGCGCAAACTTCAATCCGCGTTCCAGCCCGCTTGCTTCTTGCGATGAAAATCCGCAAACACACTCTGCGTAATCGCTTCGCGGGCGTCTCGCATCAACCTCTGATAATACGTCAGGTTGTGCGCCGTCAGCAGGATCGGCCCCAGCATCTCGTCAGCCATAAACAGATGCCGCAAATAGCCACGGCTATGCTGACAAGCGGGGCAGGGACAGCCTTCTTCAAGCGGTGATTGGTCGCGCTCGTGGCACTTGTTCCGCAAGCGGATGGGGCCGGTGTCGGAATACGCCAGTGCGTTGCGTCCATTGCGGGTTGGCAACACACAGTCAAACATGTCAACGCCCTGCGCGATTGCTTCAAGCAAATCCCACGGCTGCCCAACTCCCATCAAATAACGGGGCTTCGCTGGTGGCAACACCGAAGTACACTCGCGCAGGATGTGATACATCTGCTCCGGCGTCTCGCCCACGCTGAGACCACCGATCGCATAGCCATCGAAATCAAAATCCAGCAAACGCTGAGAACATTCAATTCGCATGGCCGGATCCAGGCCGCCTTGCACAATTCCAAACTGCGCCTGATGCGGTTGCGCGGCCTTGTGATGGGCTGCTCTCGCGCGCTTGGCCCACAGAATTGTGCGCTCCACCGCTTCACGGATTTGCTCCGGCGAGCTTGGCAGCCGGACCACGTGGTCCAGCACCATGGCGATATCGCTCCCCAGCGCGGCTTGGATCTCAACAGCCCGCTCGGGCGTTAGGTTGAGCAGTGCGCCATCAATGTGCGAACGAAACTTGGCGCCCTCATCATCGATCTTGACGATCTTTGCCAGGCTGAAGATTTGAAACCCGCCACTGTCGGTCAAGATCGGCGCTGGCCAGCCCATGAACGTATGCAGGCCGCCAAACTCGGCGATGATGTCCTCACCCGGCCGCAAAGCCAGGTGATAGGTATTCCCCAAGACAATTTCCGCGCCGGTCGCCTGAACGCCAGGCACATCAATGCCTTTGACCGTGGCAACAGTTCCCACCGGCATGAAAGCTGGCGTTTGCACCGCACCATGTGCCGTGCGGAATTCTCCCCGCCGCGCGGAGGTTTGTGAATCTTCGGCCTGAACATGAAACAAAAACGCGGACATGCGGCGATTGTACGCATCACTGCTACGAATGCGATGGGGCTTCAGCCGATGGCCGACTCGATCCGCACCGTGATGTTCGGCGGGCAAGACCGAATCACAGCCTGCAGCTTCTTAGCGCTCAGTCCAACTACGGGCCATCGACTGCGCACCCCAGCGAAACGTCATGTTGACTGAATACCGTCTGCGCGGGAACACCGACAGGAGGGAACGCATGAACCACGTAGGCCAATCCAGCCACTTCGCGATAGCACCACCTATCCAACGGCGGCAAGGCATCGCTTCAGGTATGCGATGCTCTCACTCGCGATCTTCTCCGCGCCGGGCGAATAGTCAAAGACCTCGACGCTGACCCAACCGTCATAGCTCGTGACTTCGAGCGCCTTGAGAATTGGCTCGAATTCCAGTTCGCCCATGCCGGGTCCCAACAGGTTCGGGTCGTTGGCGTGGAAGTGGGCGAGTTGATCGGCATGCATCGCAATGATTGCCGGAATCGCTTGCTGCTCGGTTGTCATCGCTTTGCAGTCAAGGTGCAGCCGACAATGAGGATGGTCAATCGTGTCAATCAGTCGGCTCGCTTCGTCCGCGGTGTTGAGAAAGTTGCCTTCCTGCGGACCAAGCGGTTCTACGGCCAAGACGACGTCACACTTCTCGCACTCCGGCATGATTTGCCCAAACACTTCCGCGGCATATGCCATCCCGTCTTTGTTGCTGACGCCATCTGCCAGGTTTCTCTGCTGGGGCGAACCAAAGACCATCACGCTGCCACCCAACTCACCGCACAAGCGCGCCAGGTCAATCAGATACTCGGCCGTTCGCTGGCGAACCTCGGCATCGGGACTGGTTAGATGCAGGCCTTCGGTTTGGGCCAAGAGCCAATGCAATCCAACGACCGTTAAGCCGGACGACTGGCATGCCGAGCGCAATTCCTTGATTTGCGCCTTCGTGATTTGCCGGGCATCCTTGTTGAGCGTGAAGGGAGCAATCTCCAAGCCTGTGTAGCCGCAGTCCGCGACCAGGTCGGCAACTTCCCGGATTGGCATATCCCCAAACGTTTCATTACAAATCGCGAGTTTCATGTGGGTAATTTACTCGTCCAACTGCCGTCCGCATAGCCACCGACCTCAACGCGGCAGGTTCTGCTTAAATTCGCTCCAAGGGTACGTCGCCGGAACAAGCTTACCTGCCGGCTGAGGAATTACCCAATGCACTGCCACCTCGACGCCGCGCAGATGATCGCGTAATGTTGAGCAACCAACTTCGCCCAGCTTGCCAGCTTGCGTTGGTACGGAACTGAGAATTGGCCGAGTCTGTTACTGTTCTCCAAGACACGTGATGATCGATACGATTTACGAGTGGTACGATCAGGGCGTTGCGCGGATCAACTCGCCGACAATCGCATCGCTTGTCCTGTTGGTGGGCGTGGCCTGCCTGGTGTTGGGCGGCCGCTGGCTGGTGAATGGTTCTGTGGCACTGGCCAAACGCTTGGGCATTTCCACGCTGATTGTTGGACTGACTGTTGTGGCCTTTGGGACAAGTTCGCCTGAGTTGGCGTTCAACCTGATTGCCGCAATCAACAACAACACCGGACTGAGCTTCGGCAATGTGATTGGCTCCAACATTGCCAACATTGGTTTGGTCTTGGCGCTCTCGGCCATCACGGCACCGCTTGTAATTCAGCGCCGCGTGCTGACCAAAGAACTCCCCTGGCTGATGTTGATCAGCTTGGCGACTATCGTGCTGGCGTTAACTCCGCCGCATATCGAGGTCAGTCGTAACTTAGAGTTCGGTTTTGCACGGCTGGATGGAATCATTTATCTGGGATCCTTCGTGCTGTTCTTGATTATGTGGTTCCGCATGGCCAGAAGTGATGCGCGCGGCACGCTGCTTCCCGCGGAAAAAGAAGTCCTGGGCGAAGACCCGCCCGGCTCGCTTATTGTGGCAGGCTTGCTGGTTGTGCTTGGCTTATCTTTGTTGATGGCCGGAGGAAAAGCCGCGGAAGTTGGCGCGGTTAAGCTGGCGGAGATGTTCAACGTTAGCGAAGCCGTGATTGGTTTGACCATTGTCGCTATCGCAACGAGCTTACCCGAAGCGATCGCATCTATCACAGCTTGCCGAGCCGGTCATACAGACCTGGCGGTGGGCAACGTCATCGGCAGCAACATCTTCAATCTGGTGTTGGTGCTGGGCATTACCAGCACGGTCAAGCCGCTTGCCATCCCGTCCGAGAACGGCTGGTTTGACTTGATCTTGATGAATGTGCTGACGCTGGTTGTCTTGCTCTTGGCTTGGGTGCGCGGTTTGAAAATACGCCGCAATGATGGGCTGTTTTTGTTGCTGACGTACGTGGCGTTTTTGCTTTACCGCACGCTTTCAGCTTAGTTGGGAAGGAAGAGGAGCCTGCAAGCAAAAAAAAACGGCCGCCGACAAGTCGGCGACCGTTCGAGTGTTTAGCTTTGCCAAGCGAAGCTATTATTTGGCTTCGTATTGGATTCCGCAGCCTTGCGGGCGGGTTTCTTTCTTCTCGACACCTTCGCCGGCGAGCACGGCGTCAACAGCGGTCTTCAAGTAGGTCTTCGAAACGCGGGATGCATCCATTTGGTTGTCATCAAACGCGCCCATGTATGCGATCTTGCGGTCGCCGTCCAGCAGGAAAACTTCTGGAGTTACGCTTGAGCCATAAGCTCGCGCGATCTCTTGGCTTTCGTCATACAGGTAAGGGAAGTTGAAGCCCTTCTCGGCGGAACGTTCTTTCATGGCCGGCATCTTGTCGGCTTCAATGTTGTTGACGTTAATGGCGACGACTCTTACGCCTTTGGCTTCGTACTCTTTAGCGAAAGCAATGAAGCGGTCTTCATTGGCCACCGCGACAGGGCAGTGGTTGCAAGTGAAGATTACGACAACCGCCTTGGCGTCCTTCAAATCCGCCAGGCTGTGTTTGTTGTCATCTGTGCCGGGCAGGGTTTCCCAAGCGGGAGCGGCATCGCCAATCGAAAGGACTGTGTTGAATTCACCAGCTGGGACAGGTGCTGCCACGAAGGTGAAAGCCGCGGCGCAAACGGCCGCCAGTGCGAGAAATCGAGTCATGAAACTCTCCATGCGTAAGAAATCTGGGTGAATGCCGTCCAAGAAATCCCTGGACGGAACTGCGTTCAGCGGTGAACAAACGCCAGCGAATGCCTCGTGTTCAACTCATTCGCATCGGCTGAAGTTAGTAGTTAATAGTGCCGCTTAAGGGCGAGAACTTCAAGTGGCGGCAAAGTGCGATGCGACTGGGCCAGACGAATCGCGGCCTAAGAACTCGCGTGCTGGCACCCTTTGGCACCGGATTCGCCAACGCGAATCGCCGCTTCCCCCAAGTGACTGCCATTCTGACAGGGGAATTCCGCATCGGTCTACTGTTGAGATGCAATCACGGAAGTGCTTGTCTGAGAACACCTTGCGCCCTGGCTAGCTTTGCGGCACGGCACTTGCCATATATGCGGCCCAATTGGAAGGCGACTGCCGTTCTGTCTGGTGGTCCACATCCATACCTGAGCCAGATTCTCAACCAAAATTCTAGCTGCCGAATGACGCGAGCGAGTTGCCAGCTGGTGCTGGCGGAAGCAATCGGAAAGCGTCCCGGCGATTCCCAAAAGATCCACTCGGAGGAATTCCACCGTGGCAAAGCAAATGGTCTTTGATGAAGAAGCCCGCGCCCCCCTGGCCGCCGGCGTTGGCAAATTGGCGAAAGCCGTTCGCAGCACGCTGGGGCCCCGCGGCCGCAACGCAATCTTGGACAAAGGTTGGGGCTCGCCCAAGATCACCAAGGACGGCGTGACGGTTGCCGAAGACATCGACCTGGACGACCCGTACGAAAACTTGGGCGCTCAGCTGGTCAAGGAAGCCGCCAGCAAGACCAATGATGTTGCCGGTGACGGCACCACTACCGCCACCGTTTTGGCGGAAGCCATCTATCGGGAAGGTCTGAAGATGATTGCGGCCGGCGCTGACGCCATGGCCCTGTCTCGCGGCATCCATGCGGCCACAGAAAAGGTCGTCGAAGCGATCGGCAAGATGGCCACCAAGATCAATGAGAAGGCCAAGACCGAGATCAAGCAGGTCGCCGCTATCGCTGGAAACAACGACACGACAATTGGCGATGTCCTGGCGGAAGCCTTTCTCAAGGTTGGCAAAGATGGCGTCATCACCGTTGAAGAAGGCCGCAGTGCCGAGACGTATGTGGATGTTGTCGAAGGCATGCAGTTTGATCGCGGTTTTCTTTCGCCGCACTTCGTCACAAACGAAGACGATCAAACGGTCGAGTTCGAGAACGCCTTTTTCCTGATCTACGAGGAAAAGATCTCCAACGCCAAGAACCTGGTGCCGGTGTTGGAAGCCGTGAGCAAAGCCGGCAAGCCGCTGGTGATTATCGCCGAGGACATCGAAGGCGAAGCCCTGGCGACTTTGGTTGTGAACAAGCTGCGTGGCATCTTGCAAATCGCCGCGGTCAAGGCTCCCGGTTATGGCGATCGCCGCAAGGCCATGTTGGGTGACATCGCCGTGTTGACCGGCGGTGAAGCCATCTTCAAGGACTTGGGAATTGATCTCGAATCGGTCCGTATTGACAACCTTGGCAAGGCCAAGAAGGTCTTAATCTCGAGCGACAAGACGACGATCGTCGGTGGCGGCGGCAGCAAAGACGCCATCAACGGCCGCGTTGATCAGATCCGTCGCGAGATCGAGTCCACTGATAGCGACTACGATCGCGAGAAACTGCAAGAACGCCTGGCCAAGCTGGCCGGTGGCGTTGCTCAGATCAACTGTGGCGCCGCGACAGAAACCGAAATGAAAGAGCGCAAAGCTCTGCTGGAAGATGCCAAGTCTGCCACGCAAGCCGCGTTGGAAGAAGGCATTGTCCCCGGCGGCGGTGTTGCTCTCATCCGCTGCGAAAAGGCCATCGACAAGCTCGACCTGGAAGGCGACGAAGCCATGGGTGCAAAGATTGTCGGCAATGTGCTGCACTACCCGTTGCGGTACATCGCGGAGAACGCCGGCCTGGACGGTGCCGTGGTTGTTAATCGTGTTCGTCAGCTCAAAGCCAAGAACGAAGGCTATGACGCCGACGGCGATCGCTATGGCGACATGATTTCTTTTGGCATTGTTGATCCGGCCAAAGTCACACGCACCGCGCTGCAAAACGCAGCCAGCGTTGCGGCCCTGCTGCTGACCACGGATTCCCTCATCACGGAAATCCCGAAGGAAGAGGAAGACGAAGGCGGCCACCACGATCATGACCACGGAATGGGTGGCATGGGCGGAATGGGCGGCGGCATGGGTGGAATGGGAGGCATGGGCGGCATGGACATGGGTGCAATGGGCGGCATGGGCTTCTAGTCACTCGCTCCGTAACCCCCATCAACAATCAACACCCGCATTCAACACACAACCAACAACTCACAACGTTGACAAGGAAATAACCTATGACCCTGCGTCCTCTCGATGATCGCGTCGTTGTCGAACCCATGAGCGCGGAAGAAGTCACCTCCGGCGGTATCGTGCTGCCGGACTCCGCTCAAGAGAAACCACAGCGCGGGACGGTCGTTTCGGTCGGTCCCGGCAAACTGATGGATTCCGGCGAGCGTGGCAGCCTTTCCATCACCATTGGCGATGAAGTGATCTACGGTCGCTATGCCGGCAGCGATGTCGAAGTTGGCGGTAAGGATCTCAAGATCATGCGTGAGACGGACATTCTCGCCAAAGTGGTTTCATAGCCAGGCGACTCCCAAAACATCGTTCGCCGCGGAAAACTCTCTACCGCGGCGACAACCAAAATACTCGCACCCATCAGGAGGCCATCGTGGCCAAACAACTCTTGTTCGACGATTTCGCCCGCGCGCGTCTGCTCAAAGGCGTTGAGAAACTGGCCGATGCCGTGGCTGTGACCATGGGCCCCACCGGCCGCAACGTAATCATTAACAAGTCCTTTGGCGGTCCCACTGTCACCAAAGACGGCGTCACTGTCGCCAAGGAAATTGAACTGGAAGACCGCTTCGAGAACATGGGCGCCAAGCTCGTGAACGAAGTTGCATCCAAGACATCGGACATCGCCGGTGACGGAACCACCACCGCCACCGTCCTTGCCCGTGCTATCTTCAAGGAAGGTTTGCGAAACATCGCTGCCGGCAGCAATCCCACGGCCATCCGTCGTGGCATTGAAAAGGCCGCCGACGCTGCTGTCGAACACCTTCGCAGCATGGCCAAACCGGTCAACAAGAAGGAAGAGATCGCCCAAGTCGGCGCAATCTCGGCCAACAGTGACCGTCAAATCGGCGATCTCCTTGCCGATGCAATGGAACAAGTTGGCAAAGACGGCGTGATCACCGTGGAAGAAGGCAAGTCCATGGACACCACATTGGAACTCGTTGAAGGAATGCAGTTCGACAAGGGCTACCTGTCGCCGTATTTCGTCAACAAGCCGGCCGAGATGGAATGCGTTTTGGAAGACGCCTACATCCTCATCTTCGAGAAAAAGCTCTCCAACGTTCGCGAGATGATTCCGCTGTTGGAACAGATCAGCCAAACCGGCAAGCCGCTGCTGATTATCGCGGAAGATGTTGAAGGTGAAGCCCTGGCCGCGCTTGTGGTCAACCGGCTCCGCAACATTTTGAATGTTTGTGCCGTCAAGGCTCCCGGCTTTGGCGATCGCCGCAAAGCCATGCTGGGCGACATTGCCGTCTTGACCGGTGGCACGCTCATCAGCGAAGACCTCGGCCTCAAGCTGGAAAACCTGCAAGTTGGTCAACTTGGCCGCGCGAAGCAGATTCGTGTGGACAAGAACGATACGACCATCGTGCAAGGCGGCGGTGCCAAAGCCGATATCCAAAAGCGTATCGCCCAAATCCGCACGGCGATTGACAACTCCGATAGCGACTACGATCGAGAGAAACTGCAAGAACGTCTTGCCAAGCTCACCGGCGGCGTTGCCATCATCTCTGTCGGTGGTGCAACCGAAGCTGATATGAAGCAACGCAAGGCTCGCGTTGAAGACGCTTTGCATGCCACGCGAGCGGCCGTTGAAGAAGGCATCCTCCCCGGTGGCGGCGTTGCCCTGGTGCGTTGCCTGGAAGCCGTTCAAGCGGCTCGCAAGACTGGCAAAGGCGATGAGAAAATCGGCTTTGACATCATCGCCGGCGCCATCGAAGCTCCGTGCCGGCAAATTGCTGACAACGCCGGGATCGATGGTTCCGTTGTTGTTGATGAAGTCCGCCAAAAGGGCGAAAAGATCGGCTTTGACGCCAGTGCCCGCGAGTACGTGGACATGGTCAAGGCGGGCATCATTGATCCGCTGAAAGTTGTCCGCACGGCTTTGGCCAACGCGGCCAGCATTTCCGGTTTAATGCTGACCACGGAAGCCATGGTGACCAACCTGGAAAAGGAAGACAAAGCCCGCTCTCGCGTGGAAGGCAGCATCCGCTAAGAAGCGGTTTCACATAGATAGAGTGCGAAGTCTCTGGGCCTTGGCACTCGCAATCAACGCGGCGGGCCGCTTCGGCAAGATCGAAGTGGCCCGTTCGCGCAATAAAAGGGACCACAAAGAATCCCGTGCGATCGACGTAATCCGCAAGGGCGGACCCAGTGAGCCGTTCTCTGTGCGCCGGTCGGTGACTACCATTCAGAAGCGGCGGTCGCTTGATTCGATACGAAGAGATGAGCACATCCCTCTGAAACCAGGATGTGCGTGAAACGGAAGATCGAGATAGCTTCCGCTTGGAAATGAACGAAAAACGCCCGCAGAATGCCATGCCCACGATGACAGGCAAACGCGACTACTACGAGATCCTGGAAGTCACAAAGTCGGCGTCCAAGGATGAAATCTCCGCTTCGTATCGCAGGCTGGCGATCAAGTTCCATCCGGACAAGAATCCCGGCGATGATGAAGCCGTGCAGCGATTCAAGGAATGCGCGGAAGCGTTCGAGGTTCTCAGCGACGACAACAAGCGTGCCCGCTATGACCGTTATGGTCACTCCGGCGTGGAAGGCGGCACTCAATTCCATGACGTCAACGACATCTTCTCCGCGTTCGCCGATATCTTCTCCGGCAGCGGTTTTGGCGACATCTTTGGCGGCGGACGAGGGCGCGGAGTCTCGCGCGGACGGCACGTCAGTTGTGACGTGACAATTGACTTGTTGGAAGCAGCCAGCGGCGTGAAGAAGTCAATCCGCATCAAGCGGCACAAAGAGTGCGGCACCTGCAACGGTACGGGAGCGGAACCTGGCAGCAAGGTAGAGAGTTGCTCGTATTGCGGCGGTCACGGCCAGGTGATTTCGCAACAGGGCATCTTCCGCATGCAGACAACTTGCCCGCAATGCCACGGCGAAGGGCAAACCATTCATGACCCCTGCGGCGATTGCCGCGGCGCTGGCTATGTCCGCAGCAAAGTCGAGCGTGAGATTCATATTCCCGCTGGCGTGGACAACGGCAGCCGGTTGCGTTTATCCGGAGAGGGCGAACCCAGCCCCAATGGCGGCCCGGCAGGCGATTGTTACGTGGACATCACGGTGCGTCCGCATCCGTTGTTTGAGCGCGAAGGCCCCCACCTGATTTGCCGATTGCCGCTGACCTATCCGCAAGCAGCGCTGGGGGCGACGCTGGAAGTTCCCACGTTGGACGGACCCGAAGAACTCGAGATCCCCGCCGGCACGCAGGCAGGCGAAGTCTTTCGCTTGAAGCAGCGCGGCATGCCGGACTTGCGGGGAGGCCGTCCCGGTGATCTGCACGTTCTCGTCCAGATTGACGTCCCCAAGAAACTCTCGACCAAACAGGAAGAGCTGTTGCGCGAGTTGGCCGAGCTCGATCACACCGAGGTCACGCCACATCGCAAAAGCTTCTTCGAAAAGCTGAAGGATTACTTCGCGCCGGAAGAAGAAGCGGCCGAAGCAGAAAATGCGAACGACAAGCCAACTGGCGGCAAGCGTAAAAAAACTTCTCGCCGCGATGCTTCGTAACTTAGCGAAACGACTTTTGCCACACCCGAAACCGCGAACGGTCCCCCGAGGCGACGACAATGACCGTTGATGATATGACCCAAGGAAAAGACAAGACGACACGGTCCGACGGCACTTTGCCGGAAGAGGCAACCGGCGATGAAGCCAGTGATGAAGCCGTTGTGGCTGAGCACGCTGACAGCGGATCCGAAGAATCGGCATCGGAATCGTTGCAGTCCGACTTGAACGCGCTGCGTGAAGAGTTGGGCCAGGCCAGCGATCGCGCATTGCGAGCGCAGGCCGAATTGGACAACTATCGCAAGCGAATGAACCGCGAGTTGCAAGACTCTCTGCGATACGCGGCTGTCAACATCATTCGGGATCTGTTGCCGGTTGTCGATAACCTACAACGCGCGTTGGAAGCCGCGCAAGCTGCCGGCGAGGACAGTTCGCTCTTGCAGGGCGTGCAGATGGTTGCGCAGCAGATGGACGGCATTCTCACGCAGCATGGACTCAGTCCTATCGAAGCCCAAGGGCAACCCTTTGATCCTGACTTGCATGAAGCCGTGAGCCAACAACCGACCGCTGATGCGGAGCCTGGCACGGTCTTGCATGTTGTGCAAAGTGGATACCAGGTCGCGGATCGAGTGGTCAGGCCGGCAAAAGTGATCGTCGCGCAGTCAGCAAGCGGAGATTGAGCTAAGGCGATTGAGCCAATCATCCACCCGCGGACCGACCCATTTGGAAACCACTGAGGACACGTCTGTGCCAACTTACGATTACGTTTGCGACAACTGCGAGCACGCGTTCGAACTGTTTCAGTCGATCACCGAACCGGTCAAGCGAAAGTGCCCCGAGTGCGGCAAGCAGAAGCTGCGCCGCTTGTTCGGCACCGGCGCGGCCATCATGTTCAAGGGTTCCGGCTTCTACGAGACCGACTACCGCAGCGAGAGCTACAAGAAAGGCGCGGAGGCCGAGAAGAAGTCGAAGGAGAAATCCAGCGAGAGCAAGGACAAAGGCGACTCATCAAAGTCCAAGGGCAAATCAGAATCGACAGGTTCGTCCTCCTCCAAATCGGACTCGGGAAGCTCAAAGAAGTAGCTCTTGGCGCCAAGAGGGCATCCGCGCTTGTGATTCTGCCCTCATTCCGATTACACTAGGGCACGCTTTGATTGCTTCGGGGGAGGCACTCATTCCATCTCGTATTGTCTGTCGCATTCCGGCAGGCTCACCTCTTCGGGGAGTGCCCTCATGAATCGAACCCTGATTGCAAACGGTCTTTTGGCCAAAGCTGTTGGACTTTGCCTGGTGACTATCGGGTTGTTGGCCTCGGCTGCAAATGTCGCCCAAGCGCAGCGATATGTCTTCCGTGGAACAGCGCGGAGCCCTATCTCCTCGGCGTATCCATCTTCGCGATTTTCTTCTTCGCTCTATTCTTACCAGTCAGGTTTGCCGGGCAGTACCTCACGCACGGCACTCTATCGGCAGTACAGCCCAAGCTTGAATGGCCGCGGCGTCAATTATCCGCTGTATGGCGTTCCCTACACATTGCCCTACGCGGCTCCTTATACGGTGCCGGATCGCTACTTGAACTATTACGGTCCAGGCAGCGCCTCGCGCCTGTACTATTACGGCGGGATCTATCGAACGCCTTCGCGGCTTTACCCCAGCGGAAGCCGCATATATGGGAACCAGTACAATACGTACGCATCACCCTATGGCTTGAATCGACCGGCCGGCGGGACGATCCTCTCCGTGCCGCTACGGATTGGTCCGCGAGTTCGCTATCAGTTTGTTCAGTGAGTTGTTCAATTGGCGAAGTCCAAGTGACTTGTGCTGCGAGCATGGCTGATAGCGGTGGCCTGCATTGCTGTCGCTGCCAGCGGCGAACTTGCCTTTCCTCTCGCTTGGCAATTCAGTAACATCCCGCCGCCTTTCCCGGGGGATATACGTATCGCCGTTGCGCGCTTCGAGCCATGCGCCATCGCTGGTTCTTCGCCATGTTTTTCATCGCGCTGGTTGGCTGCCAACAGCCCAACCCGTGTCGTGATCTCATGCGCGAGAACTTTGAGCTGAACGAGTACATTCTTCAGCAAGAAATCCACATCGATGAGCAGCAGCGCGAAATTGATCGGCTGAAGACCGAAGTTGCCGCGGTTGAGACCTTTGAAGAAGGCGCGGATCAGATTGAGCCGCCGGCTGTTGAGTTTGGTGACGATCCGCCGCCGGCGTTCCCCAGACCTGGCGATCCCGGCAACCCGTTGGATGACGAAGTGCCGCCGGCCCCGTTCAATCCCAACTCGGGTCCCACGGCTGAACCCATTGGCGTCCCACAAAGTGGCGCTTTGAATGAACTGGAACTGATCTTGCCGGGCATTGAGAGCCGTCCGGGCCTGCCAATTGATAGTGCGACAGATATCGAGAGCATTTCGATCGACGCCCGCCGCACCCGCGCGCTCAACCTGGATGGCGAACCCGGCGATGATGGTCTGGTTGTCGTCTTTGAGCCGCGAGATGCGAAAGATCAACCGCTGGCCGCACTCGGTCCGGTGACGATTGTTGCAGTCGATCCCTCCTTGCCGGATCATCTTGCCCGCGTCGCCCGTTGGGATTACGCGGAGGAAGAGGTCCGCGAGTTGCTGGTGCAAACTCGACAAGGTCCCAAACTTGTTTGCCAGTTGCTTTGGCCAAGTGTTCCGCCGGCAAGTTCGCGATTGCAGCTGTACGTGCGGATGAAGACGCCAGAAGGCAACGTCCAAGCGGATGTCCCGTTGCTGGCCGATTTTGCCGGTATCGAGCGAGATGGGCAGCGCTTCGCCACCTCACCGCAAGTTGAGGATGCCGCGTCTCCGCATTCCGCGAGCGGCGAGGGTTCAACCTCAAGTGCTCCGCAAGAACATCGCCCTCTGCGACGAGTCTCTTTGCGCGACGAAGAAGAACCTCTCCCACAGACGGCGGAGCCAGAGCCTGTTCGCACATCTCAGCGAACGCCACCGCGAACACCACCACCGTGGAGCCCCGTGCGGAATTAGTCTGCGCAAATCGCTTGCGCTAGACTGTCACACGGTTGAAGGCCTAGCCAACGTGGTCTCGTCTGTCGCAGCGGCTCGGTTTGCGTCTCGCCACCACAACCAGGCAAACAGCCCAATCAGCGGAAACACGGCCCACTGATATCCAGTCAGTCCGCCCAACAGTCGGGCTTCGGGGCGAATGAACTCCGTGACAAAGCGATAAGCCAGGTACGCTATCAAGTACAGCTTGATCAGTTGCCCGGCGAATCGCTGCTGTCGCCAGAGGGTCGCCATGACAATCGCCGCTGTTGTGTGAAAGATCGCTTCGTACAATTGCGTGGGGTGTCGCGCGAGCAGATCCACGTTGGCGAAGACGACGCCCCAGGGCGCATCGGTCGGTGTTCCATAACAACACCCCGCGAAGAAACAGCCAAGACGTCCAATTGCAATGGATGCCGCGACCGGAACCACAAAGCTATCACCGGTTGAGATCCGCACGTCCAACGTCCACTTGGCGACTTCCACTCCCAAGTAGCCGCCAACCAAGCCCAGCATGAGGGTCTTGCCATCGCTCAACCAGGCAGCGCCGGACATCAATCCCGAGAGATCCGCAAACAAGAACGGCAACTTAGCGCCCAGCATTGCCCCACACAGCGCGCCCAGCCCAATTCCCAACCGCTGCATCCGCGTCAACGGTGTACGGCTGCGAAAGACAAACGACAGGCCCAGGCCGGTTGCCACGGCCATAATCATAATACCTGCATAAGTCAGCCGCTGCGGATCCATGGCTTGCATGTTCAACAAAGATGCACAATGGTCTAGTGAGCGGCCGCAATCAACGGTCGCGGAGTTCCTTTTCGCTTCGCTGGGCGGTCCAGCGGCGGCAGCGGCACATGGCCATCGCGGTACAACACGTTGTATGCGGAAAACGGAATCAAGTGCCCGCTTGGCAGCACATGATGCACGCAGGACTTCATCAGCTGGCGGATGTCAAAGTTGTACGCATCCATGAACGATGTGATTGTGATGCGAAAGACGTCCGTTGGGGACAGATCCTCGGCAATCGCTCGACGGAAGAATCTTTCCGCCAGCTGCGGGAGTTGTGGCTTGATACTATCTGCTGGCTTCTTCTTCTCACCTGCCGGGCCAATCATGGAATTCCCACTTGCGGAAATCGAATACAACTCTTGCGCGCTTTCGTTGTTGGATGCCGGCACAGTTGCACAATCTCCTCCGCAACCGCATTGCCGGGAGATCACCTCTTGCACAAGTTCTCGCCCGCGCTGACGATTGAACGTGATCCCTCCCGCTAACAAATCGATGTGTTCGGCCGCGTTGATGAACTGAGTTAGCGGAATGGCCGTTTCGCCTTCCCGGTACGCATATGCCAAGGCGTGAGCGTTGGGATGTGCGCAGGGAAGTGGCAAGAAGTCGGATTCCGCGAAGCTCGCCGTAGCCGCGACGCCCTTAATAACATCTGGAAAAGTCACACGCCCGGCCAACTCCTCCGGAAGATAGTACCGGCCAGAATACGTCGCCGGCTGAAAACTGACGCCTGTGATGTGCGGCTGCGTCAACGCAAAATCCACAAGCGGCCCAATCTGGTCTTCATTCAGGCCCGACTGCAAGGTTGCAACCAGCGTCACGCGAATTCCGGCCTCGCGCAGGCGTTCCAGCGCCTTGAGTTTGGTTTCCAACAGCGGTTCTCCCCGTAGCGCCAAGTGGACCGGATCTTCCCGCATGTTCGCACTGTCAGCAGGCGAAACCGCATCAAGCTGGAAATAAACTTCCAGGCGATCTCGCAACGCGGCAACAGCTTCCACAAATGCCTCGTCACGAGCAAAGCGGATGGCGTTGGTGTTGATCATGACCACATCAATCTCATGACCGCAGGCATAGTCCAGCACATCCAGAAACTGCGGATGAATGGTCGGCTCGCCGCCGGAGAGTTGCAGGACTTCGGCTCGCCCTTCAACTTCAACAAGTCGATCAATGGCGGCCTTGCATTCCTCCAACGTCAGGTGTGTTCCGCCGGGAGCGCTGCCGGCAAAGCACATGGGACAAGTGAGGTTGCAAGACGACGTGATCTCCAACAGGCCAATGCACGTGTGTTGCTCGTGCTCGGTACACAGCCCGCAGTCGTAAGGGCATCCGCGGCGCGGCTCCACGCCCATGACTGGCGGGATTCGCCCCGGCACGCTGAACTCGTGCCGATCGAACCACTTCACGTCACTACAAACAAAGTCTTCACGTGTGCCGTGTTCCGGACAGCGCTTGCGGAAATAAACGCGGCCCGCGCGCTCAATGATCTTTGCAGGAACCACCTCCAAGCAGTCCGGGCATAGACTCTGCGTGCCGCCAAGAAATGTGTAATCGCGAAGTTGCATGTCGTCCTCATTGGCCTTGCTTTGTGTGTCTTTGCGGTGACGTCCTGCGTGCGTCTGTCGCGTCTATTGCGGTGTCGTGTCCTTGCGCCAACGCCAACGGACCCAATAGGACAAGCCATACGTCGTTGGAATCAAAGCAACCAGCCCCGCAATGGCGGCAAGGAAAATCAGCGACTCGTCTTCGCCCCCGGCGCTATACATGGCCAGGCACGCGGCACAAAATGTGCCGAAACCGACAACGAAGACGACAAGGAGAATCACGACCGAGACCCCAAACGATCCAAAAAACAGAGCGAACCTTTCACTCGCTGACGATTCCCTCCCCAAGCTTGCGCGTCGATTGACGACCAGGGCCGTGCGAATCAACGCGGGCAGCGCGGGGATCGCCAACAAAATCGCCAGGCCTGGCGCCGCGACAAACAGACCGAAGAAAACGGCGCTCAACGTCACCACCAGCATCAGGCCGGAAAGACCAAATGAATACTCATTGGGCGGTGGCGACAAGTGTGCCGGCGGCAGCGGTGGTGGAACGGCCGGGGGCGCGGAATCGTCCTGCGGTGTTAGCTTCGCTTTGCAAAGCCAGCAGAACGCAAATCCCGGCTCGGACTGAGCGCCGCAATTTGAACAGTTCACCGCATTCATGATTCTGTTCGCGTCCGGTTATTCTTGTTCCGGTTGATTTCCCACATGTTGGGCGTATTCAGCCGCAAGCTTTCTTGATTGGCGGATGATTTGGCCCAATACAACGCCACAAAGCAAGATTGCGGATAAGACCATCGCCTGATGGTAACGGGGCACGCGGAGGTCCACGGTTGTGCGAATCAGCGTCTCTGGCCAGCGAGCAACTGCCAACACGGTCAAATATCCCAGCAGCGCGACCGGCGTTGCGCACCACAGCAGGTTCAAACTGAACCGCAGCGAGGCCATAGCCAGCACAACAAAGTAGCCAACAACCATCGGACTGCGCGGGCCGTTGGAAACGCACAACACGGCCGAGAGCAACACAATATCCAACGTCGTCGACGCATATTTCAGCCAGGTGGGAAAGAAACGCTGCCGCAAACAAGCGTGAACACCGGTGGCCCCAAGCACCCAGACCATGGCAATCAGCGAAACGAGCGTATGGTAATTCTCAGTCGCGGCTAAACCATCATCTTTGGCGATACCCAATCCAAGCCCGTAATGATGCGCCAGGTGCAAGCCGTAGAAAACGGCGATGCCAATGATTCGCAGCAGATTCGCCCGGGCTTCGCCGTTGTATTCTTGCCAACGCTGGGCAACAAACCATGCGCGGCCGCTCGGGTCGTCATGCGTCATGCAAAAAACTCCCTTAGGCCACGTTTGGAATCCTGCGAACCAGAGATTCGCAACTGCGGCGGGAAGTGCCCAAAGCCCCTTTGCCGAGGCGACAATCGCACTCGATTATCACGCAGAATCGTAATGCGAATGTGGAAGCAGCGTCAACTTGCTGCTGCGCGGCACCACGTCAGATTGTGCGGATCATGCGCTTTGCCCGGTCCAATTCGGCCACGCCCGCCCGCATTCGCCACGTGCCCATAGGCTACGCTTAAAGGTTGATCAACTCTCTCAAACGGTGTGCGATTTGGGCACTTTTTTGACATTGTTCCTGTTCGCCGGATTCAACGTGGCCCTTGGTTGGTACACGGCGAATTGGTTTGCGCGCAGGCAAGCGCATGATGATCCCGCCACCGCGGAGGAAGCGGCCCCAACCGCGGCCGAAGCCGCGCCGGCCAGCGCTGCACCAGCAAGAGAAGCTCCCGCCGCAACCGCAGCCGCGGAACAAGCTCCCACACCTCAAGTCGAAAGCAAGCCTGCGCCGGAAAGCGTACCAGCCACGGAAACCAGCGCGGCTATAGAGTCCTCGCCGGAAGAGGCGAGCACGCCAACCGAAGACACTTCGCACCTGCAATACGACGAATTCATTGATCGTGTGAGCCAGGACTGTCCGGTGACCGATGCGTTTTCGCAAGTGCTGAAACTGCGTGTGGATACACTTCGCTCCAAGTTGTTGTCGACGGAGAGCGCATACCTAGCCGAAAACGCCAGCGACGAAGATCTACTGACTTCGTTTGGGCAGGCGAAGTTGGCCGTCGAAGATTGGTTGCCGCCCCAGAAGGCTGCGCGTGAACACCTCGAGGCTGCAGGCGAAGTGTCCGCCAGTCATCCCGAGCGGATTGGCGTTGCCGAGCGTTTGTTGCGGCAAAGTGCGTCAAAGTTGGAGTCAAGCAGCGAGAAACTCATCGCCTTCTCAGACGATGACGCCAGCAATACGTCGCGCGTTCGCCGAGAACTTACCAAGCTTGTCGATGCCTGCCAGACTCTGCGTGATGCCATTCATGAAGGCTTTGCGACAGTTGTCAATCACAACCGCCAATTCAAGTGCAATGAAGACTTGCACCATGATGATGATACGGGACTGGTGAACATCACCGGCCTTGAAAGCGCGATTTGGGATTGGCGAGAAAACAAAGAACAGGCCGGCGATTCCGCCACGGTGATTGTGATTGATGTTGACGGTATGGCGCAGCTCAATCAGCAGTTGGGAACCGATGTCTGCGATCAATTACTGGGCGAGTTGAGCAAGATTCTGTGTGCCACGTTCAGAAAAGACCGTGGCTTCGACGTGCCCGCGCGTATCAGCGGACAAAGATTTGCCGGACTCTTGGGCTACACCACAGCCTTGCAAGCAGCGAGTGCCCTGGAACGCGTGCGGCAAACGGTTGAAGGCTTGGACGTGATCGTCGGCGAAGAGCACTACCAGGTACGTGTTTCTTGCGCGGCCACTGCCCTGCAAAAGAATGTCGGTCTGGAGAAGCACATCGATTGCCTGGCGCGTGCGCTCGAGTTTGCAAAGGAGCGCGGCGGCAATTGTACCGTGATTTGGCGTGACGACGAAGCTTCGACGGTTGATCCGGCCGAGTTTGAAATCGAATCGCGCGAAGTGCGCCTATCTCCGCGCGAGTTGGCCGCGCCTAAAGAAATAGCAGGCGACAATGCCGCGGAGGCGGGTGACTTGCTCGCATCGGATCAGATCGAGCAACCGGAGACTGGCAATGAAACCGAGCCAACATCCGAGGAACCGGAACAGTCGACGTCGTTAGACATAGCCGATGCTACCGAAGATGCCGCTGCAGATTCCGAGGAAACATCAGTCGCAAGATCGGAAGGCCAGGCGAATCAGACCGCTGAGTCGGACTCGCCAGAGGGCGAACTAGCAGAAGTTGCGCCGGTCGATGGCCAACCGGAAGTCACCGAGCCAAGCGAAGAAGCCAAGGACCCAGACGACACGAGTGCCGAGGCCGAACACGCAAGCGTAAGGGATAACGCCAAAGAAGATAGCGCCGCTTCAGATAGTGCCGATCAAGACATCGGCGAGAAGAGTATCGCCGAGGACGATGTTGTCGAAGAAGACATAGACAAAGACACCGCCGAGGCGAGTACCGAGGCAAATGTCGAGGACGATGTTCTCCAAAGCGACACCGTCGAGACAGACGCCGTCGAGACAGACGCCGTCGATGTACACGAGGCTCCCGTCGAGCAACAACAAGCGGCCGAGTTGGACGCCGCCGTAACTAGTTCTTCATCGGCAACTTCGGACGTGGATGACCAAAACGCGTTAGACAAAACAAGCAAAGTGTCCTCGCAATCAGAGCTTGAGCAACTTCTTGCTGACGCTCAATTCCCTGGCTTTGCACGTGACGAAGGCGACACTGCCGAAGAGACGCCAACTGTGCAGCCAACTCCCGCAACTCCCACCGAAGCTGCCGACAACAAAGTTGTTGAAAGAGAAATCATCGCCGATGAGTCTTTGGAATCCGCGATGAATGCGGCCATGGCGGACAACGATGAGCAGGAAGCCGCGTTGCAATCAAGTGTCGAATCGCTGTTGGCCGAATCTCGGTCAATTCAAGCGGACACGCCTGCCAAATCCGCTGACAAAGAAGACTGATCGCTGGACGATTCTGCGCCATCTTCTCTGGCAATTGCCCAATTGGTGCTGACGTTGCCGTTTGACTTCCGCGCGAAATGGGCGATAGAATCGCGCATCGGCGTAATGCAAATCGCGACGAGGCGTCAACTCCCAAGCGACGCTTCAATAGCAATTCAACTCGCGCGCCGGAATTGCACAAGACGAAGGAGATCACCATGGGCCAGCTTCCATCCGCATTCAGTTTGCACGATTGGATAGATGAGCATCGCGATCTGCTCAAGCCGCCGGTGGGGAATTGCATGGTCTGGAAAGACAGTGGGATCATGGTCATGGTGGTGGGCGGACCCAACCAGCGCAAGGACTTTCACATCAACCCAACGGAAGAGTTCTTCTATCAGCTCGAAGGCGATATCGCGCTCCGCGTTCGCGAGAATGGCGAGGCTCGCGATATCCCCATCAAGCAGGGCCAGGTCTTCATGCTGCCGGCAAATGTACCGCATTCGCCACAGCGACCTGCAAACACGGTTGGGTTGGTGATTGAGCGCGAGCGGCCTTCCGGTCAACACGATCACATTCGCTGGTATTGTGATGACTGCGGTGAAATCCTGTATGATCCTTCTTTCCAGATGGAGGATCTTGGTTCGCAGATCAAGCCGGTGATTGAAGAGTTCAAGTCCAACAGCGAACTCAGAACATGCGGCAAATGCGGACACGTCACGGAAATGTAGTAGGCAACTGAATTTGAACAGAACGGGGCAACCGTGCGGCGAATGTTAAGGTGATGGTTCGTGAAGATTGACCTCCACACCCACATCTTGCCGGACTCGTGGCCCAACTGGTGCGAGCAGTTTGGCACCGATGGCTTCGCCCAATTGGAACACGCCGACGGGTGTCGCGCGAAAATCTGGATCGACGGCGAGTTCTTTCGCGAAGTCGAATCGAATTGCTGGGACCCCATTCAACGCATTCAAGAATGTGACGCAGCGCGAGTCAACGTGCAGGTGCTTTCCACCGTCCCGGTCCTTTTCCATTATTGGGCGCCACCGCACGCAGCTCATGACACCTCGCGATTCCTCAATGATCACATCGCCGGAGTTGTTACAAATCACCCCGATCGCTTCATCGGGTTGGGAACCATTCCGCTTCAAGACACGCCACGCGCAATCCAGGAACTGGAACGCTGCCAGGCCGAGTTGAAGTTGCCTGGCGTGGAAATTGGCACTCACGTTGACGGGCACAACCTGGATGATCCGCGCTTCCGTGATTTGTTCGCCGCGGCCGAACAATTGGGTATGGCCATCTTTGTTCACCCTTGGGCGATGCTGGGTGCGGAGCGCATGCGCAAGTACTGGTTGCGTTGGCTTGTTGGCATGCCTGCGGAGACATCGCTGGCCATCTGCTCGTTGATTTTTTCCGACACCATGCAGAAGTTCCCGAAGCTGCGGTTGGCCTTCGCGCATGGCGGCGGCGCTTTTCCCTTCACGCTGGGACGGATTGAACGCGGGTACAACGTGCGGCCGGACTTGTGCGCTCCGCATACTTCCGTCCCACCGCGAGAACAGATTCGCTCCATCTATCTTGATACGCTCGTGCACGACGCCAACGCACTGCGGTATCTGATCGATTTGTTCTCGCCGGAACGGCTTGCTTTGGGATCGGACTATCCGTTTCCCCTTGGCGAGGCCGAAGCCGGAAGCTTGATCGAATCGATGGACGACTTAACCGATGAGGTCAAGCATCGCTTGCTGGCTGGCACAGCCTTGGAGTTTCTCAATCTTGCGGCAGAAAACTACGCGGCAAGCGGTTCGTCTTCTTCCACATCCAGCGGCTAGTGAGGACTTGGAACGCCAGCAACGATGAGCCAATTCTCCGCAGAGGAAGCCTTCGCAATCAGTTTGGATCAGGCAGATCCCTTGGCGAGCTTTCGCGAAGAGTTTGTCCTGCCGTGCAACAAGCAGGGCGAACCGTTGGTTTACTTTTGCGGCAATTCGTTGGGACTTCAGCCCAAGCAAGCTCGCGAAATCGTATTGCAAGAACTCGACGACTGGGGCGCTTTGGCCGTTGAAGGACACTTTGACGCAAAGCGACCTTGGTATCGCTACCACGAGCCGCTCGCCCAGCCAATGGCGAACCTCGTTGGCGCTCTTCCGCACGAAGTTGTCTTGATGAACAGTTTGACCGTCAATTTGCACTTGATGATGGTCTCGCTTTATCAGCCAAGTGCAGCACGGCACAAAATCCTGATCGATGCCCCGTCGTTCCCATCCGACACTTATGCCGTTAAGTCACAGTTGCGCTACCACGGTTACGATCCTGCCGAAGCACTCATCCAAGCCAGACCACGTCAGGGCGAAGAGACGATTCGCTACGAAGATCTCGCGCAACAAATAGAAGATCACAAAGAACAGCTCGCGCTGATTCTCTTGGGCGGCGTCAACTTCTACACAGGCCAGGTCCACGAAATGCGCGAACTGGCTCAGCTCGCTCAGCGATTGGATATTTGCCTTGGGCTCGATCTGGCGCATGCTGTTGGCAATGTTCCGTTAGACTTGCACGATTGGGGCGTCGATTTCGCTGTGTGGTGCAATTACAAGTACATGAACTCCGGTCCCGGCGCTGTGGGCGGATGTTTCCTGCATGAACGCCATGCCCGCAACGTTGAACTCGATCGCTTTGCCGGCTGGTGGGGAAATGACCCTGACTCGCGATTCCAGATGCAGCTGTTGCCGGAGTTTGATCCCATGCCGACTGTTGATGGGTGGCAGATCAGCAACCCTCCGATTCTCTCGCTGGCGCCAGTGGTTGGTTCGCTGGAAGTTTTCAACCGCGCCGGCATGAATGCTTTGAGGGAAAAAAGTCTGCGACTGACCGGCTACGCCCGATGGCTGATTGCGCAGCAAGGTTCGGATCGATTCCAGATCATCACACCTGCGGAAGATGCGGCACATGGATGCCAGCTTTCGCTCTATGCGCATGACCGACCACTGGAACTCTTCGACAAGTTGCGGGCCGCAGGCGTTGTTGGGGATTTTCGCCGGCCCAATGTCATCCGCATTGCCCCAACACCGCTCTACAATACATTCCATGAAGTGTGGCGGTTTGCTAATGTGCTGGGGTCGCTTTGATTTCATTTGCAGACTTACCGCCAAGAGGGCATGACTGACACGGCCACATCTCCTGATGAGCGTGAAGAAAACGCTCCCGGCGAAGGTCAGCAAGACGTCTCGCTGGGCACAGTTGGTTTGCTGATGTCCACCGTTGGCACGCTGCTGACATTCGGTGTCTTGTCGCCAATTGGGCTTGTTGTCTCTTTGTTTGCTTTGCGTCAAAGCCCTCGCAAGCACGCGATCCTGGGTGTGATTGTCGGCGTCGTCGGGATCGCCATGCTTGCTGTGTTGCTGTTTGCAATTTATGCCACATATTTCATGGAAAGTGGCGACGATGCCCTTTCGGAACTCTTCGATCGCGCCGCGTTGCAGCGGGCGGACAGTCTAATCAAGCAATGGCAACAGGAAAACGATCGCTTGCCAACTTTGGATGTGGGCCAGCGATTGATCGACAACATCCAGGACCGTTGGGGACGGCCCATCCTCTACATCCCAATTGGTGACCGCTACGTGATCTTCTCCGCCGGCGAAGATGGCGAACTGGAAACGCTCGACGACATTTTCTTGATCTCACCGGAAGAATAATGCTCTCATGATTCGCTCGCAGCTGGTGGCAATTGCCCCTGCAAGAGAATGACGTCCTTATCAACGATCATGCGAATGCCGCCTGGAAGGCAGTCGCTGGTTGCTTGTTCGTAATCAGACACGGCCGCGGCCAATCGCCGCCACTCATTTTCTCCCATCGCTTGTTGCGGCCAATGGAAACGTTCCCAAACTCGCACAAAGACAAGTCGCACGATGTAATCGGGCAGACGTGCCAGCGCGGCGCGCTGCAAAACAACAACGTCGTTGTCAGCAGGGTCTCGCTCAAACTTGACTGCCGCAGTCATGGCATCTTCAGCCAGGTCCGTTAGCACCTGATGGGCCTCGTCTGCTTGATTGGCCAAACGCAACAGGGCCGTACGAACTTCCGCGTTGAATTGACTTTCCAACTGCGGCAACAAATTGTGACGCAGCGCATTTCGCGTATACGCCTGATCGGCATTCGTGGGATCTTCGCGATACGCCTGACCAATCTGCCGGAGGTAATCCAATACTTGCTGTCTGGTGACCCTCAGCAGCGGCCGCACGACAGTAACTCCGTGGCAAAGCTCGCGGCGCTCCGGAATACCAGACAAGCCCCGCAAACCCGTTCCACGAATGATCCGGTGTAGCACGGTTTCCACTTGATCGTCGGCTGTGTGCGCCAAGGCCAGGTATCTGGCCCCCAGGGAATTCGCTGACTGACGGAAGAACTCATAACGTGCCCGTCGCAGGTCCTCTTCTGCCGGCGAATGGCCAGCGGCATTCTGCAGTTGGTCGGAGGCATCGCCCTGTGGCCGGCCCAAGACGAACGGGAGCCCCAATGAGGACGCCAGCTGGCGCACGAAATCGGCGTCCAAATCTGCCGACGCCCTAACTCCGTGATGGAAATGGGCGACGCACAATTCACCTTTGCATTCGGGCCGGGCTGACCGCAACTCGTGCAACGCTCGCAACAGAGCAACCGAGTCGGCTCCGCCTGAAACGCCAGCCATGACGGTCACATCCATCCAGGCTTCATTCGCCCAGAAGTGGCCGACGCTCTGGGTGAGCGATCCCTCATACGACGATTTGTTAACACTGCCCAATGGCACAATCTCTCCACTTAATTCCGTCGAACTTCGCGGCAAAACAGAAGAGGCCTTGGACTTCTGCCAGCATTTCCGCAGGGCGCAACCCTGATCCTGGTTGCGGTTTACAACGAATTCGCTACGATTTGCGTATCAAGTTGTAGCTGTACCGCTCGGCCAGCCCTGATCCAGGGTGACTTCATTTCCGGCCAGCGGATTGTCAGCGGGAACATCATACACCTCGAGCGACTTCGTTGCCCAGGAAGGGTTTGCGAGGATCAAAAAGTGGAAACGTGGCCTGGCTGCCAGGCCCAGAATCTTGGCAAAGCATGTTTGCATTGACTCATCTCTTGACGTGGATCGTTTACACCAGGTTCGGCCTGGTGTGGCAAATCCGCACGGGAGTGTGTCTCCTGGAACGGCTGATCTCCGTGATCGACTTTTCGGTTGGTTCGCGAAGACGCCTCTCCAAAGCAACGGCACGCCAAAACAAATCGAGCGCGCTTCAAAGCCAAATCGTTGAAATGGACCGTTCCATTCCAAAGTCTTGCGTCACAGGCAAAGCACTACTGCCAGACGGGGAGAACAACGGCGAGTCAACGCGACTCCGCCGGATTCTTGATCGTTTGACTGAAACACATTGCCTGTCGATCTTGCCAACCCGGCGATTGCAAGCAAAGCCATGTCTGGGACTCCCGAATGTCCAAGACTTAGAGCGATTGGCGCGGCGCGCAACCGGACGTGAGCTCTCACAGAGAAATGCGTGGGAGCTTTCGCCTGGAATACAAGCCATCATCAATCCAGGCAAACTCAGCCAACGCAAATAGGCTGGCTTCGCCTGCGGCTGATCTCGTTCCACTTCTGATTCGCGCACATCCTGACAACAGCACGAAGTTCCCTTGAGGTGAAATCCAAGGGGATAAACGTGGAAGAAATTATCATTGTTGTCGTTACGGCCATAATCTCGGCCGGGCTGGCGATCCTGCTGGTCAAAGTTCTTGACCACTTGCGGAAGAAGGACGCCACAAAAGAAGCGGACGAAATCCGCGCGCAAGGCACGCGTGATGTCGAGAATCTCCGCAAGGAAGCGGAACTCGAACTCAAAGAAAAAGCGATCCAGCAAAAGGCCGAAGGCGAAAAGGAACTCGCCGCCGCGCGCCATGAACTGCATGACCGCGAACGTGGGCTCGATAAACGCCAGGACAATCTGGATCAGCAACATGACCAGCTTCGCAAACAGGAGCAAATGGTCGAGCGGAATCAGCGCAAGCTGTCCGAGCAGATCAACGACTACAAAGGCCGCGCCGCCAAGCTGGACGAGTTGATTGAAGAAGAACGCCGCCAATTGATGAGCATCAGCGGGCTCAGCCGCGATGAAGCCAAGTCGATGCTGCTTTCCAAGCTCGATGACGAGTTGCAGCAAGAAGCCGGCGCGATCATCCTCCGCCACGAAAAGGAAATGGCCGAACGCTGTGATGCCAAAGGGCGGGAGATGTTGATCACCTCCATGCAGCGTTACGCGGCCGCCCACACGGCCGAGACGACGACCAGCACGGTTGATATCCCGAATGATGAAATGAAGGGCCGCATCATCGGGCGAGAAGGTCGCAACATTCGGGCGTTTGAGAAAGCCACCGGTGTGGATGTGATAATTGATGACACACCCGGCGTTGTGATTGTGAGCGCGTTTGACATGGTTCGCCGCGAAGTGGCCCGCAGCTCGCTGGAGAAACTCATTGCTGATGGCCGCATTCATCCTTCGCGGATTGAGGAAATTGTCGCCGAGACGGAAGCCGAACTTGAGAACGTCTTGCGGAAGACCGGCGAAGAAGCCGCCCAAGAGGCTGATGTCCAAGGTCTGCACCCCAAGATCATTCATCTTTTGGGCCGGCTCCGCTTCCGAACCAGCTACAGCCAGAACGTGTTGCGGCACTCCATTGAAGTGGCCTTCCTGACCGGAATGATGGCCGAGGAACTTGGCATGGATGGCGCGCTCGCTCGACGTTGTGGGCTGTTGCACGATCTCGGCAAAGCTGCCGACCACGAAATGGAGGGCGGCCACCCGAAAATTGGTGCCGACCTGCTTAAGCGCTATGGCGAAAACAAGGACGTGGTTCATGCCGCGTTGGGTCACCATGATGACATTCGGATTGATCATCCTTACACCGTGCTGGTTGCCGCGGCGGACGCCTGCAGCGCCAGTCGGCCAGGCTCGCGTCGGGAGACGCTGGAACGGTACATCAAACGGATGGAAGAGTTGGAATCGATTGCATCCAACTTCAAAGGCGTGCAACAAGCGTTCGCAATTCAGGCCGGTCGCGAAGTTCGCGTGTTGGCCAACGCAAAGGAAGCGGATGACGCTACCGCGGCCAAGATTTGCCGCGATATCGCCAAAGCCTTTGAGGATCAGTTGACGTACCCCGGTGAAATCAAAGTCACCGTCATTCGCGAATCCCGTTTCTCGGAACTGGCCAAGTAAATCTGCGATCGCTAAGCCCCTTCGAGAGAAAGACACACGTGTCTCGAAAAGCATGTTCGTCGCCCAGACGACCACATGGCAGTCTGGGCGCGGGTTGGGCGCGGTACTAACGCAAACTGATGTTGCAGGAATCACCTCCGTTCGCGCGTATCACGCCAATCTTCGCCGTTTGCAAATAGCCAGTTTGCTGGAGTTTGGCAATTACTTCATCCGCGCTATCAGCCGCTACGCCCGCGATCAGTCCGCCGGAGGTTTGCGGATCAAACAGCCATTCGGGAGGACTGGATGCTTGGACGCGCGAACTGACTCGCGCGTTGTCTTCATACAGCGTGCTGCGAATTTCTAGTTGTGTGACTTCGTTGAAGCCGGAATAGAGCGGAACGGATTCGCCGTTGAGTTCGGCCGAGACATCGCTCGCATCGAGCATTTCCAGCAAGTGGCCGGCGAGTCCAAAGCCGGTGACATCCGTGCAGGAAACAACGCCCGCAGCGGCAAAGATTTGCGCGGCCGCTTGATTGGCTTGCAGCATGCCGGCCATCAGCACTTCGTACCATGCGGCCTTGCATTCAGACTGCATCAGCGCGGCGAGCAATGCGCCTGTTCCCAACGGCTTGGTCAGGATCAGAACATCGCCTGGCTCCAGGCCGGATTTCTTGAAGAGTTGGTTGCGTCTTGCTGTTCCTGTCATGGAAAAACCCAACGCCAGGTCAGCGCCTTCGGTGGTGTGGCCGCCGGCGAGAGTGATGCCCAATTCGTTCAGGGATTCATTCGCGCCGGTCATGAGTTCAGCAAGTTGGGCTTCCTGGATCGGCGTTCGCGCATACGGGAGCGTGGCAATCGCCAGTGCCGTGTGCGGCTGAGCATTCATGGCGTACAAGTCGCTGGCGGCGTTCAGCGTGGCGATGCGGCCAAACAAATACGGATCGGCAAGAAACGAACGGAAGTAGTCAACCGTTTGCACTTCGACAAGCTCGTCCTCGGACGCGTTTGCTGTTTGTTCGCTCGTCGACTGCCGCGGCAACCGCAGCACGGCCGCATCGTCTCCATCCTTCAAGCCGATCAGCACGCGGTCGTCATCTACAATGTTGAGACTCCTGAGCACATTCGAAAGCACGTGAGCCGGAACTTTTGATCCGCAACCGCCGCAGCGCATGCCGGCTTCGTCGTCATCGCCGCCTTCATCCATGTCGGGAAACTTCGTGAACTTTTGCACCCAGCGTTTGTCGATGAGGTTCTTCCATTTGCGTGCCAAGCGGCTCTTCCAGGCGAGCGATCCGTAGTTCATCACCGCGTCGCCATCAGCCGTGTTGAGCAGGTACAGCACGCGCTTCTGAGGGCGAAAATCCTGTAGCGGCCTTTCATGTACGCGGCGGCGAATGTTCTCGTACAGAACTTTTCCTTCGCGAACCGCATAGACGCCGCTTTTGGCCAGTTGCGGAAAGTCATCGAAGGTCGCGCAGTCACCGGTGCCAAAAACATCGCTGGCTGAAACGGACTGCAGTGTCTTGCGAATGCGGAGAAAGCCGTTTTCGGTGACGGCCAACCCGCTGTCTTTGATGACAGGCGACGCGCCAGCCTGCGTCGCCCAAAGCACTTGCTCGCAGTTGATCTCTTCGCCGTTTTCCAGCCGCAGCCGAGTCGGCTCTCCGCCAACAACTCGCGCGTTTGTCCGCACTTCGATATTGCGCTCGGCCATCATGGCGGCGAAGTACTGCACGGTCTTGTCGGGAAAGTTGGGCAGCAGTTCCTCATTGCCTTGCAGCAGCGTCAGGCGAAACTCCGGAATCTCGCGAAAGTGCTTGGCGATCGCCAGGGAGAGTTCGCAACCGCTGGCTCCGCCGCCAACCACCGCAAAGTGGAACGGCCGCGGGTTGTTTGTAAGTTCTTGCTGTAACGCATGCAGCCGCGCGATGAGTTGGGACAAAGGACGCATCACGAAAGCGGACTCGCCGTCAATCATTCCCGGCGGCGCGGCTGGTCGGGAGCCCAGCCCTAGCGAAAGGATGTCATAACGGACAGGCGGGCGATTTTTAAATTCGACCTGGCGACGCCCGGTTTCGATCGCCGTGACCGGCTCGGAGATCAGCCGGAAGTTGAACGCGGCCGACGTCCGCACGAGATCGAAACTGATTTCGTCTTCCGTAAATTCTCCACCGATGTGTGCCGGGACCATCGCGGAGTAGGGGATGACGGTGCCTTCGTTGATCATCGTCACGCTCAGCCCTGGGATGGGGCGCATCGCCAGACGTCGGACGAAGACGAGATGGGCGTTACCCGCTCCGACCAGGACGATGGACTTTGCGATAGGGACCGAAATTCCAGACTGCATGAGTGACGATTTGGGAGGCGTTACAGGTTGGGGTTAAGGCTTAAAGGGGGCAAGTGGGGCGCATTCACGGGAAGTGGCCGTGGCATTCACGCGAGAATATGGACACAAACCGCGTCAAAGCCGCACAAAAGGTTGTTTTCGTATGCGACAAGTTTAAGCGGGAAATCTTTTTACGCACGCCGGAAACCTTTCCGCACACGTCCGAAACCTTTTCCCATGCGTTGGAAACCTTTCCCCATGCGTCGGAAATCATTCCTCTCGCTCTCTGAACTGTTTCCGCCGCAGGCTGTTTTGGCCGGAGGCCATTTGGCGGCGCACGACTTGTTGATACGAGGTTTTCACCGTTAGTCCTTAATGAGTTGATATTAGGGTGGGTGTGTGTGGGTCATCTGAGCAACATGTCCAGATTCGAAGCCACAAGCCCAGACGCCGCCGTAAACCCAGACCGTGTGCCGGACCGCACATTTCTGAGTGTGGGCTTTCAATCAGCGGGCAAGCAATGGATTCAAGAATGGGCATTAGCCCTCATTAACAAATAACAAGCGCGACGGCCGAGATTTGCACTTCGGCAAAAAAACTTTCCGGGAACTGCTGGCGGGAATGGTCGCCATCTGTGGTAGCTCGAGCGGCTGGATTCTGGAAGGAATTCTCTTGAAGCACGTTGCGGCAAAATGAGAGAATGACGCAGGATTCGGTGCGAGTGTATCGACCGAAGACATTCGCAAGAGTGATCCAGCGGATGTCTGTGCATAACCCTGTGATGGAGGGCAGTAAATGCGGGACAAGTTGCGTCAAGGCATGACGCTGGTTGAGCTGCTGGTGGTCATCACCATTATCGGGTTGTTGCTGGCTCTGCTCATTCCGGCCGTTCAGGCTGCGCGCGAAGCGGCTCGCCGCACAGAGTGTGCAAACCAACTGCACCAGCTGATTCTGGCGATTCAGAATCATGAGGATATTGAAGGGCATATCCCCACCAATGGTTGGGGGTTTCAATGGATTGGTGATCCAGACCGCGGCTCCGGACCGCGACAGCCAGGTGGTTGGGCCTATTGCCTGTTGCCCTACATTGAGCACACAAATCTAAGGAACCTGGGCGCGCGAGAAGGACCACTGCAAAAACCGGCTTCTTTGGCCGTGCTGTTGCAAACGCCGGTCTCGCTCTTTAAATGCCCTACGCGCGGGCCGGTGACGTTGTTTCAGAATGACATCAACACATCGCCCATCAACGCGGAATGGGTGGAGTTTGTCGCCCGAACGGACTACGCCATCAACGAAGGCGATTTGCACATCCGCACTGACGCTGGACCTCAATCACTGGCCGAAGGCGATTCGCCCAGCTATATGTGGCCGGATACATCGCTGGCCACGGGGGTTTCGTACGTGCGCAGCCAGGTTTCTTTTGGCGAAGTGTTGGACGGTCTGAGCAACACCTATTTTATTGGCGAGAAGTACGTCTTTGTGCATGACTATCTGACGATTGATGATCCCGGCTATGACCAAAGCTTGTATACCGGCGCGGACTTGGACACCAATCGCGCCGCGGAGAGTCAGCCGGCGTGGGACGGGGCGGACATGAGCCATATGCCGAATAACGGCGCAAGACTTTTCGGCAGCGCGCATCCGCAATCCATGAACATGGCCTTTGGTGACGGCCATGTTTCGCGCATCAGTTATGCCATCGATCTGCAAACGCATCGCAACTTGGGCAATCGGTTTGATGGGCAATCCAGCCGGCCAGAATAGCGCCATTCATCAGAAACTTCTGACGACTTTCTCGTTGCTAGCGTCGCCAAATTCAAGCCCGGTAAGCACCTGCGCGAATTGTGAAAAAGCGGCGCCGCAATGTTGACATTTGTTCACCTGTCGATATTATACAGGCGTACACTTAATGTCACTTTCTCAGCGCAGGAGATTTTGCCATGCTCGTCCTCTCGCGAAAGGAATCCGAGAGTATTTTGGTCGGCGACAATATTCGCATCACGGTGATTACGGCCTCGGACGGCCGTGCGCGAATAGGGATTGATGCCCCGCGAGATGTCTACATCTTGCGGCAAGAGTTGTCGCGCGATTCGTATCGGCAAGCCACTGCCCAGGAACGTCTCGCAAACGAGCAGAAGAAGCAGTCAGCCCCCTTGAGGGAGCAGGTTGCCGCGGCTCGCGCTGCTCATCAAGATCGCGCTGTCCATGATCGCCCTTCGCATGATGCCATCAGCGATGCTGTCGATCTGACCATCGCGGAGTTGGGACAAGATCCACTCCCAGCCGCCCATGATTGTGGTGATGTTACGGCGGGTGCGATGGTGGGCCTGGCGTGATGGCTATTTTCGGCACAACCCGCACATTCGCGCAACCGACGTAATTTGTCGGTATTGCGAGCGAGCCGTATGATGGAGTGCAGATGTGCTGACCGATGCTGCAAATCCTGTGAGCGTTTTCCGCCAAGGAATGCAGGCCAGCCAGCGATTTGGCCATTGCATGCCTGGCCAAGCACCCAGCAGAATGCTGAGGTAAGGAACAGCATCGTAAGCTTTCATCAGCTAGCCGCCTTGGGCTTATTTCGGCGGCTGCTTCTCTTACTAGGGTTGTGACTGATGCGACCAATTGCCGCGCTGCTATCGCTTCTGTTTGTCTTGTTGACCTTCTCTCAGGCACATGCGCAGCGGGAAGAACTCAATCCGTCCCAAGTAGAAGACGCCATCAATCGGGCCGTGGACTATCTCTGGCGTCAGCAGCGCCAAGACGGCAGCTTCGGCGGATTTACGGTTCAAGGACTCGGCTACAGCCAAAGTGGTTTGTTGACGTTGGCATTGTTAGAGGCCGGAACGGATCCGTCTGAAGCCAACATGCAAAAGGCGATTCAACACCTCAAAGCCCAGGACTACGAATCGACCTACGAATTGTCGTTGCAGATCATGGTGCTGTGCGCGGCAAATCCCAACGAACACCTGGAGAAGATTCGTTCTCTGGCCAACAAACTGGCTTCTTGGCAAAAGACTGATGGCAAGCACAACGGCCTGTGGGGATATCCCGAGCGAGACGCGGACTATTCCAATACTCAGTTCGCGCTGTTAGCGCTTTACGAAGCCGACCGCGCACTGGAGACGTTTGGGATCGAGTCGCCGCAAGCCTTGCGTGACGGCACGCTTTGGCGTCGGGCTTTGATTGGTCTGAGGGCTGGCGCCCACCCATCTGTGGGTGGCTGGGCCTATCAGGTTTCCGGCGGCGCTCCGTACGGCAGCATGACCGCCGCAGGCATTTCCTCCATGATCATCTGCCTGGATCGTCTGGGCGAAGGCGGTGTCACTATCGAGCAAGGGCAAGTCAATTGCTGTGGGAATGTGACTTCCGATGCTGATCTGCAGCGCGGGCTGGAGTGGATGGCACGCAACTTTTCCAGCACCCAAAACCCCGGTGACAGAGCCAATTGGTATTACTACTACATGTATGGCTTGGAGCGCGTGGGACGCTTGACGGCACAGCGTTTCTTGGGGCGGCATGATTGGTATCGAGCCGGCACGCGGTACATGATCTCGCCGGACGTGCAGTTGCGGACCGGCGAGTTTGTGACATCCATCAACCATTTCCCGGGCGCCAACACGGCCATGGCGTTGATGTTTCTGGCCAAAGGGCGTCGGCCGGTTTTGATGGCACAGTTGAAGTACGGCAACAGCCCCACGGACTGGAACGATCGCCCTTCCGCATTTGGTCAACTGGCGCGGCACGTGGAGTCCAAGTGGAAGCAGACGCTGACCTGGCAGATTTACGATTCGCAAGGCGTCACCGTCAATGACTTTCGCCAGGCGCCAGTGCTGTTTGTCAGTGGCCGCGCGCCGTTGGATTTCAGCGATGAGACCATCCAGGAGCTGGTCAAATACGTGAACGAAGGCGGCACGCTGTTCTTCGAGCGTGCGTGCGACAACGAGGAATCCGGCTTTGAAGAGAGCTTGAAGAGCGTGCTTGGACGCATGTTCCCCGGCCAGTCCGAATTGCGGCCAGTACCGTTGGACCACGCGGTTTGGGCTCAAGATGATCCGCCGGAGCCGAAGATTTACATGGGCTTGGATCCCAAGCAGGGAGGCAACCGCCCGCATTTGTTCAGCTTGCGTTCGGGTTGTCGAGACGCGGTGTTCTATTGCGATCTGGACCTGAGCTGCTATTGGGACCTGGCACGCAAACGGCTGCGGCAGGACATTCCGCCGGATATTGCCCAACGCGTGGACGAAGCCCTCAAAGTTGGCCACAACGTTTTGTCGTATGCGACGGGCCGCCAACTGAAATTCAAGTACGAGATCCCAGAGGAGATTGACGATAACCGGCTGTCGCAATTCGCGAATCGCGTCGCAATTGATATCGCCAAGATGCGGCATGATGGGGACTGGGATGCGGCACGCCAGGCACTGCCGGCCCTGCAGCGCGAACTTCACAAAGAGACTGGCATTCCCATTCCGTTGGACGAGTCGCAGGTCGCGTTGGACTCGGAAGAACTCTTCGACCACCCGATCTTGTTCTTCCACGGGCGGCGTGGTTTCTCTTTCAATCAGGCCGAGCGAGACAACCTGAAAACGTACGTGGAGCGCGGCGGCATCATCTTTGGCGATGCTGTGTGCGCGAGCGAAGCTTTTGCGGAATCGTTCCGCAAAGAAATGGAAGAGATCTTCGGCAACGGGTCTTTCGCAAAGATCCCCAATGATCACGCGTTGTTCAGCGAGAAGTATGGCGGCTTTCCGCTCGAATCGGTCACGCGAATCGAGCCAGCGCCGCCGGGCGCGCCCGGACGTGCCCAGCCAGTAAGCCGGCAAGTGCCGCCCGATTTGGAAGGCGTGTTCGCAAATGGTCGCTATGGAGTGATCTTCTCGCGGTACGATTTGAGTTGTGCTTTGGAGAGCACTCAGGCTTTGCCGGATTGCAAGAGCTATGAGCGACCCGACGCGGCGAAAATCGCGATCAACATCATCCTGTATGCACTGCAGGAGTAGCGATGCCTCTGGCGTAGCCTGCGTCAGAACCAATTGCTGCCGTTACGCACGTTTGCGGAACAGCCACCAATCCCAATCGTATTGGTTGAAGTAACTCTCCGCGTGTGTGGTGAGTTCCGTGCGATACTCTTCCGCGGCGTCTTGAAATCCGGCCGCTTGCAGTTGCGCGTGCCACCAACTTAATGACCGGACGCACGTGTGCGTGGGGTCTTCCTCTTCCAGCCGGCGATCTTGTCTGACATAGAGTTCCGGCGTATCCAGCACGGTGAAGGCAAGCCCGCCCGGCTTGAGCACGCGATACCACTCGCGGAGAATGAACGGGACAAGTTCCGGGCGGAAATGCTCGGCCGCCTGATTGCTGTGTATGGCATTAAGACTGCAATCGGCAAACAGGTGCAGGTTGACCGTATCGCAAACCCAAAGCGGCATCTCGGGAAACCGCTCTCGGCCCAGGGCAATCATGTGATTGTTGCAGTCAATGCCGTTTGAATGCACGCCCGCGGCACGGAGTCCTTCGGCGATTGACCCGCAGGCGCAACCGACATCGAGAACTTGCTTACCTCGCCAGCGGAGCGAATCGGCCAACCAGCGGCCGTACGCGTGTTGCCAATCGCCGTGGCCAAGGTAATCGAGCCCGGCCTCGCGATGTTCTTCGTAATAGCGGCGATCGAAACTCGTCGCCGTAAGTGTTTGCCAATTCGTCATGGATATCGGTCTACGACGAAAGCTGCGCAGCCGACAATACGGAAATGGCAGAAATCCGGAGAATGTTCCGGCGTGCTATTGGCTAGACGTCTTGCAATTCATTTCGCGCGAGAATGACGTCCGCGCCAGGCGTCAGTTTGCGGATCTTATCCGCAATTTGGGCTTTGTCCGAAGGCGACGCGGCAGCCAATTTCTTTTCCAGTTCTTTGATCTTGGCTTTGCGATGGCGACGACGCTTGATCTCTTTGGCTCGCTCACTCAACGACATGCATCTACTCCGAACAACAAACAGACGAGTTTGACATTAATTTGATAACGGCTGGCCTCTGGGTGAAACGCCCAACTTGCGGCAGCCAGGACTCCGCATGGTAGACCGTGTTTGGGCCGTTCGTCAATGACGGTGCGGCGTTGCTCTTTACGACGGTTCCGCCGGCGACTGATCCAGAACTTCGATCTTCACCCGCTCAATCCGTCGGCGGGTGACGTCCAGCACGGTAATGCGGACATTTTCGTGGACAACCACGTCTCCCGCGTTGGGAATTCGGCCCATCTCGCTGAAGACAAATCCGCCGATGGTGTCAAAATCGCCGTCATCGGGAAGTTGCAGCCCAAGGCTGTCATTGACCTCATCAATGTGAACCCGGGCCAGTGCCTCGGCGATGGTATCGTCCGTGCGGCGGATGCCTTCGACCAGGTCTTCATCGTATTCGTCAACGATCTCGCCGACGATTTCTTCCAGGACGTCCTCAATGCTGACCAGTCCAGCGACACCGCCGTATTCGTCCAGAGCCACGGCCAAGTGATTGCGCGTGCGCTGAAACTCCTCCAAGAGGTCATCTACACGTTTTGTTTCCGGCACAAAGAACGGCTTGCGAAGGATTTTTCGCAGGGGACGTTGCTCCTCGTGCGGTTTGATGAGTTCCGGCAGCAAGTCCTTGGTATACAGGATGCCAACAATGTCGTCGCGTGTTTGGTCGAAGACGGGGAAGCGCGTGTGATTGGCGTTGGCGATAAACTCGGCCGCTTCGCGCACGGTCATGGTCACGGGGATGTACACCATGTCCGTCCGCGGCGTCATGATGTGGGCAACGTCGACTTCGGACAATTCCATCACGCCTTCAATCATCTCTCGGGCGTCCGCTTCCAGCAGACCTTCTCTTTGCCCTTGCGAGACGATCGCCAAGATTTCTTCTTCGATGGATTCTTCCGTCACGGGTTCTCTTTGCCGGCCGGCCAGACGATGGGCAAGCCCATCCACAAACTGCGCAGCCAAGACGAATGGGGTGAGAACTCGGCTGATAAACCGCAACAACCGCCAGGTGTGGAAGAGAAAATGTTCTGCCCAAAGGTGTGTGAACGCCCAGGGAATCCACACGCCTACGGCCAACAGGAACAAACCGGCCAGCGCAAGGCCGCCCAGGATGTTCAGATAGCCAACCTCGGCAAGATCTGTGGAGGAGTCTGTCCAGGACCACCAAAGCGTGGAGAAGACCAGGACCACGGCGGCGAGCACTTGCAGCGTCTCCAAGCCCAAGGCAACCCGATCATGCCAGACCAGAATATCGCGAAACAGGGACGGCGCTTGCCGCTTACGGCAGATCTCTCCCAGATCATGATGAGAGAATTCGCGCAGGGCTTTCACGCCGATGGCCGCGATTGCGGTCAGGATCAAGCTGGCGATCATCATCCAGAATGCCGCCTCTGGGGACACGCTGTTCAATGCTCCGGAATTGAGGATGGGGATGTAGACTCTGCAGACCTAGACTCGGCAGACGCCTGATTGCGAGCCGCGGGCGGCATGGCAATTCCGCAGAGGTCCAAATAATACTGTTCCGCGGCGCGCATTTCGACGGCGCGTTCCGCATCGTGATCGTCATGGCCCACCAGGTGCAAGGCGCCGTGGACCACGTACAGCAAGAGTTCCGCTTCGGCCGGCCAGCCAATTTCAGCAGCCGAGGCCAGCGCCATCTCGGCGCTCGCGACGATCTCGCCATCCAGCCGGGGAGGGGCGACCTCCAGCGGAAAGCTAATCACATCCGTTGGATAGTCATGTTCCAAGAAGCGGCGATTCAGCTCGTGAATTTCCGCGTTGTCAACAATTGCGACGCTGAGTTCGCCTTCAAGAAACTTCGCGTCCGTAACCACCTTGCAGACGGCTTCCCGCAACTGATCCTCGTCGACCGGCATGTGCTGCTGACGATTGGCGATTTCAATCGTCAGCCTGGGAGAACAAGGGTCGGGCACGGTTTGAGAATCCTGAGGAAAAGGTGGCTATGCGGTTTGCTGATCGGGGTATCGAACACGTCCATGATAATACGCGATGAGCGACTTGATGAGCGAGTCCTCAACGGTGCGAAGTTCCGTGAGGTTGATGCCGCTCTCGTCAAATTGCCCGTCCATCAGCCGTTTGAGCGAGATCTCGCGGACCAGGTTCTCAATCCGTGACGGCCCTGGCTCCACCAAAGTGCGGCTGGCGCTTTCCACGGAGTCCGCCAGCATCATCACGGCCGCTTCTTTGGATTGCGGTTTGGGCCCTGGATAGCGGAAGTCCTTCTCGTCAACTTCTGACGAATCCGGGTCTTGGCGGTGCTGCTCGTTCGCGCGTTCGTAGAAATAGCGAACCAGCGTCGTGCCATGGTGCTGTTCGATGAAATCAATGATGGGCCGCGGCAAGTGGTGCGTGCGAGCAAGGTCCGCGCCGTCCTTGATATGCGCGATGATAATCAACGTACTCATCGCCGGGACAAGCGTATCGTGGCGGTTTTCGCTTTCGCCTTGATTCTCAATGAAATAGCCCGGCTTAAACATCTTGCCGATGTCATGAAAGTAGGCTCCCACGCGGACCAACAAACTGCGGGCGCCAATCGCCTCGGCGGCGGCTTCCGAAAGGGAAGCCACGTTGATGGAGTGGTTGTAGGTGCCTGGGGCCCGGCGGACCAACTCTTGCAACAGCGGATGTGATGCATTTCCTAATTCGAGCAAGCTCAAGTCCGTCAACACTCCGAAAAGCCATTCCAAGATGGGCAGCAATCCCGTAATCAGGAAACCGGCGCCAATGGTCCACAACGCCAGCAGTGTTGCGGATGTCAGCAGGCTGAAATCCAACGTGTGCCCGGCAACAACCCCCAAGACTATGACGAGAACAAATCCCATGCATCCGCAAAGCCCGCTGATGCTGATCAATCGCAAGCGGCTGCGGATGGGGTTGAGCGTGAGGATGGCGCATGCCGTGACGCCCATGAGTTGAAAGTACTCCCACATTGGCATGCCGGAAGTGAGCGTGAGCACAGTGGCAACGGCCAGACTGAGCCACATCGCGAGATGTCGCCCAAAGGCGATCGTCATCGAAACGCCGAAGATATAAAGCGGAACGACTTCCGCCTGCCAGTTCTTATCGCGCAGCCAATAGCCGAGAATCACAGCAAACAGCGCAAAGCCCAACGTCAGAAAGAACCTTCTCCAGTTGTTGAGCTTCGAGCGATGCCGGGCGAGGATGTATCCCCAGCACAGACCAACGATCGCAACGATCAGCAAGATCATCGAAAATCCGCGAAGGAATCGATCCGCTGTCAGATAATGCGTATCTAAAAACGCATCATGCTCATGCCGCAGCAAGTCGAGTTCGGTGGCGTCGATCGGTTTTTCGGCTTCAACGATCTGCTGGCCGTCGGCGAACTTTCGCATCACTTGTTCGACACTCGCCACGGCGCGGCTTTCTTCCAGCGCCGTCAATTCCGGATCGAGCGTCAACGTAATCAGCGGCAAACGGTCCCGCAGGAACAGCGCGATGTTCTGCGCAATTGGCGCGGTCTCGGTTCGGCCTTCAAGTTCGCGCTCCAGCCAGGTAACGCGGTCCGTGAATCTTACGTCCTCAACGGGAACGATCAGCAACTCGCTCCGCGAAGCGCCAACCGCAATGACTCCAACTTCGCTTTGGCTACCTTGATCGGTGGGCAGGTTGTCGATCAGGCCGGTTCGCATAAGCGAAGCGAATATCTCGGTCACCGTACTGCGAAAGCGATCCCACTCCTCCGGTCCGCTGATGTGCCGTTTGAATTCGTCAAAGGCTGCGCTTTCCGCGCCGGGTTCGGCCTGTTCATCCGCGGCAGGCGGTGCTCCTGGTAAGTCAAACTGGGACCACAGCGATGGATTCTCTTGATTCAAAGCCTCCAGAGATTCGGCCGTGCCAATCAACGAAAGCTTGTTCAGCAGTTCATCCTGCAGCTGGCTCAACCTTTGTGTGTCATTGCGATAAATCAGCGGAGCGGTGAGCCGTGCCTGAAATCGGGCATCGATCGTCGCCTGATCATCAGGCACCTCAAACTCAACGCGGGAGATGATATCGCGGCGAAACACATCGCCCTGGCGATACGTCATCGGCGGAAGCCAGACCTGGGCGAAGATGCTGATCACCGCCACAACGATCATGATCGCCAGCAGCCGAACCAGAACGTCCAACCGACGCAACTCGGCCAACGCCCGAATCACCCGGTTGGGCGGCAGGCGCAACGTGGCAACCCTTTCGGATCGCGTGCGTCTTTGTTGGGAATGGGACATGACAATGCCGCGGCAGAACTGCCGACGTCTGGAACTCCGTGCTATTTCTTGGGGTTGTTCTTTTCGTAGGCTTCCACAATCCGTTGAACGAGCGGATTGCGAACGATGTCGCTATTCTCAAGCGTGACGTGTGCGAGTCGCTGGATTTTTTTCAATCGCTGCACAGCGTCGACCAAACCACTTCGCGAATGATCCGGCAGGTCAATCTGTGTCGTATCTCCGGACGCGACAATCTTGGAGCCCATCCCCATGCGTGTGAGGAACATCTTCATCTGGGCGACCGTCGTGTTCTGCGCTTCATCCAGAATGATAAACGCCTCGTTCAATGTTCGACCGCGCATGTACCCCAACGGGATAACCTCAATCAAATCCTGCTCCGTATAGCGGCGGATTTGGTCATAGTCCATCATCTCCCGCAACGCATCCAACAGCGGGCGCAGATACGGGTTGATCTTGGCCTGCATATCGCCAGGCAAATATCCCAAGCTCTCGCCGGCCTCAACAGCCGGTCGCACGAGCACAAGTTTGCGAATCTGATTGTTGCGCAAGGCTTCAACAGCGGTGGCGACCGCCAGGTAGGTCTTGCCCGTTCCCGCCGGTCCGCAGCAAAAGACAATATCGTTGTTGCGAATGGCGGTGACGTAGTTCTGCTGCCCTGGCGTGCGAGGTTTGATCCGTCGCCCCGCCTGCATGACTTCAATCGGCGTGGAATCCCAACGCGCTGCCTGACCGGTTTCCGCGGAGATGGCTTTGGCGACATCGTCCGGCGTGACGGTGCCATTTCGCTGGACCTGATCCAACAGTTGTTTGATCAGCGTGGTGGCTGTCATGGCCGCCTGCTCAGCACCGCTGACTCGGATCTCCTGATCGCGCACGGAGATTTGCACTCCAAGCGAATCACGGATCACCCGAAGGTTCTGATCGCGAGGACCGAACAACGGCAACAGGGCCTGAGAATCTGCGACAGGGATTATGGACTCAAACATCAACCGGACGCGATGGGCCGTGTTTTGCGATGCCGACAGGAGTGGTTGAGCAATACAAGAATCTTGGCATGCCGTGCGGCGCTTCGGGAAAGTCGCTCCTATGCTTATACCTTATGATTCGCTTTTGCCGGCCTGAATGCAATTGCATTTCCGCTAAGTCTTTTGTGGAAAGCAGGTTAAGTCAACTGATCTCGATACTATGAAAGTCCGGTTCTAACGTCAAATTCCCGCACGGGATTACTTTCCAAGCATCCGCTGAATTGCCTGACGCCCAGGCGTTTTGGAGCGGGTGCTGGCCAGATATTGCCCAAGGTCTTTGCCGCGGGCGTTTTCCACATGCGGGTCAGCGCCCGCTTCAAGTAACGCGGAGAACGTCTCCGGATGGCCGCCACGGGCAGCTGCAAACAGCACGCATTCGCCACGGTTGTCCAGGTGAGCGAGATTCACCCCTTGCTCCACAAGCAACATGGCCGCGTCGGTTCGCCCATGCAGGGCCGCGTCGAAGATCGGCGTCTGACCGTTCTGGTCCGCCAATTCCATGTCGGCGCCGTTCTCCAACAGCAATGTTGTGATCTTGCGAAACCCGGCCTGACAGGATCGATGCAGCGGCGTTTTCTGCTTGTGATCACGAATGTTGATGTTCGCGCCACGCTTGAGCAACTTCTTCACGCGCTCGGGTTCGTCCGGTGCATTGTGATTGCCTCGGCAGGCATCAACCAGCAGCGGAAAGCCCATCCAGTCAGGGCGATCGATCGCCGGCACGGCTTTGCCGCCGCGCGCCGTCGCTTGTTTGGATGACCGTGCGCCGCTCTTTGGCGCCCCACCAAACTTCTTGATGAGCGCGATCACTTCCCGGTGGCCATCAGCCCAATCCAGCAGCAGCGGCACATGTTCGGCAACTTCCGCTCCCGCTCCAATTAGCAACTTGCACGCACCGGGTTGTTGACCTGCAACAGCATAATGAATCGGATGATAGCCCATCCGCGGATGCGGTTCTGTCTCACGTGCCGGGCGATTCACCGCGTCCGCATCTTGCGAAAGGAACTGATTGATCGCTTCCAAGTCACCGCGGTAGCACGCGGCATACAAGTCATCTGTTGCTCCATGCTCAACCAGCAATTGGGCCAACTCTTCCCGGCCGGCGTTGCGAGCAACTGCCAACGCGCTGAGTTCTACGAGCATTGGCGTGTAGTATGAACCCAGCGGGTTTACATCCGCGCCCAAGCGGATCAACTCCGCGACAAGTTCAGTGCGACCTTTGTAGGCCGCTTCCCATAGCATCGTCCGACCGTGTGGCCCCTCTTGATTGAGCCAGGCAGGGGTGACCTTTAGATACTGTCGAACGGCTTTCAAATCTCCGCGCGCGGCCGCTTTCAGAACGATGCCGGAGAAATCGCCTGCCTTTCCCGTCAATGGCTTGATCTTTGCCATAGCATCCAAAGCTCAAAGTTTGCGGCTGGTTGGGGTAAAAATCGAAATCATCTGCAAGCTTAGCTCGTCATGAAAGCGTGATTCTTGGGCGACTTCGAATGTTCCCAAGCATGGAACGAAACCAGTGTAGGGAGGTGGATTGTTTTCGCACGAGCGAACTCCTGCGACATCGTTTGGTTGTCATGCGGTCGGCTTGCATCGATAATGGCGAATGCATGTTCAGGGGGGCCAATGCGTGCCGCCCCGCTTCGCTTCAACTGCATTGAAGTAAATTGACATCAACACATGAGTGAACTGCTACTCGCAATCGGCTGGAACCCAGTCCCCGGATTCTGGTTCCTGCTCCTTGTGCGTGCGACGCTTGGGGTTTTCCTGGGCGCGGCGGTTTTGCTCCTGGCGATCTTCTTATTCAACCGAATTGTGCGTGGTGGAACATAGCGGCCACCTTCGCCGCGTAAGTACCAATTCTCACCGCCAAAACCGCCAGCACAAATGCCGCCTCAAGCAACGCCAGGGCAAAGCGCGGCGCCGCGGCAACAAGCGCAGCCAAGTCTTGCGCCGGCTTCCAACTACGAATCCGTAAAGCCTCAGCCAACTCGCCGAGAGCCGGGAATTGTTCCGGAACTGACTTATGCCGAGGCGATTCCCATCGCGGCGCTGCAGGTGCTGATCTACATCGGCCTGGGGCTTGTAGTGACATTCATTGGTGAGATGAGCGCCAACGCGGTTGTCGCACCAACATTCTTCCGAGGGCCAGCCGCCACGGTACGAGGATTTTCCCTGCTGATTAGCTTTCCCGTCCACGCGGCCGTCTTGCGACAACTGCTCGCAATTCCCTTCGCCAGGGCGTGTCTTGTGACTTTGATCGAAGTCGGGATTGCGATCATCGCATCGGTCGTCTTGGGACCGATGATCGACGCGGTCATCCGTATTTTCTATTGATGACACGC
>CALJLD010000050.1 GCA_937982665.1 uncultured Planctomycetales bacterium
CCCATCATTTCCACAACGCGCTGCCACCAGCGGATTGGGTGGTGACCCAGGTTGGTGACCAGCACGCCGGACGTAAAGTCGGCCAGCATGCGGCCTTCGGGCGTCCAGTGGTAACAGCCGGCACTGCGATCAATCACGGCCAGCGATGGCGTGTACGTCCGGAAACTTTGCGGCTCCACCGTGGCGGCTTCCGTGCGGAGTTGGTTGCTGCGTTCTTCGCCGCGGTGGGACATTGGTTGAAGAGGCTAGAGGCTAGAGGCTAGAGACTGGGGACTAGGACTAGGGAATGAAGAAACACTGGCGAGCCGGATGCGTGAGCTTCCGGATTTGGAGCGGAGGAGTTGTTTCGTCACATGGCGAATCGTTGAGCCAAACGCGAAAGCCCAGTCCCGTCAAGATAAAGCATTCCTGCGGCGGCGGCGAGCGGGGAAGATTCAAGCTGTCGTTTACGACTGCCAGTTGTCCCAGGCATCGGTCATTTGCTCACGGAAGTCTCGAGGACGATCGGCGAAGAGTTCGCTGCCAAGTTCGAGGGCCTGCTCGCGAAGTTTTTGAGATTGACGTTGCAGTACCGACAGGGCTGCGTCAGCGTCAGCCGCGGAGATAGTTTCGCGGGGTATCTTGCGGATGATTTGCGAGAGGATCGTTAAATCGTGGTCGTCGCCCAACAGTTCGCCCAATTGGGCGGTCAGCTTGCCGCTTTGTTTCAGCTGATCCGGCAGTGCGTCTCGCAACAGACGTAGGTGATAGCCGTGGTCTTTGACGGCTTTGCGCCAATCGTGGAAGGCGTTCGCCTGTTCTTCGGCTGATTGCGATTCATCGCACGTTGCGAGTTTCGATTGCTTCATGCGGCGACGCGCTTTGCGATACGAAGCGGTCATGCCACCAATGGCCAAATCTGCATGTCCGGTAGCTTGCTTTGGGTCAATGGTCTCCGCAAATGTCCAATCCGCGATTCGCTGCTGTGCAAGTCGCATGACTTCCGCGAAGGCTTCAAGTCTTGCATCGATTGGAGCTTCACCCCCCTGCCCTGCTGTTTGCGGTTGATGCCGCTTGACGGCTTTGCGTAGTTGTGCATACGAGTCTTTGCTCAAGCGCTTGCGGAGTTTCGTCTTGAGTGCATCGAGCGTTGCGAGCGCGACATCCGTATCGCGCGCGGAAGAGAGTTGTGCTGCCGCATCGCGGAAGATCGCGTTCTCATTCTGCGCGAGCTCTTGCATGCCAGAGCGAACAAGCCGCAACAGGCCGCGAACTTTCTTCGTCCGCTTGCGTACTTGGTGCACAATGGTCGCCGTGTCCAACTCTGGATCGGCAATTTCGGCGAGCGCTGCCTCGATCTCCTCGCGCGCGATCCGCTTGAGGTTCTCGATGACCGTCTGATCTGCTTGAAAGCGAAACGCCATGAAGTGTTCACGCTGGCACGTGCTGCGTTCGGCTTCCATGCATTGAGAATCTTGGCCACGAGGCCGATCACAACGGCCAATTATCGCGGCCGATTACCCCGGCCAATCATCGCGTCCCGTAATCGATGGCCGCGACGTGTGTTCCGAGAATGGACTTCATAATTCGCTTTGGCAAGCGAAGACGAGGCAAAACAACAAAAAACGGCCCGGACTTTGCGTCCAGGCCGTTTTGGTCTGCGGTACCGCTTTTGTTGTAGTTTGCCTTAGGTTCGGCTGTTTGATGTTTATTGCGGTCCGAGATTGTTTTGGTTCTCAGTCGGTGAAGAAGTACACGAATGTGTCCCAGCTTTCCGGCTCGTAGTCTGTGGTGATGTAGCCGGCTCCGGAGACAAGTTGCACCGTGGAGGCTTTCCATTCGCTTTCGTCTTCACCGACGGCAGCGATTTGAATCTGGCGAGCGTTGATGCGGAACTCTTCGTGATAGACATTCACTTTTTGGCCGGGCTCCAGTTCATACACCAGGCCGCCACCGTCTTCCGCGGCAAACCATTGCCATTGGCCGGAGGTTGTCATCGTCTCGTACTTCAGAGCGACGGTGATCTTCTGCTCTGTGCGATTCTCCAGTTGGAGGAAGCGGCGGAAGTTGCGCTTGTAAGTGGTGGGGTCCATACTTTCCGCTTGAGAGTAGTCCGGCTGAGCACCTTGCGAGTCGCCGGAGAACTCGCGGATTTGGCCACGCAGGAAGAAGAACTCGGCGTCGCTGCCGTCCAAAGTGATCGCCTGATTCAAGTCGGCGATGGCTTCAGCATATTCGTCCAGCTTGCTTCTGGCATGACCGCGGTTGCGGAAGTAGATCGCGTTTTGGTTGTCACGTTCAATTGCCGCGTCGAAAGCGATGATGGCGTTCTCAAAGGCTTCGCCGGTGAAGAAGGTGACGCCCAACTCGTTGGCCAGCGCCGCATTCTCCGTGAACAAGTCCGCGCCTTCGGCCAGAATCTCGGCGGACGACTTGAGTTGATCTTCATCTCGCAGCAGGCGGCCGAGCACAGCGTAGTATTCCGGATCGGACTGGTCGTTCTTGATGACCGCGGCGTACAGGTCGATGGCCTTTTCCGAGTTGCCGTCTGCCTGATAGACGTTGCCGATCTTGAAGAGGATGTCCCAGCGGTTGGGAGCGAGATCCAAACCGGTGTCATATTTGTCCATCGCTTCTTCCAAGCGATCCAGTTGCAACAAGGCGTCACCGCAATTGACGTGCAGTTGAGCCTGGTCACGTTCCACTTCCACGGCTCGGACCAACTCGGTGATGTTGCCGAAGTTGCCGCCATCTTGTTCGGCCAGTTCAACGGCCCGCTCGAAATCGGCCAAGGCGTTGGTGTAATCGCCGGCCCAGTAGTAAGTGATGCCGCGTTCGTTGTACAAGTTGTAGAGCGTGTCAGATCCGTTGTCGCGACGAATGGCTTCGCCCATGTCGTCCAACGATCCCTCGACGTCGTCCAACTCACGTTGAGCGATGGCGCGACCTTGCCAGGCATCCGTCAGCGACGGGTCGCGATCCAGAGCGTCGGTGAAATCGCCGACGGCGATCTGGTATTCGCCATTGTTCAATTGAGCCCAGCCACGGTTGGAGTAGGCATCGCCGAGTTCCGGATCGATTGCCAACGCGTCGTTGAAATCGTTGATGGCTTTGTCGTAGCGGCTTTCAAAGTAGTTTCGCAAACCGCGAGTGTTGTAGTCATCGGCTGTTTGTGGATCGACGAGCGGTGTGACGATGTCCAAGTAGTTGTGGATTTCCTGTTGGTCGATGAACGACTCAACGGAGTTGGCAACTGCCGAACCGCTAGAGATCACCGCAACCACTTCGCCGTTATCGTTGAGGACCGCTCCGCCGCTGTTGCCACGATTAACTTGGGCTTGAGCTTCCACGACTCGCGCGAAGACCACTTGGTTGTCAGACAGCTTGGAACGTTTCTTGTAGACGGATTTGACAACGCCCGTGGTGTAAACCCAAAGTGCCTGGCTGCCTTCGGCCAAACCGGCAACTGTGTGAATGTGTTCGCCGGGACGAGGGCTCTTGTCGGCGAGAATGGGTTCTGTGACTGTGTCCGGCACGGACGTGAGTTGAATCATCGCCAGGTCTTTTGTGGAATCGCTATCGATCACCGTGCCGCGGACAGGCGTGATGTTTTGTTCATAGTGAATGTGGTCGTTGAGGAGTTCGCCGTCTTCTTCCACGGGGAACCAAACCAGGACGTCGTTACGCTTGCCGGTTCCGCCATCGATCACGTGATGATTGGTGATGACCAGTTTGCGTTCCTTATCAACAACCCAACCCGTTCCCATGGAACTGCCATTGCCATCGGCTGCGGGGACTTTGATCCAGCAGGTGAACGCCAAAGCGCGTTCGTAGATATCTGTTTCGGTCAAACGAACCGGGGCAGAGACGTTTGTGATCTTGGCCGGATCGCGCGGGTCTTTGGCTTCAACCGCTGAGCCGAGGTTGCTGGCCGTAATCAGGCTGGCAGCAACAAGTGCTCCGGCAGTCACGCGGCGAAGCTGGCTGCGGAATTTGCTGATCAGGCCAGTTCGGCGAGTCTTGGTGTTTGGCAACGTGGTGTTCATGATTTCCCCGGGTGACTGGTCCGGTGACCGCTGGCCTGGCTCCTCCAAATGCCGTGGGTCAAGGGTTGTGGCGTGTCGTTGGCCGTTCCATGGCTGAATGCAACATTCGGATTTCCGCCTGCTAGCGGACATAGCGCCGCTAACAAAATGTAGAACGTGGGACAGAATGGGCGTGAGTGCGGCAAATCCGCCGAAGCTGAAGATTCGTAAAATGCTTTGTGGCAACAGTTTATGTCGATCGTTGTCTCACGGTGCGGCTGCCATTTGGCTTCCGCCTGAGAGCGTGAGACATATCACGTTTGAACGGAATTCGTGGATGCGAATCGTTGACTCACAGGCCGAGACACTTAAACTCCCATTCAATTGAATGGATTTTCAATCAAGCACCAGGATGAATCAGCCTCATGTCATCTGTGACCAAACACCGCGAGCACGGCAAGAACAGCGACGAGCAGCCTTCTGGCTTTGAGCCGCTGCCGCTACTCGATTCCGGGGAAGCCACGTGTGCGGATTTGCTCAAAGCACTAGCAGACGAAACCCGGCTGGCCGTCATCCGGCAATTGATGGACGGACCGAAGCACGTCCACCAGATCAATGAAGAGTTGAAAGTTGAACAGACTTTGTTGTCGCACCATTTGAAAGTGTTGCGAGACATGGGGTTGGTCGTCGCCAAGCGCGATGGCAAAGCAATGCTTTATCGCCTAGCTCCGCAAGTTGAAACCGCAAAGATGCGAGCCGGCATTAACCTGGGATGCTGTGTGTTGTCGTTTGAATAAGAAGCTGTGGGCATCACCGTGAGTTGCACCTGATTGATTGGAGAGTTCATGTCATCCCCCTCCCCTGCCCTGCCGCTCAAGATTGGCGCGGAGATTGTGGGTACCTTCCTGCTTGTCTTCCTTGGTTGCGGCGCTGTGCATAGCGCTGTGCTGACAGGAAGTTTGAACGGCCTTTATCAAGTGGGAATTGTCTGGGGCGTGGCGATCATGATGGCCGTGTTCACGGTTGGCCGCGTCAGCGGTGCGCATATCAACCCTGCAATCACCATTGGTTTGGCGATGTGGAGGATGATGAATTGGCGCGACGTCCCCGGCTATATCTTTGGACAAATGCTGGGCGCTTTCCTGGCCGCGGCTGCGCTGTTTGTCATCTTTCAAGATGATCTTGCCGCCAAGGAGTCTGACCGGGGTGTGACGCGCGGCGAGCCGAAGAGCATCATTACCGCCATGTGCTATGGCGAGTACTTTCCCAATCCCGGCGGAATGGCCGACGCTGAGGGCCCGCTTTCGGACGAGGAGTTTTCAAGTTGGGCAGCCAAAAGCAATCTACTAGCGGCAATCTTGGCCGAAGTCCTCGGCACGGCCATTTTGGCGTTTGTTGTTGTCGGAGTGACTGATCCCAAGAACGACGGATCGCCTGGCCAACTTGCGCCAGCGATTATCGGGATGACCGTTGCCGTGCTGATTTGTGTGATTGCGCCCATCACACAGGCGTGCTTCAACCCAGCGCGAGATTACGGACCGCGACTGTTCGCATTCATTGCCGGTTGGAAAGAGGCAGCAATCCCCGGCCCCAATGGATGGAACATTCTTACTGTGTACTTGCTTGCGCCAATTTGTGGGTCCGTGCTTGGAATGGGTTTGTACAAAGGACTGTTTGCGCGCAGCTCCGATGAGTAGTCACCGCCACTTGGGATTTCTGCCAACTTGAAGCAAGCCATTTGAACCATGCAATTGACCAACACTTTCATGCGCTATTTCCTTGCACTCGTCTTGATTGCCAGCTGTGGCATGGTCGCCTGGAAGCTCAATTCGCCGGCTCAGGCGGAAAATGCCGTACAGCGACAGCGCTCCCAATCACTTGATAAGCAGGTTCCCCAGGTTGACGCTTCCCAACAAGCGGAGCGCCGCGATCCAATTACTCATGAGGTCGAGTTTGCCGTCACTGTGACTCCGCCGTACCAGTGCAAAGTCCTTAAGGTCTGGCTGCCGCTGCCACCCTCGGACGAATCGCAGGAGATTTCCGAAAGTGAATTGACCACCTTTCCTCAGGAAGTGGAACCGAAAATTGAGACGGAAAGCGTGTTCGGCAACACTTTCGCGTACTTTGAATTCATGAACCCGCAAGGCGCTCAGATCATTCGCCACAAATTCACGGCCAAGGTTTGGGAAGTCGATTGGAATCTGGATCCCGCGCAAGTTGCGGATGTCCGCAATTGGCCCAGCGAGTTCGCTCCGTACCTCAGGCCGGATGCGGTCAACGCGGAAGCGCAGTTTAACGACGTGTTGAATAGCTTTGTGGTTGGTCCCAATCGCGAGGCCAGCGCGATGGACGAACTGCTGCGTGCCATGGAATGGGTGGACAGCAACTTAACTTACGATCACATCAACGCGTCGCTGGGTGCTGACGTCAATCATGCGTTCGATCAACGCCGCGGCCACTGCAGTGACTATCATGGGCTGTGCGCGACGATGGGCCGCGCGATGGGATATCCCGCGTGCGTCACTTATGGATTGGCCTTGGTACCCAAAGCTTCGCCGTCTCATTGCAAGATGGACGTTTATTTGCCGCCATATGGTTGGGTGAGCTTTGATCTTTCCGAAACGCAGAAGATGGTCAAAGCCATTGGAGCAAATCCGGAACTCTCGGCCGAACGGAAAGCGGCCTACGCCCAGGCAGCACGTGAGCGGCTTCACGGCGGCTTTCGCGAGAACAGCTGGCTGCTGCTCACACGCGGCACGAACTATGAACTTGCGCCGAAAGCTTCGCAGCCAGTGAAAGTCGTTCGCACAATTTATGCAGAAGCCGACGGAGTACCGCTGCCCGAACCTGATCCATCCAACGAGAATCAATCAACCTTCGCGTGGATGACAGCCCACAAGTACACGGCCGATAAGGAATTCAGGCTGCCGTTCAAAGATGTGACGACCTTGGATGCTCGACTTAGCGAAGGCAACTAGCTTCCAGAGTTCGTTGAAGTTACACGTGAATGTGATCCACAGAGTCCCTGAACGAATCATTAACACTATGTCCAGTCGGGTAATCCGCACCGGCGGTTTTCTCGGCTCTCGTAAACCCACCACAATCGGC
>CALJLD010000051.1 GCA_937982665.1 uncultured Planctomycetales bacterium
CTCCAGGTGGGCAAGGGTTTGTTCCAAATCGAATGAGTAAAAGTGAACGACAATCAAGCCCGCCGGACTCAACTTCTGATTCAAAGGGATCAGTGATTTGGGCCATCTGCGTTCCCAAGACATCCTCCAGCATTGTGAAGGACTGCTCAATCTCCTCCATCTCAAGATCTGTCTCTTGGGCGATCTGATCGGCCAGCGGCATGTCAAGATCCAAGCCGCGGTCGTCAGTTCCATCGGGATCACCGCCACCTTCTTCGGGTGGAATGATGGCCCGCGACGTTGCCGAGGAAAATGTCTGGTTGGTCAACCAAATCACGAAGATGCAAAACAGCACGACGCCCACGAAAATCAGAAACGCCAATAACCAGCCGGCTGATTTGTCATACGCGGACGTGACGAAGGCCGGCTTCTGTCGAGTCGTGGGTACGTGGGTCGGTGGTTTGCTTGCAGTGGACATGTTCGCTTCGATCAGTTGTTGCGGTTCTGCCGCCAAGGCTTCCCCGCCAAGACTTGTTGTCGAACGCTACTTATCTATCGAAGACAGCATCTGGACGAACTGACAAATACCAATCTTTCCAATCCTTGATCGCAACTTCAATTTGTTCTGGTGTTGGCTCCTGTCCCAATCCACCGCCGAATTTCCGGCTGATGAAACGCAATCCGTCATCGGCCGCGCGGACAACCTCCATGCTTTCATCTCTCAATGTGTAGATCAAGAAGGGAACATCGTCCAAACTGCGCGTTCGGGCGATGGCCGTAATCGCAACTGCCTTGGCTGCTGGATCAGCATCGGCCCCTTCTGCCAATTCGCGAAACCGGATCAGGTGTTTGCTGAGTTGGGCGTCATCCGTGTCCGCAACCAGGTCCTCAAAGCCAGCGAGCGCCTCATAGTATTGTGCGTTCTGTGGATCGGAGATGATCTTGATCAACTCCTCAGCAGGACCTTGCAGCGGACGAATGCGAATTCGCCCATCCTTAACCAGGATGTCGGAACCGGGACTGGGAAGCCCTCGACCGCCTCGCAATCGCCCCTCCCCCATGGCTTGAGGGCGAGCTTTGGTCGAGCGAATCAACACCAAGATGGCGTACGACGTCCCTACCAGGCCGGGGTGAGGCCCATCATATGTTCCCCTCCAAGAACCGTCTTCTCGCTGGTCATCCAACAACCGCCAAGCGAGTTCGGTATACCATTTGGGGGCATCAGGATAGCTGTCCAAATACATCTCGCGGAATGCCTGATAACGCTCAATCCCGTAATAGAAATAGTACTTGTAGTTGGGGGGAATAATTGCACCGGTTCGACCATACCAGGCATCGCCGGTGGTCATCTTCTGGCGAAGTTGATTGAGGTTAAGGCTGACTTGTTGAAGTTCCTCTTCTTCCTCGTCGTCATCGTTCCCAACACGAGTCAGTGCGCCCGCAACCCCGTCATCGTCATCCGATTGGTTTTGGTCTGGCTGTTTTTCACGTTCCTTACTGCCAACCAGATAGCAGATATAAAGGCTCCCCAAACCGCCAACAGAAAGCGTCGGTCGATAAGTTTGATTTACGCCCGGTTGATAGGCGTAGCGGCCATCTTCCGCCTGCCCAACCGTCCAGTAGTTGGCAACGTTTTGCCAAGCCTGAGCCGGCACTGGAATCCCTGCCTTGTGTGCCTCCCAAAGGGCAAGCGTCGCATACTGGCTCATTGAGGTATCGCGAAACCCGCCGCCGTCTTCCTGAAAGCTAATCAAGCGGCGAACCAGTTGCGTGATGTCGCCTCGGTATGTCTTGGCGTCCAAAGCACAAAGGAAGACAATTGCAATGCTGGTGCTGTAGATCCGTGCGTATCCTTCTCCAAATTCGGAACTCCGAATGGCTGTCCGCGCGGATTGAACCGCCTTTAGCACTCGCGGATTGTTCTTGTTTCCATCCGGGTCACGATGGCCTTTGATCAATGCCAGCCCAACCAGGCAGTCTTGGCCCACTTGCTCGTGCAGTGGCCGTGCTGCAGCTTCCGGGATTTCCACGGTTGAGAGGAACTCGAGCCCACGCTCGACAGCCGCGCGAACGGTCTCATGCTCCGGCGTCAAATCTTCTTGGGCAACAACTGGCGACGGGAGCCCGCAGAGAAATGCACAAATGGCCAGCATCCATCCACAAGTCAGCAGTCCTTGCCGCATGAGGCTGGTTTCTTGGCACAGGTGTAGCTGCGACGAACGATCAACATGCATGATCGATTCCTTGCCGAGTTATGCCGGGGAGGTGGGATTCTCGCGGTGCAACTTCCCTCTGGGTTTGGGGACCATCGATTTGAATCCAACTTTTTGAATCCAAAAGTGGCAGCCCTAATCCAGGATGATTGCGACGCCGCAAGAGGCGGGAATCAGCGGGAAAGGAAATGGAACTCGCTGAGTTTGTTTTTTGGCAAAATGCCGAAGTGGAAACTCGTTGCGGTGCCTTTCTTAACCCCCTGTCCTGCCAAATGTGGGGGCGGCGCATAGGTACCGGTTCAAGTTCTGCGTTGATGCTACTGCCCGCGCCGCGGATTGTCAAGAATTTGCCAACTTTGCCGCTCTCTTGCGTCGCCAAGCGCCCGTAAACTGGAATCATGTGCGGACGCTACACACTCAGGACCAACCTTGCCGATGTCGGGAACTACTTCGACGTGCGCGATACCATTGAGCTTCCGCCTCGCTTCAACATTGCGCCCACGCAAGATGTCCCCATTGTGCGATTGACGAAAGAGGGGGACGCCCGCGAGCTTGCCCCACTTAGGTGGGGGCTAATCCCTTCCTGGGCGAAAGACCCCGCAGTTGGTGCCAGGAACATCAACGCCCGCAGCGAAACGGTCACCGAGAAGCCGACGTTTCGTACGGCATTTCGCAAGCGGCGATGTCTCATCCCCGCCGACGGCTTCTTTGAATGGAAACCAGGCGGCGGCAAGACCAAGCAGCCGCACTATATCTGCTTGAAGTCGGAAGAACCCTTCGCGTTCGCAGGCTTGTGGGAGATTTGGGGCCCTCAATCGGAACCGGTTCATTCATTCACAATCATCACCACGGAAGCCAATACACTCCTGCGCCCGTTGCATAGTCGGATGCCGGTCATCCTGCCGCAATATGCTCATGAACAATGGCTGGATGCAACCAACGAAGACACCAAGAGCCTTGTTGAGTTGCTGCAGCCATTTCCTTCGCGCGAAATGCAGCACTACGCGGTCAGCAGCCGTGTTAACTCTCACGTGAATGATGACGCCGATTGCTTGGAGCGCGTCGCCGAACAAAAGGATCTCTTCGGCTAGACAAACAGATCGTCCTATGCGGGCGATGGAACGCGCACAAGAGAATGCGCCGACATTCGCTTAGATACGCTATGCAAACTCAACCGTGCCCGGTTGGCAAGCGGGATGCAACATGCGGTCCAGGGCAATCATCGCCACAGGCCATGTTGTCGCCCCATTGATGTAGGTCTGCCACCAGTTCCAGATCGTTGTCGCTGTTTGTTCATCGGACCAAATTGGCAGCCATCGTTGCAAGCGTTCAGCAACCGCGGACTGTGTACATTGGCCAACACCCAACGCTTGGGCGGTAGTCAATATCGCGGGGATGGACGCCATCGCACCGACTTTCTCGTTGCCGCCTCGCGACAGGTTGTCCGCATACATTGGCAAGTCTGTGTTAAGTTGCACCAACGACCAAGCCAGCGCAAAGACTTGTTCCGAAATCTGATCAGCATATTGCTCCGCGCATGACTCTGACGACAACTCGACAAGCACAGAGTTGTACGGAACAAATGCAGCGCTGGGTTGTCCCGTCACCTGCGGGACCAAGTAAACGTCCGCGCGCGAGGTCAACATCTGTGGGCAGGTCTGTTGCGCAAATCCCGTAAGCAATTGCTGACCCCATTCTTGCCAGCCTTCGCGCAAGTCAGCACTCATTGACTCCAATTCGTCCAGCATGTTTGGAGCGAAGCGCTTAAATGCGTGTTCCAATTCCACGGCCGATCGAGCGAACGCCTTATCTCGTGACGGATGGTCTTCGGTCGTCGAGCATTTGCGGAAAATCACCTGACCGAGTTGCTGGTTGTTCTCAATTTGCCCGGCCAGCGGCGGTGCATGGTGAGCGAACCTTTGAATCGGCTCGCCGTAAGATTCCAACATCCACTGCAGCTGCCGCAGGCTGTCTTCCAGCGCGGTCGCCATCTGGGGGTCCGCGAAATCTCCTCCACGCAGGTGATGAGCCGCCGCCCAAAACGCGGAAACGGAATAACTGGCCACGTGACGGAGTTCGATGTCGTACATGATGATTCGCGGATGCGTGCTGTTTGAAAGATACCAAGCCAGACAAACATAGCTCGCCGCGTGCCAGGGCTCTAACGTCTGCCGGTCAACCGGGACAACCTTGGCGCATCACATCCAAGGACGGCAAAGCAGCCGCACAAACCCCGTCCCGGTTGCTCTGGCTTGGCGAATTATCCGGCTTCTCCATGAGCCGTTTCTTGCGATAATGCCGGAATTGTGCCCCGCGGAATCCGCCACGGTCCAATGCGAATCTCAAGCGAATGAATACAAGACCTTCCAGTGCCTGGACAATCAGCGATAGCGTGGAGTTGTTTGACGTCCACCGCTGGGGGCATGGTTTCTTTGACGTCAATGAGTCCGGTAACGTCTGCGTGCGGCCATCCAAAGATCACGTTGCCGCGGACCTGTTTGAACTTGTCGAACGCTTGAAACTGCGCGGGATGGAAACGCCTATCCTGTTCCGCTTCACTGATGTCATCCACGCCAGGCTGAACGAAATCCACGCAGCATTCGCTCAGGCCATTCAGGAGCACAAGTACAACGGAGGCTATTGCTGCGTCTACCCAATCAAGGTCAATCAGCAGCGGCAAGTTGTTGAAGAAGTTGTTACCTACCGCGGCGAGTTTCACACTGGCTTGGAAGCCGGATCAAAACCTGAACTATTGGCCGTGATGGCGATCGCAGACAATGAAACGCCGGTTGTTTGTAACGGGTTCAAAGACTCGGAATATATCGAGATGGCGCTGCTGGCCCAAAAGGTCGGCCGGCAGGTAATCCCCGTCGTCGAGAAATATTCGGAACTGTTGTTGATCCTGGAAACCGCACAGCGGATCGGTGTTCGCCCGCGCCTGGGAATGCGCGTCAAACTGGCAGCGCGCGGAGCCGGACGTTGGAACGCGTCAGGCGGTCATCGCTCCAAGTTCGGACTGACCGTGAGCGAACTCCTGGCCGGATTGCGCGAGTTGCAATCGCGCGGAATGGAAGATTGCTTTGAGCTTTTGCACTTCCACCTGGGCAGCCAGATCACCAACATTCGCCGCATCAAACAAGGCATCACAGAAGCTGCTCGCGTGTATGTCGAGCTGGTCAAACTTGGTGCCGGGCTGAAATTCCTGGACGTCGGAGGTGGATTGGGCGTGGACTATGACGGGTCCAACACCAACTTTCCTTCCAGCATGAACTACGCGTTGCAGGAGTATGCCAATGACGTCGTTCATTACATCCAAACAGTGTGTGACGATCAAGAAGTCGCCCATCCCACAATCATTACGGAAAACGGCCGCGCGATTGTCGCTTATCACAGTGCACTGGTCTTCAACGTGCTTGGCGTTACGGGTTTGGGCATCCGCCAGGACGGCTCGCCTGATGATCTCGTTGATTTCTCGGATGACGTTGAACAACCACTGTTGGATTTGCGCGATGCCTACCAAGGTTTGACGCCGCGAAACTTGCGCGAAGGATTTCATGACTCTCAAGCCGCCATGGAAACGGCGATGAATCTGTTCTCCGCCGGATACTTGCCGCTGCAACAGCGCAGCATCGCGGAAACTCTCTTCTGGAGGATTTGTCGCAAGATTCAGAAGCTGATCAAAACTCTGGACGAAGTCCCCGAAGAGATGGAGGACTTGGATGCCCTGTTGTCCGAGACCTACTTCGGCAACTTCTCGTTATTTCAATCAGTGCCGGACAGTTGGGCAATCAAACAGCTTTTTCCGGTGATGCCCATCCACCGACTGCAAGAAGAACCCAACCGCCCGGCGGTTTTGGCGGACATCACCTGCGACTCCGACGGCAAGATTGATCAGTTCATTGATCACCGTGACGTGAAGAAGACCTTGCCGCTGCACCATTTCACTGGCGAACCATACTACCTGGGCGTCTTTCTCGTCGGCGCCTATCAAGAGATCCTTGGAGACTTGCACAACCTGTTTGGCGATACCAACGAAGTCCAAGTTCGCTTCAATGATCGCGGCGAAGTCGTGATCGCCGATGTGGTCAACGGCGATACCGTACACGAAGTCCTCGCCTACGTTGACTTCAAGAGCGAAGAACTCGTTCGCAAACTTCGCACGGATGTCGAGTCAGCTGTCCAGGAAAATCGCTTGGACGACGTTCAGGCCGGGTGGCTACTCCGCTTCTACGAAGAAGGGCTCCGTGGCTCAACCTATTTGGAAGAGCAACCAACGTCCGCAAGCGGTGGAGTCCCTGCGGGGATCAGTGAGTCCAAGTTGGCATTTTCCAGCAACGGCAATTCAAAAGATAAGTCGGCGACGGGCGGAGACTCGGGTGAATTGCGCTCGCCACAATAGCAGGAGCACCATGGCGACAAACGGCGCACCCATCGCTGGTGGGCTGCGCATGCCCTGCTCGTTCCAATCGGATAATTCTCAGCTGGCCGCATCGGCTGGAACATCAAAGCGGAGCACATCGACTGTCTCTCCCGAGTAGACAAGCGACTCCTTGTCCCCAATTCGTCTAGCGCCCATTCGGACATAAAAGGGCGTCACGCTTTGTCCGCAGACGATGGATAATCGGGGAATCGCGTTGTCTCGGCAAACCTCTTCAACATGCCGCCACATCAGTCGTCCAAAGCCTTGGCCAATGAGCGAGCGTTCGACGTAAAAGTACTCCAGCTCGGCGTCGCCGCCCGCAGTGACGATCATGAAGAAGCCGGCAAGTTGGTCAGAAGCGGCCAGCACATAGCTTTGGCTGGATTTCAACTGCTCTGAATTGACAGCGTAGCGGCCGAGGAATTCGTCAATGTCGCATCCAGTGACGAACTGTTCGGACTCGGCGATCAATGCATTTATCGCCGCGAGTTCGCCCGGTTGAGCGCGACGTCGTAGAGGTTGAGCGGATTCCATAGTAATAGGATGCGAATCGCAACAGCGCATTGAACAAACGCTGATGCAGTCCCAGTCATCCGGCAGCGCGCAAATGACAGTCCTCCATCGTTGAAGGTTCACTCATTTTCGGCTTCGTCCCGAGTCGCGAATCTCTTCAAACTCGCGCGTAAGCCGAGCAACAACTTCCGCATGTTGCTCGGCCAGGTTGGTGGTTTCCCCCGGATCAGCCGCCAGGTCAAACAGATGATACGGCTGTTCGAATGGCCTCCCTCGCGGTTGTTGCCGTCCGCCGGAGCCGTTGCCGAGGACGAGTTTCCAGCGGCCATCCCGGATGGCGAACATCCCGTTGGCCGAATGATTGATCACCGCTGCGCGGGCTGCCGTGTCCGGATCTTGCTTGAACGAAGGCAACCACGAGAAGCTGTCCTCAGCGGCGGCGTCAGGCAACCTCGCTCCAACTATCTCTGCAGCCGTCGCGAAGAAGTCTGTGTGTGTTACTGTCCGCTCACACACGGAGCCCTGCTCAATCACGCCAGGCCATCGCGCGAAAAACGGCACATGATGGCCAGCCTCCCAGACATCGGCTTTGGTTCCGCGCCAGGGACCATTCGCGCGATGCCGGTCCGCCCGAAACGCTTGAATCGATTCGTCATCGACATGATCGTGCGCATCCGCGCTGTCCAAGCGCCGCATGAATGAGCCATTGTCGCTGGTGAAAATGACCAGCGTGTTTTCGCGAATGCCAGACGCTTCAATTGACTGCAACACGCGGCCAACCGTGTCGTCCACCTGAACGATGAAATCGGCATAGGTTCCCAACTCCGTCATGCCGCGAAAGCGACTGTGCGGCTGTACCGGCTTATGCGGAGCCGTCAACGGAAGATAGACGAAGAATGGCGAGTCCTGCCCGGCATGATCTGTGATGTATTGGCAAGCACGGTTCGCAACTGTGTCCAAGACATCGTCAAGCACAAAGTCTTCCGAACGTGGCCCCTTTCGCACAAAGCCTGGAAACGCCTGGGCAGGCTGTTGGGCTGAAGGCATCATCGTGAACCGCTCGTCCTCAATCCAAACATACGGAGCCATGTCCAAAGACGCGCTTACGCCAAAGAAATGTTCAAACCCGCGCGTGGTTGGGCCGTTGGCAATCTTCCCAGCGAAATCAACGTTGCCGTCGCCATCCCAGCGTTCGCTCTGTACGTCGTCGTCGCCTCGCCTGGGCATGTTCATACCGAGATGCCATTTGCCAAACGCGGCCGTGTGATAGCCGGCGTTACGCAACATGCTGGCAACAGTCATTCGGTCGGCTTCAATCAACGGAGGGCTGTATCCGCCCAGCACACCGCTCTTCAAACGGCTGCGCCAACAATACCGCCCTGTCAGCAGGCCGTAGCGGGTGGGCGTGCACACGGCGGAAGGTGAATGGGCATCGATGAATGTCATGCCATCAGCCGCCAACTGATCGAGATGCGGCGTGGGAATCGCCGAATCCGCATTGAGCGCGTGCACATCGCCGTACCCGAGGTCATCGGCAAGGATGAACACGATATTCGGCCGGCTGCGGTTCATGCCTTCTTGAGCATGGGCTGGCGCCGGCATCGCGTTCAACATCAGGAAGATACCGAAGGCGGCCACAATGTGTGCCGAGAAATGCGCCGGACATGGCACTCGAAATCCATGGACTTGCTTTCGCATTGCAGGCTTTCATATGTGCGGTCGTAGCAAAACACAGGCCACCAGTATCAACCCTTCGCGCGGCGAGTCAATTTCTTCTTGCTCGTGCGATTGCTGCCCTGCCGGTCCGAGATCGTGCCAGATCCGCACAGCGCGAAGCCATCCGGGAAATCTTCCGGTGGTCGCGTGATATCCTCGGGTGACAACCGCCTGGATTGCACAAGGATGCGTTTAACCGTTCCCACCTTTCGAGTTTATTCCACGTCGGTATAGGACCCTGTCATGAAGTACTTAATCACCGCCACAATCACGCTCGCGGCAATTCTCGCTGGGTCGGCAGCCTTCGCCCAAGAAAGCCAGCCGCAAACCACGAGCGACCAAACAACCGCGGCGAAGCCCATTCGCGTGGGCGTCTACGATTCTCGGGCGATTGCCATGGCATTTGCTGCGTCGGACATGTTCAACGAGGAAATGCAGGGCACTCGCAAGGAATACGAGACCGCCAAGGCCGATGGGAACGAAACCCGCGTCAAAGAGATTGACGAATCCATGCAGGCCATGCAGCGGAAGTTTCATCAGCAAGGTTTCGGCACCGCGTCGGTCGATGACATCCTCGCAAGAATCAAGGGCGAATTGCCGGGCATCGCGGAAGCCGCCGGCGTGGATATCATTGTCTCCAAATGGGCAATCAACTACCAATCGTCCGACGCAAATCTGACGGACGTCACACTGCAAGTCGTCGCGCCATTCAACCCCAGCGAACGCACGCTGCAAATCATCAACGACCTCAAGAACAAACAGCCGCTGTCCGCCAAGGACCTGGAACAGATGAGCGACCATTAGCCGGAAAGGGGCTGTAGATCGGCCACATTATGTTAAGTGCCCAAGTCGATCTCGGCGCGGATCACGGTTTCTTCTTTGCTGTTTTCTTCCCTTTGGACTTCACCGCTCGCTTGATCGCTACCGTTTTTTTGGCGGACTTCTTTTTCGTAGCCTTCTTCTTGACCGTCTTGGTTGTGTTCTTCTTCGCAGCACTTTGTGGTACCAGCATCGCAAAGCTCTCGCTGATCCAGCGCTTGAGCACTGTCTGCGGCAGGGCTTCAGTATGTGCCAGCACGATATGCGTCCACCCATGCGCGCCGACGGAGATCTTTCCCGGCCCGTCCTTGGCCAGTTCTTCCGCTTCGGTTAGCGAGTCACTCAATCGTATGCGTAGATCATAGGTCTCTTCTTTGCAGCCTAGAAACAGAAAGTTCTTTCCGCGGACAGCAAACGTAGCGTTGTTGCAGGAAGTGCCTTCCACGGCGTCTGGAATTGCTAACGCCAGCTTGCGAACCTTTTCCGCATTCTTGGAAGCGGCTGACATTGGAGGTCCTCGATGTGATCTTGTGGTGTGATGTGTCAAAAATTGCCTGGGTCTGACCGCAGTTTGCGTGCGTCTCCCAAGTTAGCCCGATGGCTGTGGCAACTCAATCAACGACCGCAGAAATATTTAACAAATCACTTAAATATCTCTTGTGGTCGATTTCTGTGTCACTATAGTTAACAGCATGGTTAACAATTCTCGCCGACTCTCGAGCATCTTTTCCGCTTTGGCCGATCCCACTCGGCGAAAGATCTTGGAACGCTTGTCGAAACTCGGGCAATGCCGCGTCACGTTGCTGGCGCAGCCGTTTCGCATGACGCTGCCGGCCATCTCGCGCCATCTCAAGGTCTTGGAAGAAGCCCGATTGATCCGTCGCGAAAAAGACGGCCGCGAACACCTGATCAGCGCTAATCCTGAAGGGCTCAAGCACGCCGGCGAATGGATAACTCACTATGTGACCTACTGGGAAGGTCGCTTCGACGCCATGGACGAGATCCTGAAACTTCAATCCCCGCAAAGAAAGAAATCATCATGAAGTCGGAAGTCAAAATCAGCGAGAACACCCTGCAAATGACTCGCATGTTCGATGCTCCGCGGGACCAGGTGTTCGCGGCATGGAAGGAGTCGGAGAAGTTGGAGACGTGGTGGGGATGCTCACAAACTCGCAAAGTGGAGTCCAAGATGGACTTTCAAGAGGGCGGCGAGTTTTGCCACACCATGACCATCGAAGGTGCCGGCGTGATGCCATATGCCGGAAAGTTCGAGGAGATCATCGAACCGGAGAAGATTGTTTACAAAGCCAGCTTCGGCCCATTGGACGCAACCATCACGGTTGAGTTCATTGAAGTTGCCCCAGGCAAGACAAAGCTTGTGCTCACCCAAGTGGGTTTCCCGGATCCAACCCTGCGCGAGATCGTTTCCGGCGGTTTCGATGCGGCATTCGAAAAGCTCGAAAAGCTGCTGTTGCAAACGGCCTAAATAGTGGGGGAAGCTCAAGACTCAAAAAAGAAGCAGCCGGTCGATGCGCTCGACCGGCTGTTTCTTTGAATGATCAACGAAGAGTGACTCTACTCTTCGGCGATTTCCGCTTTGCGTTCTGCAAGCAGCATTTCAACCACTTTGTCGGCCTCTTTGTTGGCAACATCGGCGAATCGCAACACGCCCTTGTGATCAACAAAGTAGTAATCCGGATACGAGTTCACGACAAATTGCGGAATCACTTCCCCGGTTTCATCAAACGCGATGGGATATTTGATCCCCTGTTCCTCCACAAAAGCCTTGCCGGCTTCCGCGGCATTCTTGGTGTGAATGCCCAGGACCACAAGTCCTTCTTCGCCATACTTCTCGTGCAGTTCTTTCAAGTGAGGAATGGCCGCGCGACAAGGTGGGCACCATTGCCCCCAAAAGTCGATCAGAACCACTTTGCCTTTGAAGTCATCCCAGTCCATTGCGCCATCCGTGTTGGCCCAAGAAGCGATCTTCTCCAAAGATGGCGGCGACGTGCCTTCCAGCGCGGTCAACTTCTTGGCGCGTTCTGCATCCTGCTCCATGGACCACTCGCGCGTGATGTCATCCTTGGCGTCTTGCGCGCCTGCAGTCTGATTGTTTGCGTCTTGGCCGATAGCCGTACCGCTCACCAGCATTAGTGAACACGAAAAGACGAAAAGCAGCATGACGTTGAGCGTCCGAGCTTTCATGGGACTCTCCTCCGATGTAATTGTGTTGGACAGGTTATGGCGGAATGTGCCGGCCGAAATTCTAACGCGCGCGGCAGACTCCGCATAACATTTACCGGTTGGGCCGCATTCGCAAACGTGCAGCGCTAGCCAGATGTGGCTTCGTCAGTTTCTTCGGATTGGTCGCCTCGCCACCAATTGAGGAACACACTGGCCGCGGCCATGCCGGCCAGAATCCCCAACAAATCCTGGACCAGATCGCTCCATTCGGCCGTTCGCGTCGGGATGAAATGCTGAATGATCTCCGTCAACGTGCCGTACGTGGCCAAAAGCGATAACATCGTCAATCTTCCCCACCTCCATGGGATGAGCGAAGCCAAAAAGCCCAACAAAGTAAAGCAGAGCAAATGGGCAATTGGGTCGATGTATATGAAGAAAACTTCGCGGAGCAGGTCCTTAAAGTCAGCGCTCAGATGTTGCTCCGGACGCGGAATGAGCAGGAACACGGTCAGCGCAACCAGGTAGCCCAAGAACACAACAAGCGCAATCCGCTTGCGGTTTCGTCGCCAAAATGAGACCGGTTCGTTCGACGTCATTGGGTTCTGGCAAGCTCCGGTTTGATCGACCGCGGCGATCCTCCCCGCGCAACCTGATCTCTAGACCGAAACGTGATCGGCTGTAACTATGAAAAAATGGCCCGGAACAAACTTCAGCAGCTGTCCCAGGCCATTCTGATTTCCGTGATCTCACCAAGCCCGGCTATTCGCCTTCGTCACTTGGTTCCCCGCTGTCGCCACCTTCGGCAACCGCGCCAACTGGCTCTTCTTCCTGCGGCTTGGCACTGCCGGTGAAGAACAAGTGCTTTTCCTCGCCGGCCGATTTGACATCGACGGTGATGACTTCTTTGCCTTCGAATTCTCCGCGGAGCAATTCTTCAGCCAACGGGTCTTCAACGCGCTGTTCAATCGCACGACGCAGCGGGCGGGCGCCAAAGTCGGTGTCGGAACCTTGCTCGATGATGAACTCCTTGGCGCCGTTGGTGAGGATCAATTCCAAACCACGCTCGGCAAGCCGTTCGCGCACCTTGCCCAGTTCGATGTCGATGATCTCTTTGAGATCTTCGCCGGTCAGGTGGTGGAAGACAATGATGTCATCCAAACGGTTGATGAACTCCGGACGGAAATAACGTTCGATTTCGTCCTTAACGCGGCCCTTCATTTGCTCGTAGCTTTGGTCTTCGCTACCGGAGCGTTCAAAGCCGAATTGCGCCTCATTCTTAATGGCGGCAGCGCCGGCATTCGTCGTGAGGATCAGGATCACGTTGCGGAAGTCCACGTTCCGTCCAAAGCTGTCCGTCAGGCGACCTTCTTCCATCACCTGCAGCAGCATGTTGAACACGTCGGGGTGGGCTTTCTCGATTTCGTCCAGCAGCACAACCGCGTAGGGTCGGCGGCGGATTTTCTCGGTCAGCTGACCACCTTCTTCATAACCCACGTAGCCAGGAGGGGCACCGATCAATCGGCTGACGTTGTGCTTCTCCATGTATTCGCTCATATCGAGCTGGATCAGCGCGTCCTCGTCGCCGAACATGAACTCGGCCAAAGCCTTGGCCAACAGCGTCTTACCAACGCCTGTGGGCCCGGCGAACATGAAGCAGCCCGTCGGACGCTTGGGATCTTTCAATCCGCTGCGGCTACGGCGAACGGCTTTCGCGATTGCCTTGATGGCTTCGTCCTGGCTGATAACCCGCTTGTGGAGTTCTTTTTCGAGCTCCATCAAGCGAACCTTGTCGGCTGTGGTCATCTGCGTGATGGGGATGCCAGTCATGCGGGCAACAACTTCCGCGATGACTTCTTCATCGACCACACCATCAGTGTCCTGCGATTTCTCGCGGTGTTCTTTGATGATGTTGGCTTTCTTTTTCTTCAGCTTGTCTGCCTGATCACGGAGGCTGGCCGCTTTCTCAAAATCTTGATTGGCGACAGCGTCTTCCTTGTCCTTATTCAGTCGCTCGACTTCGTCGTCGATCTCTTTGAGCTCCTGCGGACGCTTCATGGTTCGCAAACGAACCCTGGCTCCAGCTTCGTCAATCACGTCGATCGCCTTATCCGGCAGGCAACGCCCGGTGATGTAGCGATCCGAATAGTCGACAGCCGCAGAAAGCGCGTCATCGGTGATCTGGACGCGATGGTGTTCCTCGTAGCGGTCCCGCAAGCCCTTGAGGATTTCAACAGTCTCATCCTTGCCGGTGGGATCAACAATGATCTCCTGGAAGCGTCGGGCGAGCGCTGCGTCCTTTTCAATGTACTTGCGATATTCATCCAGCGTGGTTGCGCCAATGCACTGGATCTCGCCACGGCTCAAAGCAGGCTTAAGCACGTTGGATGCGTCGATGGCACCCTCAGCTCCACCTGCACCCACCAGCGTGTGCAGTTCGTCGATGAACAGAATCACGTTCTTCGCGCGGCGAACTTCGTTCATCACGGCCTTGATACGTTCCTCAAACTGGCCGCGATACTTGGTACCGGCGACCATCATCGCCAGGTCCAGCACGACAATGCGTTTCTCCGCGAGGATTTCTGGCACGTCGCCTTCGATGACGCGTTGCGCGAAGCCTTCAACGATGGCCGTCTTGCCAACGCCTGCTTCACCCAGCAACACTGGGTTGTTCTTTTGGCGGCGGCAGAGGATTTGAATCGCACGTTCGATTTCCTTCGAACGGCCGATAACCGGATCGAGCTTCTTTTCCTTGGCCAGGACAGTTAAGTCACGGCCAAAGCTATCCAACGCCGGCGTCTTGGACTTGCCGCCTTTGGATTCTCCTCCACCCCCACTTCCTGAAGCACCACCCCCGCCGGCACGCTCCGAGCTTTCGCCGCCGATATCGTGGCCCAACAAGTTGAGCACTTCCTCGCGAACATCTTCCAACCGCAGGCCGAGGTTCATCAGCACTTGCGCGGCCACGCCTTCTTGCTCGCGAAGCAAACCCAAGAGGATGTGCTCCGTACCGACGTAATTGTGGTTGAGGTTCCGCGCTTCTTCCATCGAGTACTCGATGACCTTCTTGGCGCGGGGCGTTTGAGGCAGCTTGCCCATGGTGACCATGTCCGGGCCACTTTGGACGAGCTTCTCAACCTCAAGGCGAATCTTGCGGAGATCCACGTCCAGGTTCTTCAGGACGTTGGCCGCAACGCCACTTCCTTCTTTGATGAGACCCAGCAGGATGTGCTCGGTCCCGATGTACTCGTGGTTGAAGCGCTGGGCCTCTTGATTGGCCAATTGCATGACCTTGCGGGCGCGATCCGTAAAGCGTTCAAACATGACTCTTCTCGCTGGTTATTGCTGAGATCGAAAACAGACGGGCCGCCGCCTGGGAATTCGATCGCGAATCTTCGATCACTGACTGACTAATCTCGTTGCTTGTCTGGAATGCTTGTGTCTGCAAAAAACTTGCCTGACTTGCTGTTCCTGCTTCAAGGCACTGTAAGTATTCACTTCTAGTGGGGGGAAACAAGGGCCACGGCGCGTTCCGCACGACGGTGTAAGGACTTACGCCAATCCGCGACAGGACACACACTTTGTTCCGCAAAAGCTGGTGCCCTGTCCACAGTGTTTTTTGCAAATTCCAGCTGCCTTTCTGGAGAAGCAAATTGCCGCCCAAATGCGCAACGGGAACTGGATGCTCAAGCACACAACGCGGACCATGGCCCAGACCATGCCCAGCGGCGGCTAGAGAATCCGCGAAAGTCTACAACCCGATTTGTGTACCGGCAAAGAAAACGCCAGCAAAGAAAACCTAGAGCCTGTCTAGAGTTAGCACGCGCGGCCGGCGGAACGGCTTTCGCAGTCCCACAAACCCGCGGCACTGACAGGGCTGGCCCAGCGCATCGTGTCACGGCAATCCGCAGTGTTCCCCAGCCTGGCGGGGTAGGGCGACAATGGACGCACGGATGCTATCGAATCTGCAGGCGATTCTCCAATTGAGCCTGGCGAAGGCCATTGAGGTAATCATCCGGAGCGTGGTTGAACTTCTCGTAGTTCGCATTGGACGCAAATAGCAGGATGCGGCCTTCGATAGAGGTCGCGTGCTCAATTCGGCCATCTTGGATTTGTCCGGTTTCCAGGAATTGCACTATGTCGATTCCCGAAGCCAACGGGGCGTAGCGTTCCGGCTCGGCCAGGAACTTCTGCTGAGCTTGCGGATTGGCAAACAAATAGGTTCGCCCACCGTGACGTGCACCCCAGGCCGCGTTGCCTTGTTGCCAGTGTCCCTGTCCTTGCAGCAAGGCTTCCACCATTGTCACAACGCAGAAACCCTCAAAAGCAAGCGGCGGATTTCCGGGCGGAATTTGGGGGACGTTGCCAACTTGCTGCTGGAATTGAGGCCCGCCTGCAGGATTGCCAACAGTTGGATTGGCCGGATTTGTGACGGTGTTGTAATTCGGCGGGGCAGTTGTGTTGCCTGAATTCGCGACGCCAAAATCTCCAACGCCAGAGTTTGCAACGCCTGGGTTGTTGGAACCTGTTGGCGGAGTTGTGCCCTGGCGGTTCCAGTAGTCCGCATAGCGATCATCGGTATTGCTTTGCGAAGCAGGCGGTGTGGTTGCCACCGGGGCTCCGCCAACAGAATTTCCAGCGCCAGCGCGATCGGCATATCGATCCTGAGTTTGCGGATTCGCGCTACCCCAAGGCGGCGCGGTTGTAGCTGGCGGAGTTACCGTACCGGCAGCAAAGTCCCCGTATCGCCCACCTGAGTTCTGGCTGGATGCTGTCGCGTCGACCGCAGGATTGCCCTGAGTGGCCGTGTTTTGTTGCGCATTTTGCTGAGCATTTTGTTGCGCCGGCCAAACGCTCTTCGGCTGCGGCGGTGCATTGTTGGCTTGTGTCGCGAATTCATTCACCAGCATGCCAGGCTTTTGCGGGGCGACTTGGACACCCTGGCCTGCGGTTGGTGCATTTGCCCCGGTCTGCCCGGGATTGTCGCGATAAAATTGATCGTGATCGTAGGTTTGCCGGACATCTTGAGTGGGTGGCTTGAACTGCGAAACAGTAGCTTGATGTTGTTCCGGATCATCCATCACCGTGCGTTGCGGCAAATACGGATCGGGCACGCGCTCGCGATAGGGAATGTTGTCCCGCATGGCGTAGCGGTCACCAGTTCGATAGCCATCTCTTGATTCCACTGGATTCCGATAGTCGGGAATCGGCGGGGCTTGATTGGACGCTGGCGTCGTGTTGTTGTTCGCTTGCGTTCCGTAGTTAGTTTGTGCGACGGAGCCGGGATTTGTTACGCCCGAGTATTGCGCTGCGGGCGGTTGTTGCGTGGTATCGCTGGCAATTGCGGCGCTGGTCATTTGTGGCACCGGCTGCGGTTGATAGGCCGTGGCGATTGTTTGAAAAGAACTGATATAAGTGCCAGCTGTGCTCGGACTGGTGATCTTTTCCAGCAGTCGCCCTCCTGGTGTGGTCACGACATCCGCGGGAATGGAAGTCACGCCGTATTGCTTGGACAGACCTTTGTGGTCATCCACGTTGAGTTTCACCAGCACATATTGCTGCGAAAGTTGCGGGCTGACGTTGGGATCCGCAAAAACGGTGGACTCCATCTTCATGCAGGGAGGGCACCAAGTCGCCCAAAAGTGAATCAACACCAGGCGATTTGTCTGCGCGGCAAGCTGCTTCGCTTCAGTGAGATTTGTCGTCCAACCAGCGGTGTCTTCTGCCACGGCAGCAGGCGCAAACAGCGACAGGCCAATAGTCATGGCGAGAATCAGTGAAGCAGTTCGCATGCTTGCCATCCTTGCTCGCAAACGAGAACGACGATCGCTTGGAAAGACGATCGTGTGGAGAATCGCGGCGCGAGTTACTACGCGATCTCCAAACATATTTCCAGCGCAGTCCCTACGCTTGAAGTGTCATCGTCGGCAAGGGCCTTGCGGATTGTGCAAAAACTAACGATGAGAGAAATCTGTCCTGAAGAATCAGAAGCAATGCGCGCGATGCTGTCACTGCAGCGCGCCAAGGGAGCAGGCGACGGTTTTTCCGTGTGGTGACGTCGCTGGTGAATTACATAGTGTCTACAAAATGGAGCGAAATTCGGAAAACACGGGGAATGCCTATGCCTTGCCCGACTATTCCGCCGCCCATGTGTCCTCTACCCGCTCCTCTACATGCAGGCCAAACGGCCTCCATCGACGGGAAGATTGATTCCGTTCACATAGCTGGCAGCGGGTGACGCCAGGAAGGCGGCGGCAGCGGCGATCTCAGCGGCATCGCCAAACCGACCTGTGGGAATGCCGGCGAACATTTCGCTTTGAATCACGTCCTCAGAAACATTGCGAGCCTTGGCTCGAGAAGCGATCAACCAACGCAAACGAGCGGTGTCGGTGAAGCCAGGCAAAACGTTGTTGACTGTAACGCCAAATTGGGCGACTTCACGAGAAACGGTCTTTGCCCAAGCGGCAACAGCCCAGCGCGTGGTGTTGGAAACGCCCAGGCCGGGGATCGGCTCTTTCACGGAGGTTGAGATGATGTTGATGATGCGGCCATAGCTTGCTTCCTTCATGCCTGGAAGAACGGTTTGCAACAACAGTTGATTGGCGACGAGATGCATCTTATAGGCTTTAAGAAAGCTCTCGGGTTCGGCTGAGACGATGTCACCCGGTGGCGGTCCTCCTGTGTTGTTCAACAGAATCTGAATGGGCCCTTTTGCTGAAATCCTCTCGGCAACGGCATCGCGCACTTTCTCAGGCTCTTCAAAATCCACGCAGATTGTGTCGTGTTGCTGTCCGGCGTTGGTCGAAAGCTCGCTTTGCACACTTTTCAGAGTTTCCGCATTGCGAGCGGCGAGAATGACCTCGGCGCCCAACTCGGCGAATCGCATCGCACAGGCGCGGCCAATTCCTTGCGTGCTTCCGCAGACCAACGCTCTTTTTCCGGCGAGTGAATAAGATTCCGCAGCGCTCATGCGTTTGAGTACCTGATTTGAAGGACTGATGATCGTTGGTTTGGCAATGGCCACGAACTTGCGACGTTTGATTCTCAAAGGGCTTGTTGCATCTTAGCAATTTGGCGGCGCGGAACAGCCAGCGGCGGCGAATTTGCCCAATTCGAACTGAATGGCGGCAAACGGACGGCGCAGCCTTGACATGTTTGGCTGGATGGGCCTAGATGGGTGCCGAGCTTTGGAAAGACTTTGAAGGAAAACTAGCCGCGAATGATTGTTTGTATTGACGGACCAGCAGGAGCAGGAAAGAGCACAGCCGCGCGAGAACTTGCGCGACGGCTGGGGTTTCGTTTCTTGGATACTGGCGCCATGTACCGAGCCGTGGCGTTGGCTGCCAGCGAAGCAGAGATTGATCTGGCCGACCCCGAAGTGCTGGCGGAATTCGCCACCAGGCAGCGGATTGAACTTGTCAATGAGCGTGTTGTCCTCAATGGCGAAGATGTGACGAAAGAGATCCGCACGACTCGGATAACTTCGCTGACGCACTACGCGGCGAGTAACCCTGGTGTGCGCGAACAACTCGTGCAACTGCAAAGGCTGGCTGCTGGTGACGATAACATCGTCACTGAAGGCCGCGACCAAGGAACAGTCGTGTTTCCAAATGCCGAATGCAAGATATTCCTCACCGCAAGCCCTGAAGAGCGGGCACGACGACGCGTGCAAGATTTGGCTGCACGTGGAGAAATTGTTGAGTATGAAGAAGTGCTGCGACAACAGAACTTGCGCGACGAGCGCGATCGCTCGCGGAGCGTGGGTCCGCTTGTTGCCGCGGCGGACGCAACACATTTAACAACTGATGGCCGTACGCCGGAGGAAGTGATGGCTGAGTTGGAAGCCATCGTCCGGCGTAAATTGGTCGGCCAGTCTTAGCAAGTATTCGTCAGTTGTTTCATTAAAAGGGATCCGGTGCGCGTCGTGTCGCGGATTCCCTTTCGTAAGTTGCTGCTGCGAATGATGGAAGGCCGGGCTTTGCGTCACTGCGCTCAGTCCCGACCATCCTGCTCGTCAACTTCTACTGCCCATCGCCGCCTGCGGTGTTGGCGAATCGTGCATCTGGATGGCAGTAACAACTGGCCACAGGCGGCACATCTGCGCGAGCCCAAGCTTTCTGGACTTGGGTGGACATCGCCATAGCGGCGTCCATCTTCCCTTGTTGTTGCAGCGACTGCTGCAAGCCCAAGAGCGACCAGGCGTTGTTGGGATGCCGCACGAGATCGGCGCGGTAGACTTCTTCCGCTTCGGATTGGCGGCCATCAGCCAGGAGCAAAGCTCCCAACGCATGACGGACAGGCTGCATCCAACCGGGTGGTTCGTCATAGCTGAGTTGTTCTTCCAACTCGACGGCTTCTCGCAACTGGGCGAAAGCTTCATCCTTGCGGCCTTCACGAAAAGCCAATTCGCCTTCGGCCATCTTACGGGCGATCGCCAAGACTTCATGGGCCGAGTTGTTGCCCATCTTCCACTCGTCCGTGATCTCGGCCGAGACCTCGTCCATAAGTTGGATCTCACGGCGAGCTGCGTCTGTCTTGCCCAAGGCGGAGAACGCTACGGAGCGGGCGAAGTGTCGCTCAGCACGCGAGAAGAGACGCCATTCGTCGGGCTCGGATTCCGCGAGGATTTCATTCCATTTGCCGAAGCGGATCATCACATGCAAAGCAGTGGGCATGAAGCCATCCGCCATGACAACATAGTCACGCAGGAATTCCGGCGGGATGTTCTTTTCGATCTTGCGCGCGGCCGCGATCGCCGTCTCATAGCGACCTTCCATCATGGCGGAGTAAGCCAGGAAGTGAACGTTGTGCATGAAGTATAGGCTGTAGAATCCTGGCTTGGGCGCAACTTGGAGGTAGTTCTCATCCGCGGCAATCGCGCGAGTGTTCGCATCCGCGGCCTCGGCATATCGTCCAACTCGGATGAAGATGTGCGAGGGCATATGCACCAGATGACCGGAACCTGGCACGAGGTCAGTCAAGCGTTCGGCGGATGGGACGCCCAATGCCGGCCACGGGGAAGCTTCGATAGCGTGAATAAAGAAGTGGTTAGCGCCGGGGTGTAGCGGAGTGCCGGCGAGAGTATGTTCCAAGACGCCAACGATCTCCAACGTGCGGCCTTTGGGCGCGCCTTCATTGGTCCACAAATCCCACGGTTGGAGATTCATCAAGGATTCGGCATACAGCGCGCCGACATCGGCATCGTCCGGGAAATGATGCCAAACGGCTTCCATCGCATCAGCGTAATCTTGATCGAGCGGCGAGCGGTCCTCCGGGACGGGCCAGGCATAGCGGCGGGCGACCGCCTTGACGAGTTCTTGCTCGACGCGGCTTTCATTGCTGAGAGCGGCGACCGCTTTTTGGGCAGCTTCATGAGCTTGTTTGCTTTGCTCTTCGCCCATTTCCGGGTTGTTGATGTGCAGCCCTCGGGCATAGGCGGAACCCCACCAGGCCATGGCGCAATCCGGATCAATCTCGGCCGCTTTTTCAAATGAGCGAATCGCCTCGTCGTGGTTATAGCCGTAGAGCAGTTGAATGCCCTGATTGAACCAGGTTTGGGCCGATTCCGAGTTTGTGGTGACGGACCGCTCATAGCCTGTGAAGCCTTCGTAGAGTGCGACACTGCGCTGCTGTTCGGCTTGCTGGCCTTGCTGGGCCTTAACTTCTTCTTGATGTTCCGTTGGGGCCGTCAGTGGAAAGACGGCCAGCGCTGTGCCGGCAACGCAACAAATGGCCAACACCATTGCGGAAATACGCGCCATCGCATGCTCCTATTGGCGAAGAGGCGAGAGAGAATTCGATCGTAAAGATGCTACTGCGCTTGGCGATGGACTCGGCACAGAGAATCTTGGGTTCATCAATTCAAGAAATATCAGGCGACCCCATACAAGCGACCGCATACCAAGGGATCCCGCGTCTCGCCCCCATCTTCATATGGACCAGTTTCCGGACTAGTGGGTTTCCGCCTCGGGCGGAGTTGGGCTGGCCGAATGATCGCGACCGTTGCTTTGCACGTGTGTTTCCTCGTGGATTTGTTCAATGCGGAACGACCCATCCTGCGAGCGAATGTGCAAATCGCGTTGTGGGAAGGCAATCTCAATGTTGGCTTCGCGGAAGCGGAGGTCGATGGTTTCGTGCAAGTCGTGAATGGTGGCCAGGCGATTATCCACGTTGGGCAAATACGCCCTGACCACGAAATTGAGCGTACTGTCCCCGAATTCTTGAAAGGTCACCATCGGCGGCGGCTCTGCCAGGACATTGTCATGAGATTGCACAATCTCGTACAGCAGCGAACGCACGAGCTTGGTATCTGAGCCATAGGCAACGCCAACATTGATCAGGACGCGAGAAACGGAATCCGTCAGCGTCCAATTCAACACTCGCCCGGTGACAAACTCTTTGTTGGGGACGATGAATTCTTTGCGGTCCCAATCCGTGATGGTGGTGGCGCGGATGCGGATCTTTGTGACGGTGCCGGAGACGTCACCAACAGTGATGATATCTCCCAAGCGAACAGGACGTTCAAAGAGAATGATCAAGCCAGAGACAAAGTTGGCAAAGATCTCTTGAAGACCAAAACCCAAACCAACGCCCAGCGCCGCGATCAGCCATTGAACGCTGGACCAGCCGATGCCGATTTGCGAACTGCACAGAATCACGCCGACAACAATGATGATGTATCGGGAGACCGTAGAGATGGCGTAGCGAACTCCGTGCTGCAACGGCAATCGTTGGAGCAGCAGCATCTCAATCACGCCTGGCAAGTTCACTGCGGCGACAACAATCACGGCGGCAACCACCAACGCAAGGAACAGATCGCCCAATGTCACCGAACGCAGGCGTTCGCTCGTCTCCACCGTGGGTGGCTCACCATCGGCGGTTGGCAATGCCTCGACGCTGATGACTTCCGTTGTGTCCCAAAGCTCGACGGTGTTTAAGATCCCAAGCGCCGGCAACACGTTGACCCAAATCAACCACACGCCTGCGATAGCAGTGACGGTCAGCACGCTGCGAATCAGGCGGCGCGTCTGCAAATCAATCTTGGAAAGATCAACCTCAGGCTCGGACGGCGGCGGGGTTGCCGCGTGGGATGTATCGGATGAGCCTTCCTCGTTTTGCAGCGCGGCTTGCGCGGCCGCGCGCAGTTCTCGCGCGCGTTGAATGGCCAGCCGCCGGCGGTTGACCACGATCCAGCGTTTGAGCATGGCGGAAACCAGCAACAAGCTGGACAAGTACGCCAGCGTGGCAAACCAATAAGCAGCCAGATGTTCGGCCGTGTAATAGAAGCCGATGATTGCAGCCGCAGAAAGGATTGCCGGAGCGGCCAGCGCGGAAATCCACCAGAAGTATTTGAGTCGCGAGAGCCAGCTCTCGCTGCGGAAAGCGAAGTGCTCGCGGAAAACACCTTGCTTGACGTTCATCACATAGTGCATGAAGAACACAGTCACAAGCAGGGCCGCGCAAAAGCAGAACCGGCCCAGCGAGTTATGCCAACGTTCGTTTTCCGTCGCGGCGATTGCGGCATAGGTGAACAGCAGTGGAAAACTGCCGGCTATCAACAGAAACAAACCGCGGCGCAACCGGGCGAGCGCGCGTGAGGACCATTGAAAGTGAGCTTCGGCAATGCCATCGCTGCGGCAAATCTGTCGCCAGAATTCCAGCACGAACAACACCACCGCAACGGTGACCAGTCCCGCGGCAACGGATCGAGCGAGGTCGACGGCGGCCACCATTCTGGCGGGATCCACCGCGCCGGCCACATTCTCCACGGCGTTCAAACGCCATGCCAGGTAAAGCAAAACGACGGGAAATAGCGAGGCCAAGTACAGCGACAAAGCCACACTTTGCAGTGTGGGCAAGAAACTCTGCGTGCTGCCACGCGTGGTCTTACGACCGATTTCCTTGAGTTTGGATCGGGCACGCCGCCGACTGAGAATCCAAGGCACAAGGAGCACAATGGCGAGCAATGCAGGAATCGGATTCTGAAGCGCGTCCCAGCCAAGCGACAAGATCAAATCGCCCCAGGCTTGGGGGCTGGCGTACAGCCAGGCGGCTGCCTTGGCGGCTTGCTGCAAGTCGGACTTTGTTGGCAGATTCGTGCTGCGAATCCACAACACGCGCTCATCAATAAACTGCTGATATTCCTCAATCTTGGCGATGAGTTGAACGGTTTTCGTGTCCAGCGCGACCAAATCCGAGAAATACGAATCGTAGTCGTTGAAGAGTTGTTGCAGGTATTCGCGCTCCAGCGTCAGCAACTCCTGAGCTGACTGGAGCAGTTCGTCGTCAATGTTGGTCGCATCTAGCGAAACCAACAGAGCCAGAGCCTCGGCGGGGATATCGCCCAAATCATCCAAGCGGTCTTCATATTCAAACTGCTTGAGTTGCATCTGCCGCAGCGCTCGCTGGGCGTCTTGCTGAATCTGCTCCTCGTCGGCGATGCTGGGCAGTGTGTCTCGAATTCTGCGCAATTCGATCCCGATTGCATCCGTCAGGCCAACTTCTTTGACGACAGACTCAATGCGGCTGAAGTCTGTGTTGATATCGCTGAGTTGCTTTTCCACATTCGTGCGATTGCGGATTGCCTCGGCCATTTCCGCGGCCAATTTCACGCGCTGTTCTGCCGCGGCGACAACGTCGTCGGCTTTCGCCTTCAGAATCTCTGGCGCGCGTTCTCGCAGCTCTTTCGCATTAACAACCTGTTGTGCCGCGTCTTTTTGCCGCTTTGCATCAACGATCTTTTGCCAGGCCTCCAGGTTGTGCCTGGTGACCTCAATTTGCTTTTCCAACAGGTCCTGCCGCTTTTGCAGCAACTGCACACCCAGCGACGCCTCGTAGAAGGACAACTCATTGTCTGCTTGCGTCTTGATCGCTTGCGCTTGCGAACGTTGCAGTTGCAGGAGCATCCGCCGGGAAGTTGTGATGGCCGCGTGCTGTCCCTGTGGCGGCGCGACGGCGAGTTCCCGGTCTTTCTCGGCGATGGTCTCGTCCGCCGTGGTTTTTTCTTGCGGGATCTCTGCACGGCGTTTCTGCCGGTTGGTGCGCTCTGTCTTTACAGCTTCGAGTTCGGCAGTCTTGTTGTTGTGCGTTTCTTGTGCCTGCGTCAGTTGCTGCTGCAGATCGGCCAGATCGCTGTCTTCCGGAGGCGTGATTTCCTGTTTGGTGAACGAGCCGGCGAGTTGGGTTTCCACCTGCCGCACGGCCTGCGGGACCTGGTCCCTGAGCGAGGCGAAGTCAGCAGCGGCTTTCTCGGCACGCTCCAATCCTTCCAAGGCTTTGAGCGCCGCGTCATAGTTTTCTTTTGCTTTGGTCTTGGTCGCATCGTCCAGATCGGTCGCCGCATCCACGGCCGCTTTCGCGGCCTCGATGCTTTCCTTGGTTGGGCGTTGCACGCTCTGTGCGACAGTGCCTGGCGTATTGGTCTGCGGAGGGTACGGCGGCGCGGTGTGAGCGCTTGTCCGCGCTGGGCAGAACGCAACGCCCGCAAACATCGCGACCGTGAGCAAGAGATTGCCAAGCGGCGTTAAGAGCCGCTCAACACGAGTTGCCGTCCGTGGCCGCGGATTTCGCTTATGGCTTTGGGGAGTTAACATGGTGTCTGTAACCCGGCATTGCCGTGGTTTTGGAGATGCACCAGAGCAACGTCGTCCGTGGGTTCTCCGTTGTGCATTCCTATCGTGATAATACATTGCAGCCGCTTCGCCTAGATGACTGACTGCAGACGTGCCTGATTTGAGGGCCTGATTCGAGGGATAGAGCCCGATTTATGCTTTGTCGATGCGTCCACTGTTACTGCTGAATATCGTTGGGCTTACGATGGAAATGCTCCCAAAGACGGAGCATCTTCGGGCATTGGCCGATGACGGTTTTGCCCGCCCAATGAGCACCGTGTTGCCGGCGGTCACCTGTTCGGCGCAGTCCAGTCTACTTACTGGGTTGTCGCCTGCCGAACACGGAATTGTCGGCAATGGCTGGTATTTCCGCGACCAGACGGAGATTGGATTTTGGAAGCAATCCAATCACCTCGTCCACGGCGAACGCATCTATGATGCCGCGCGCAAGCGAGACAACGATTACACAACCGCCAAGATGTTCTGGTGGTACAACATGTACGCGGACGTCAACTGGTCTGTCACGCCGCGGCCCAGTTACCCCGCCGATGGCCGCAAAGTCTTTGACTCATACAGTTGCCCGCCGGACTTAAAGGATGAACTTCAAGCGGACCTCGGCGTCTTTCCGCTATTCAAGTTTTGGGGACCGGGCGCGGATATCGAGAGTTCGCATTGGATCGCTTCGGCCAGCATCAAGGTGATGCAGCGATTCCGGCCATCGCTGACTTTGGTCTACCTGCCGCACCTGGATTACAACTTGCAACGACTGGGTCCGGCTGATCCAGCAATTGACGAGGACATTCGTGCTGTTGACCAGGAAGCAGGACGCCTGATTCAAGCGGCGCGCGAGCAAGGTAGCGATGTGGCCGTAGTTTCCGAATATGCGATCACCGAGGTCAACCAGCCGGTGCACATCAACCGCACGTTGCGGGAACATGGCTTGTTGGCGGTTCGGCAAGAACCTCTCGGCTGGGAAACTCTCGACGCAGGCGCTTCGCACGCTTTTGCCGTCGCGGATCATCAGGTCGCACACGTTTACGTTAATCGTTCTGCCGAATTGGAGAGAACCCGCGGCATTCTTGAAAGAACACCAGGGATTGAACGTGTGCTGGACCGGCAACAACAAAGCGAATTCGGCATCGATCATAAGCGCTCCGGCGAATTGGTTGCGGTCGCGGCACCGGGCGCTTGGTTCACTTACTACTTCTGGTTGGATGACAAGTTGGCTCCTGATTATGCCCGGACCGTGGACATCCACCGCAAGCCAGGCTATGACCCGTGCGAACTGCTGCTCGATCCGCAGTTGAAAGCGCCAAAGTTGCGAATCGCGAATCGGCTGCTGCGCAAGAAGCTTGGATTCCGGTATTTGATGGATGTGATTGGCCTGGATGCGTCAGTTGTTCGCGGCAGCCATGGCCGATTGCCCACTCCCGGCCGCGAAGACAGCGAGGGCCCCGTGTTTATTTGTTCCTCGCGGGAGATCGAATGCGAAAACGTCGACATGCTCGACGTCAAACGCATGCTGCTGGATTTGCAATTCCGTCCCCAAGGCTCCGCGGCCAAAGACGATTAGCATGGCTCCACGCGCGATTCCATTAGTGCGAATTACGTCTGCCCGGCGAAAGGAGTTGCAGCGTGCCTATGAAGGCGTCCTGCGATTGTCGCAGGCGGGCCGCGCAGCCGAAGCATTTCCGCTGGCAGCACAATGTGTTGTCGCCGATCCCGATGGCGATCTCTATGTGCATGCCTTTGCGCAAACGCTGGAACAATCCATGCCCACTCAATTCGCAAGAGGTTCCTGGCCCGAGCGACTTCAAGCCAAGCCAGGTCAGCGGCACATGGAAGGCCTGGCCGCGAACGAGGACTGGCAGGGCGTTTTGCAACATGGACTGAGCGTATTGGGGGAGAAGCCGTTCTCGCTGCTGCTTCCGCGCTTGCAGATTCTTTTGTTGATCGCCGATGCTTGCCGGCAATCACAGTGCTTTGACAGTGAACTGGCGTGGCTGCAAGTTGCTTACGATCTTGCTTCCCAGTCATTGCAGACGCCAACTGCCGCCAAGATCGCACGCAAGAACGTGCAGCTGCGCGAGGCGCTAACCGACCGCCTTGCCGACGCTCATTTGCGGCGAGGTAATGTCGCCATCGCGGACGCCCTGCGGAATGAGTCGCCAACAACGCAGCAAGCTATGACAAGTGATGAGCAGGAATCACACTCGCAACAGTTCATCAAGAAGCTCGAAGCGGCGATCGCTGACAATCCCAGCGAAGTCGACAACTACCTGACGCTCGCGGATCACTTTCAATCGCAACAAGATTGGGAATCGGCGGAACGCGTCTTGTCCCAGGCATGCTTCGTTGAGCCGTCTTCCACGTTGCGGACGCAACTGGAAGATGCGCAAATGGCCAAAGCCCGGCACAAGTTGAGCAATGCAAGCGCGCGTTTAGAGTTGGCATCGCCCGAGAGTCAACCAGCGCTCCAAGCCGCCGTTGAGAACTTGGAAAATGAATGCCTGCGGATTGAATGCGAGATATTCCGCACAAGGAGCGAACGAGATCGAGGGGACGCCGAATCGCGATTCCGCCTGGCTGAGTGCCTGGCGCGGCTCGGAAACCGCACCGAAGCGATCAGAGAGTTGAAGTCTTTCAACTGGCCCAGCCATCTCAAGGCCCAAGTTGCCGAACTGCTGGAAACGTGCTGATGCCGGCGCTCGTCGGGTAGCACAGACGCTCCCGCGTCTGTGTCGCGCAGCGACAAGAGGTGGTGAGTTGA
>CALJLD010000052.1 GCA_937982665.1 uncultured Planctomycetales bacterium
CAGGGTGTAATGCCGGGCGTAACCCCGGGTGTAACGGCGGATGGTAACCCCGGGTGTAATCCAGGGCGTAATCCCGGATCTGGATCTCGGCCGAGAAGCCTTTCTCGCGCGAGGTCCGCGCGCCGAGATTTTTTGAAAACTCGTGTTGCCCACTGCGCAGCTTTCGTGGGAATTTGCCATCACGATCTTTGGCAATTTGGAATTTCAGACAAACGACCGCACGTTGCGTTGTCGCAAGGAGTCCTTTGCGACAGCGCAATGTCGTTCGCGGCGAGCGGCCGCGGCAAGACTTCGCGCGATCAGCCGGCGAGACTGCAGACGTCCGCGCGGCGTGATGACTTATCGCGAACCGCGGCAATCGCTTGGGGTAAAGCCGCAATCAGCAGCGCTTGCTGATCGGCTGGCCGCACGGCAATTCGCAAATACTGCGAAGAACTGCCTTCCTTGGAGCTGCACTCGCGAATGAAGCAGCCGTGCTGTTGCAGCAGCACATCACGCAGCGCAACGCCGGGGATGTCATCGTCAAGATGGCAGTACACGAAGTTCGCGTGCGTAGGGAAGACCGTCACACCGTCGATGGCGGCAAGCCGCCGTGCGAACGAAGCCGCGTCTTGCACAACGCGTCGGCGGGCAAGGTCATACCCATGCTGATAGTTTTGCATCAGCCGCAACATCTCTTCCGCCAGCGAGTTGACATTCCACGGAGGCAGCATGCGGCGAAGCTCCGCGGCCAACGTCTTGTTGGTCACGGCATAACCACAGCGAAGACCATGCAGACCGAGGTTCTTGCCCAGGCTCTTGATGACGATGACGTTGTCGTGATTGACAGCGTCTTTTGCAACTGAGGGAACGTCTTCCTCCGCGGCGAAGTCGATGAAGGATTCGTCAACAACCACGAGCTCAAAGTGGCGAGCTTCGCTGAGAAGAGCCTGCATTTCGCAGCGTGAAAGCAGAGCCCCGGTGGGATTGTTAGGATTGCAGATGGCAAGACTTCGTGCACCGCGGCTACGGGCGAAGTGAACGAAATCCGCCACATCAAGGCGGAACTCATTCTTGGCATCGCGCGCATACGTGTGCAGTTGATGCCCTAGCTCTCTCGCGTTGTCCGTCCACCGGCCGAAGGTGGGAATGTCCGTGACCAGGCTGTCATGCACAAAGTGCTGGTTGATCCAGGTGATGAGTTCCGTCGAGCCATTCGCGGCGACGATGGACTCTGAAGCGATCGTGCATTCCGGAGCGATGGCATGCAAATCCTTGCTAACGAAATCGCTGATCAACTTCGCCACGGTGCGACTGTCACTGGGGTAGTAACGCAAGACGTCCGTCAGGCGTGCCCGCAACTCGCCGATCAACTCAGCCGGCGGGAAGTACGGGTTCACGGGAATGCAAAAGTCATGCAGACGCAATTCCGGATCTCGCATGCTTCGCTGCAAGACTGGCAGCGCCGGCATGTGCGCGGTATCGCGCAGCAACTCAAGATCGACGGGAAACACCATGCGGGGTTGCGCTCTGGCGGAATGCGTTTTCTTCAGGTCGCCGCGGAGAGCAGCGCTTATGAGGTTGTCGCGGCACCGCGGAATGCTAATAGCAAAATCTTGCGCACTGTTGTGCGTGCTTGCACTTTGTTATTCCCGCGCAGGAGGGAGCCCGGGGCATCGCGTGGTTCTTCTGGATTCCCGCTTGCGCAGGAATGACGAAGTAGGCATGTTTGCCCATTGCCGCTTAAGAAACTAACGCGGCTGTGTTACGGCTTCGCTGCTTTCTTGCCTGCAGCTTTCTTGCCTTTGCTTGCAGGCTGGCGAGTTGCCGACTTCGCAAGCTTCTTTCGCGCTGGGATGCGATCCGCCTGGCCGGTCATTTCAAAAAGGAAGCGGCTGGGAATCGTAGGGCGAGGCTTTCCCCACTTTGTGCGGGCCAGCGGAAAAGACAATGTCAGCCTTTGCTGCGCGCGGGTGACGCCTACATAGCACAGGCGGCGCTCTTCCTCGACATCATCAAGGTCAATGCTCTTCTGGTGTGGCAGGATGCCTTCCACCATGCCAACCATATAGACGAAGGGGAACTCCAGACCCTTGGCTCCATGCAGTGTCAGCAAGACAACGGAGTTTCTTGCCAGTTCCTTTTCCTTTTCGTTCCCGTCCTGGCGACCATCAAGAGTAACTTCGCTCAGGAAGTCACCAAGGTTTGGCCTGGCCGCGTGCTGCTCATAGTTGGTTGCGGCGTTGACCACTTCTTCCACGGCGTTCCATCGCGTTGATCGCTCGTTAGGATCAGAGTAGAGCTTCTCAAGTTCACGATCGTAGTTGATCTCGGCCAGCAGCGTCTTGATCAGCTCGGCGACTCGCGGATGACTTCGCTGTTTGCGATACCGCTCCACCAGTTGCTGAAAACCGCTCAAGCCTTTGGCTGAGACCGTGCCTGATGTGATGACTTCCCATACGGACGTGCCAGCTTGCGAAGCTTGTGCGACCATTCGCGAAATGGCCGTGCGGCCGATGCCGCGGGCGGGAGTGTTAATGATCCGCAGCAGTGAAACATCATCACGCGGCTGCGAGATCGTCTTGAGGTACGCCAGCACGTCGCGGACTTCTTTGCGATCGAAGAAAGACTGACCGCCGATCAAGATGTACGGCACATTGTTCTTGCGGAGCTCAGTTTCAAAAGCCCGCGTGAGTTCGTTGGTGCGAAACAAGATCGCATAGTCGCGCGGCTGTGCTTGTTTCGTTTGTAGCTTGGCGTTGATTTCCTCGATGATCGCTTTGGCTTCCGCCTCGGCATCCGGGTATTGCAAGATGCGCGGACGCTCCCCGCCGGGCTGAGCCGTCCGCAAGGTTTTCTCATGGCGAATGCCGTTGTAGCGAATCAGTTCGTTGGCCATCGCCAGGATGGGACCGGTAGAGCGATAGTTCTCCTCCAGGCGAATGACCTTGGCATCTGGCCAGTCCTCGTGGAAGCGGAGGATGTGTTGCACTTCCGCGCCGCGCCAAGAGTAGATCGATTGATCGTCATCGCCGACAACGCACAAGTTACGATGCCGCGCCGCCATCGACTTCACAATCGCGTATTGCACAGCGTTGGTGTCTTGATATTCGTCAACCAGGATATGGTCGAAACGGTTGGCCTCGTCCGCCAGAATCTTGGGTTGCTTTGCGAACAACTCATCGGTGAGCAGCAGCAGATCATCAAAGTCGACCGCGGCCGAGTTCTTGAGGTTCTGCTGATAACGGCGATAGCCCATCGCGGCGATGTGTTCCTTGTCAGTCATCGCCAGCCTTGCCGCATCGGCTGGCCGGGCCGCGGCCGATTTCCACCCGCTGATCATCGCCAGTAGATCGCCAGGGCGGATGCTGATATCGCCGGCATCGATCTCTCGCAATGTCGCGCGAGCCGCCGATTCCTGATCGCCGCGATCATAGATGGTGAATCGCTTGGGATATCCCAGCCGCGTGATGTGCCGTTTAAGGATATCCAGGCAAAGCGAATGGAAAGTGGAGATCCACGGCTTGAGTTTGGATCTCTTGCCACAGAGCACCATCGCTCGCTCCTGCATTTCCGCCGCCGCCTTGTTGGTGAACGTCACGGCCAGAATACGGTCCGGAGAAATCCCGGAGTGGATGATGCGGGCGATGCGATGAGTCACCACACGTGTCTTGCCAGTTCCGGCCCCAGCTAGGACCAGCATTGGTCCTGAGAGGGTATGGACGGCTTCATGTTGTGCGGCGTTAAGCGCCATGCGGCAATCCGTTCGCACACGGGCAGGGGGCGTTGAGAGTCAGCGATTGCTTTGTAACGGCATCCGTCATTCCCGCGCAGGCGGGAATCCAGAGCGTAACTGTGGAGTCTGGATTCCCGCCTGCGCGGGAATGACGAAACGGGCGACTTTGCGAAATTGAGAGCGGTCACTCGACGAGGCTTACAAGACGATAGCCCATCCTACGGTTGAGAAATCGGCTGCCAAGACTTGACGCGTGAATACGCAAGCGCCGCAAAAAGATGGCGCGACAAGAACGGCGTAGATCAGGCCACTACGCGACTTTCTTGTATTCTTCGCGCGAGGTCTCGATCTGTTGCTTTGAGTGGCAATACTCGCCGATCGTGTAGTAGTTGCCAAGCGACCGCGCGGCTTCCTGAAACGCGCTAGTGAGTTCCTCGCGCTCTACTTCGTTGAGCTTAATGAACGAGGTTTCGTCGCCGCAGCCGTAGGGAAGCAGTTCCACGCCGCAGATGTGCGGATGATTCTTGCGAAGCTCCTCGACCTTTCCGCTTCGCCAGGCAGCCGTCGCCCAGCCGAGCCAAGGAAGAATCCAGGTTGATTGCCGATCCTTGGCAGCGCAGAACAACGCGAACGCACTTTCGGCATCGCCACTCTGGAGCGCGACTAGTCCTTGCAAGTAGGGTGCGATTGGCGAAAAGTCCGCAGCGGTCGAGAATTGTTCCGCCAGCTCAGTGGCTTCTTCGGCATTCGTATTGATGGCTTGCGCGAGTTGATCGTATGCCGCGATCAGCTCGTCTGCGCGCTCTGCGAATTGTTGTTGCAAGTGAATCTTGGCAGTTGCGGAATGCGGCAACGGCGGCTCGATGACTTCAGCCAAGAGTCCCTGCAACTGATCATCAACAGAATCCAGAGACTTGTCCCATTGCTGGTCCTGATAGGCGGTTAGCTTTCGCGCTTTGTGGGCAGAGAGAAATGGCTGCGCGATGCCGACGAGCGCCGCTACAACTACTGCGGCGGTTGTCAGATACCAGTTGTCCGCCAGGAAGTAAGCGGCAAGTCCCAACGCGGCAAGGCCTGCTTCCAGAAGTGCAAAGATCCAGATCTTCATGACGGGCCTTCCTTCCGTGGAAGTGAACGGCGCGGCAACGGTTCGCTGCCAATGCGTGGTGCTTGATAGTGGCCGAATACAGCATGCAAGCACAAATAGCGATGGTCCGAATGTTAGGTTGCGAGTTGCGATCAGGTCAATGTCAGGCTGCGCAACACTCGGCTACCAGTCGTCGGAATCACCAAATGGAAGCGTCAGCGGAAGTTTGCGAACATTCTCAACGAATGCTCGCTTGCGTTCTTCCGGCATTTCCTCCCAGCGGCGCTGCATCTCGCGTGTTTCCTGGGCTTGCGGCGAACTCTCGTAGTGGAGTTGCAGCATTGCAAGCTCTCCGCCGTCCAGCCAAAGCACGTCACATTTGCGGCACAGGTCGATCTGAAATCGCACGGGCCGGGCTTTGTTCTGTTTCCGCATCAGACCGCCGCAGCGAGGGCACTTAACCAGTCGCTGCGAGTCCTCGGCGCGCTCGAGCATGACCTTCTGCTCAAGCTCTTCTGGGGGACAATTCGCGCGGCGCTTGATCGCATCGGCCCGCAAACGCGGAAGCAAATGCCCAAAGCATTTTGGGCATTGATGAACATTCAAGCCTTCGTAGGTCTGCTTGAGGAGCTCGACTGTGCGACAAACAGGACAGCGCATGACAGAAGCATTTGGGACTGCGGATGGACGCGTTCAGCCTGCCGCGCAG
>CALJLD010000053.1 GCA_937982665.1 uncultured Planctomycetales bacterium
CTTTATGAGCTGCTGACTGGCGAACGTCCGTTCCTGGGGACGCGGCAAGCGCTTGAGTTCGCAATCCGCTATGAAGAGCCGCGCGCGCCGCGAAAGCTGAACGCGCGAATTCCCAAAGACTTGGAGACGATCTGTCTCAAGTGTCTGCGGAAAGAGAAAGGGCGACGATACACTGCAGCGGAACTGGTCGCCGATCTGCGTCGCTGGCTGGCCGGCGAAGCCATCGAAGCCCGACCAGTTGGGCGTGTGGAACGCGGAGTGCTATGGGCCAAGCGACGGCCCGCGGTGGCGCTATTGTCGACATCGCTTTTGATAGCGCTGGTCGCGGGAACCGTTGTTTCGACGGTGCTGGCTATTGATAAGCAAGCAGCGCTCAACGCGAAAACAACGGAATTCAACCGCGCCGAGAATGCCTTGCGTGATGTGCGGCTTTCAATCGACCAGTATGTTGACGTCGTTGAAAATGAAGAACTGCTCAAGGATCCACGGTTCAAAGAAGTCATCCCGAAGCTGTTGGCGTTCGCATTGGAACAATACGAGGCCTATGTCGAGGAACATGCGGAGAGCCAAAACGCAGAAGTACGGGCCGAAGTTGCAGAGACACTATTTGGTGTCGGTCGCCTGCACTCCATTAGTGGAGATATGGCTGAGTCGGTGCGCGCATTTGAAGCATCGCTGGAATTGCTCGATTCGCTGTTGCAACTCGATCCGAACGAGTATCGCTATCGCAATGCACAATCTCGTTGCTATCTCCGCCTTGGCAATTCTTACCGCGAACTCGGCAAGTCCGCCGACGCAATGGCAGCCTTCAAGGACGCGTTGCAGATTCGAGAAACTCTACGCAACGATCATCACGACAATGACGAGTACTTGGAAGAGCTCTCCGAGATTCAGAGCGGGATTGCCACTTTGAATCTGGACAGCGGTCGACTTCAGGACGCAAAAGCTGCTTTGACTCGTCGCCGGGACATATTGCAGCGATTAATGCAAGATTATCCACAGAATCTCGATTTCCGCTTCAGCTTGGCATTAACCATTAAGAACCTTGGTGTTGTTTATCGAGGTCAAGGGCAGCCAGAGAAGGCGCTTGCGGATGTTGCGCGGGCCGCGAATGAATTCGAGCAGCTAAGCAACGAGGACTACAGCAATGCGTCGTACCGAAACGAGATGGCGCATGCCATTGTTCTTAAGGGCGTCTTGACCCGTGACACGGGGCAACTTGATGAAGCGCTAGCAATCTCGCGAGAAGGCTTGGCAATCTATGAGGCGCTGGTCCATGATCACCCGACTGTCAAAGAATACGAGCTGGGTCGTGCAACAACGCACAACAACATTGGCGTTTTTCTCAGCCAGAGTGGCAAATTCGATAGCGCGCTGACAGAATTTCAAGCAGCATTGGCCATTCAGAATGAACTGGCGAACAATGACCTCGACATGGTCGAAGTCACAAACGGAATGGCGCGCACGTACTATAATCTTGGCAATGCCCTGAGCGGCCTCAATCGGTTAGACGAAGCACGGATTGCGTATGATAGCTCGATCGAGCTCTTGGAATCAGTTGTCGCACAAAGCTCTAGTGTGATTGAATATCGTCTCAATCTTGCCCAAAGCTGGAACAACCTGGGGCGTCTGCACGAGAGGACCAAAAATGCGGACGAATCTCTTGAGGCGTTCGAGCGAGCACTTGAATTGAATAGACCATTGCTTAGCGACGATCTTACGACCACCGATCTTAAGAATGTTGTGGGCGTCAGCTTCTTCGGACTGGGAATCGCTCACTTGATGAAAGGCCAGACCGACGAGGCGATTAAAGCATTCGAAGAAGCCGCAGCCGTTCAAGGCGAGCTAGCCGATGACGCGCCATCGGTGACGACTTATCTTCATGACGCGGCAACAAGCAATTACAATCTAGCTGCCACATTGGCTCAGGCGGGCCGTTTTCCTGAGGCGCTTCCCCCCATCAAGCGCTCTGTAGCATTCAAGCGTAAGGCCTATGGCGGCCATCCTGAGAGTGCCGAGTTGCGAGGCGATCTTGCGGAGCTCCAAATCAGCTCGGCTCGATTGTGCATGTATTCCGGTCAATTGGCGGAAGCGGAAGCGGAATTTAAAGGCGCGCTCGAGAACCCAGCTTGGCCAGTCTCTGAGCATGAGATACTGACTCAAGTCACGTTTGAAGTTGGGCTCGGCCTGTATAACTTGGGCGAATTCTATCGTGAAGCCGGAAACTCAGAGAAGGCCCTTAAGGCCATGCACTCCGCGGCACAGCTTTTTGACGAGATGCCGACCGACACTCCAGATCTTCACGATGTACGCATTGATACCTACACGTGGATCGGGCGCTTGCATGAGGCGCAACATCAAACCGAACGCGCGCTGTGGGCTTACGACTTTGCGATAAGGCTTGCGGAGCCGTTAGCATCAGATGAGCCCGATGGACTGTCCTACTCGATTCAACTCGGCGGCGCGTACGTCAACAAAGCAATCGTTCTTCGCGAACAAGTTAAATCACTGACGGAGGCAAGGGATTACTACGACTTGGCAATAACACGGCTGTCATCAGCCGTCGAATCGGATGCTGATCTGCCGGTCGCAAGTAGATTCTTGAAGAACGCTTATTGGGGTCGTGCGGAAGTGCATGAGTCTCTAGGTGATTGGAGCCTGGCAGTTGATGATTGGAAGAAGGCCGTCGAATTGCAAAGCGAGGACTTGGCTCAGCAGGCTTTCATCCTAAGTCGTCTATCTCGATCTTATGCCATGGCAAATGAACATTCTGAAACGATGAGGGTGACCAGGCGATTCTTGACTCTCCTTGAAAACCCCACGTCACATGTCAGGCCAGGCGATTGCTACAACATTGCATGTGCGCTTGGTCTCGCATCGGCAGCGGTGGCAGCAGATGATGCATTGCCCGAAGAGGAGCGCGAGTCTCTAGAGCAACAATACTCCGCGCACGCCATCAAAGTGCTGGGGCACGCTGCTGACATGGGTTTCTTTTTGCCGATGGAGAATCGCGCGCTCTTGGACAATGACTCCGACCTCGATGCACTCCGCGACCGAGAGGACTTCAAGGAATTGCTACGCAAGCTGGATGGCGCCCAAGTCTCGTTTGCAGCATGTTAGACGCTTGCACATCGGCTTCGACGGCAAAGTAAATCCTTACACTGGATTGGTGAAGAATTTGAACGTTGAATCTCCGCTGGCTTAGAGCAAATGACCATGATCCAAGTAGCAATATAGGAGCCCTTGGAATACGGCAACGGATACCCCGCAGGTCAATCCCCAGGACACGCGAAACCAGTAAATCGCTGGGATCGCTAGAATCACTGCCACAACGCCGAGCATCTTACAGGTCATAAACAAGGCGATGTCTCCTCCGTCCGCCGCGATCAGCCACCGTCCAATGGGATTGAGCTCGGTTTCCTGCAACACATTCTGTGTTTTGAACGACCAGTACACGTCGTAGGCAGACACGGCAGCAATGACCGTGATGCAAAGAGCCAAGACCGAAATGCGTACGGTTTTAGGCTGGAATCGAAATATCAAGACTCGCGATAGCAT
>CALJLD010000054.1 GCA_937982665.1 uncultured Planctomycetales bacterium
AGGCCGCCCCACGAGTTCGCCAATGCGTTCCAGATATCTGATGGCTTCCTCCGGCAATGCCGAGGCATCCCGAATGTCATCAATCTCGCGTTTCCAACCCGGTAGCGTTTCGTAAACCGGTTTTGCCGCGGCCAGATCTTCCACATGGCTGGGAAACGTCGTTGTGTGTTCGCCGTTGATGTCGTACGCAACGCAAATCTTCAATTCGTCCATGTCCGCCAGCACATCCAGCAACGCCACAACCAATGCGTCAACTCCAGAAAGTCGCGCGGTGTAGCGAACGGCGACCGCGTCAAACCAGCCGCAACGGCGGGGACGCCGCGTGACGGTTCCGTATTCGTCGCCGCGGTCGCGGATGTGTTGCCCCACTTCGTCATCGAGTTCCGTAACAAAGGGCCCGCCGCCCACACGCGTGGAATAAGCTTTGGCGACCCCCAACACTCGATTCATGTACTTGCCCGGGATTCCACTGCCTGGCGAAATCCCCACACCGGAACTGTTGCTGCTGGTCACAAATGGGAACGTTCCGTGATCGATATCCAGCAGGGCGCCTTGCGCGCCTTCAAACAAGACTTTGCTGCCCGCTTCAAGAGCATCGTGCAGATAACTGTTTGTGTCGCAAACAAATGGCTGCAGGCGAGCTGCGTATTCTTCGTACTCAGCGAGAACACTTGCTGCGTCAAGCGGCGTGAAGTCACACTTCGCATTGGCTGCGCCGGCCGCCAGGATTTGATTCTTGTCCTCGATAATGCTACGCAATCGATCCGCGAAACTCTCCCGGTACATGTCGCCGAGGCGAATCGCATGACTACGGCCAACTTTGTCTTTGTAGCAAGGCCCAATACCCCGCATAGTTGTGCCGATGGATTCTCCGCCGGCCGACGTCACCTGGAAGACGCGTTCTTCCTCAAAATGCCAGGGGAAGATGACGTGCGCGCGATCGCTGATCCTCAAATTGGAGTCAATCGTGACGCCGCGTGATCGCAAATCGTCGATCTCTTCCAGGACTTTCTTGGGATAAAGCACCACACCGCCGGTGATGACGCTGGTTACGCCCGAGTGGAGGATGCCGCTGGGGATCAATGAGAGTTTGTATTTCTCTCCGCCGGTCACAACGGTGTGCCCCGCGTTCGCCCCCCCTTGGTAACGGACGACGATCTCATGCCGCTCCGTAAGCAGATCCACGATCTTCCCTTTGGCTTCATCTCCCCATTGAAGCCCAATCACGCACGTTCCCGGCACAGCAACTCCCGTGGTTTCCCAATACGGCTTTTGGGAGCGAACTCCCAGGGCAAGAATTGGCAAGCAGGCATTTGGCCGCTCATTCGGGCCAGCCTCGCCTGATTCCAAACGCTTGAGTCTAAGTTGGGCAAGCGGACGAAACAAGCGGCGGCAACTGGTGGCAAAAGGTCGTTGGGAGGAGCCATCCTACGCAAGATATCTTGTGTCGGACGTCAGCCGGACCGTTGTTGCTTCAACATTTTGCGGCTCCCCCGCTGCCGAACCGAAGCGAGATTTCGTATCGTGGAGTCGCAAATCGAGTTTGCCCCCTGCTCTTTCCGCTTGCCTCTTATCTCTTACCTCTTCCCCCTCACTTTGCCGCCATGAAAATCGGTATCGTTGGCTATCAATCGACCGGAAAGAGCACCTTCTTCTCTTGGTTGACAGGCGTTGAGACGGACCCGGCCAAGGGCCATTTGGGGCAATCTGCCGTATGCCTGATTCCGGACGAGCGGATTGACGAATTGTGCAAGGTCTATAACCCCAAGAAGGTCACCACCGCCGGCTTGGAGCTTGTGGACACGCCGGGGTTGGCCCGCGATGGCGATGCCAACGCGACACGGTTGGCGGCCATTCGAGAGACGGATTGCCTGGTGTTAATTGTGCCTGCGTTCGCCGGAGCATCTGCGGCCAAAGAACTCTCGTCATTGGAGCAAGACCTGGCCTTAGCCGATTTGGAGATTGTCACCAAACGCGTTGAGAAGTTGCGCGAGTCCGTCAAGAAGCCGCGGCCAAACCGTGAAGAGGAACAAGCGGAACTTGCCTGTTTGGAGCCGATTGTCGAACGCCTGGAAGCTGGCGAAGCGCTGGCGGAGCTGAAGCTAACGGAAGAACAGAAAAAGGCCGTCCGTTCATTTCGGTTGTTTGCGGAGAAGCCCAAGCTGGTGGTGGCCAACATCGCCGATAACGCCGACGGCGCTGCCGTGGTCAAGGAGATCGAAGCGCAAGGTTACCCGGCGCTTGCGTCACCGCTTTCGCTGGAATGGGAACTGGCTGGGATGCCGGACGAAGACCGCTCGGAGTTCGAGAACGATTTGCAGATCAGCACGCCTCGCCGTGACGCCTTCATCAAAGCGCTCTTGCGCACTACCAGGCAGCAGTTGTATTTCACCGCCGGCGAGAAAGAGGTTCGCAGTTGGTTATTGCCTGAGGGCGGCACCGCCGTGGAAGCCGCGGACAACATCCACACCGACCTGGCACGTGGATTCATCCGCGCGGAAGTGATGCGGAGCGAAGACCTCATCCGTTTGGGCAGCGAGCGCGAAATCAAGGCCAACAACCTCATGCGGCAAGAACACAAAGAATACGTTGTGCAAGACGGCGATATCTTGCTGATCCGCCATAACTGATGCTGGCTTTCTGTCGTTCCGTATGAAATCTCGCATGCGGAGCGCCGAAGGAATCCTTCGATTGATTGCCGCTTGAAAAAACGGTGGTAAGATGGCGACCGGAATCACGTGGGGCTGTTAGCGCTTCGTCACAGCGTGGTTTTTCGGGTGCCGCTGCTGGCTTGTCCAGCAGTGCCTAGACGTTAGGCCTTGCAAATCCGAATTCTTTGCCTGTGACACGGCACTTGTTTCTCAAGCGATGGCGTTTGCGGCACCCCGGTTCTGACCGTGCGGCACTCACATCCTCCCTTTCCGTTCAACACATAACAGGCTGGCAAATGAACTGGGTTTCTGCTGGGGCCGCCGTTGTGGCGCTGGTTATCGGCATTGTCATTGGCTGGGGCGTTGCATCCATTGGTGGTCCAAGCCAGGGCAGTCTGGCAGCGGAGAACGAGGAGCTAAAGCGCAAGAACACGCTGTTGGAACAGCAAGTAGAAGAGGTCAATGCCAAGTTCTTGAACAACTTTGGCAGGAAGATCTGATCGCCGGTTCTCTTCTGCGTCGCAAATGCAGACAAGCGTATATCAAGAAGAAACGGCGGCCGATCAAAGTGACCGACCGCCGTTCTTAGTTCTTCAATGAGTATTGGCCAACAGCTTATTGCTGCTCGGGCTCATTCAGCACGCCAAGTCGGCGATACTTCTCCAAGTACTTGTCATAAAGCAGCGTGTGCTTGCTTTGCAGGTCAACCATGGCGCCGCGAATGAACGCCATTTCCACCTGCGTGGTAACTTCCAGGATGTCACCGTCAGTAATCACCAGCGTGGCATCCTTGTTTGCCGTGAGCGAGCCCAATCGATCACCGACACCAAGGATTTCCGCGGCATTGAGCGTGATGCTCTTCACCGCATCTTCCTGAGACAAGCCATAGGCGGCTGCAGTGGCCGCATGATATGGCAAGTTGCGGACGTTCGCCGCGCCTTCGGCACTGCTGATGGCGTACTTAACCCCTGCATCTTGCAATCGCTTAGGTAGCGTGAAGGCTTCGTCATAGGGCGAATCCTGCCCGTTGGGGAGCCGCTGCACACCGGAGAGAATGACGGGCACGTCATTCCGCTTGAGCAGTTCGGTGCACTTGTCGGCTTCTCGGCCGCCGACAATCACGCACTTGATATTCTCTTGATCTGCAAAGGCGACCGCGTTGGAGATTTCACTTTCGCTATTTGCGGAGATGAACACAGGCAGATTGCCTTGCAGAACGGGGATCATCCCTTCCCATTTGGAGTCAAACGGCTGATCGCCGCCAGCTTCGCGGGCTTTCATGTAGGCCCGAGCTGTCGCAAAGGTCTCGCGAATTCGCTGCACGGCTTCGCCCGAGTTGCCGCCCCCACCGCCGCCGCGCCGCCCGCGACCACGCCCTCCACCACCGCCGCTCCGGGGCCAGGATACATGCATGCCCGCAACCTGCTCGACAGCCATATCTTCCCACGTCCAACCATCCATGTTGATTACCGCTGAGAGACCAGCGATGGTCCCACCAGAAGGCGCAGTGAGCGCGCTCAAAACTCCGTTAGCGCGAGTAACAGGTATGACGGTACTTTCCGCGTTAACGGCCACGATAGCTTTCGCGCTTGGATTTGCGTCACCAACTTCTTGAGTGTCAATGGTGGCGGCAGCGGCGCCAACTTCTTCCAGTCCGATGTTGGTGTACGGATCAATCAAGCCGGGGAAGACGTGCTTGCCGGACACATCCACGCGCTCGGCATCGGCCGGGATCTGCACGTCTTTGCCAACGGCGACAATCTTGCCTTTGTCAAACAAGACCACGCCGCCGGCTATCGCGGGACCATCAACCGGGTGCACGGTCCCGCCCACCAAGGCAATCGGCTGATCCTGAGGTTTGCCGGGAATGATGGGGTTGTTGGCCCAGGCGGCGCTGCCCAGCAGGCAAACAACCGCCAGAGCGGCAACAGCCCTTTGAAGTTTTCTAAGCATGATGAGTTCCTTGTATGGTGTTTCGCCACATCTGGGCGAATTCGATCGGAATGAACACGGACAAATGATTAGTGATCGTGATTGTGATCCGCATGGTCATGGTCTTCATGCCCATGAAGATCGAACACGTCATCCAAATGGCCCATGATGCCAAAGTAGTCGCCATCCGCGTGGGCGTGCTGGCAGGAATAGTCATCCGTTTCCCAAATCGTATCGGGGTTCGGACCGGCGGCGTTGTTGCCACCCATGGTGGCGCCGCTGGAAAGAATTCGCTGCACAAGCGCCGCATGCATCTCGCGAACTTGCTCGCGCTTGGCGAGGTCGTCTTCGCGATCAAAATACTTGCGACCATCAATCCAGGTTTGTTGGGCAACGGCATAGCTGGACAGCGGCGAGTGATTCCAAACCACCAGGTCCGCATGCTTGCCGGGCTCCAGGGAGCCAACATAGTCGCCAACACCCAACTGAATGGCTGGGTTGAGCGTGACAAACTTCAAAGCTTCGGCTTCCGGAACTCCACCGTACTTCACCGCCTTCGCGGCTTCCGTGTTCAAACGACGGGCAAGTTCCGCACTGTCCGAGTTGAAAGAAACAACCACGCCCACGTTATGCATGATGGCGCCGTTGTGCGGGATCGCGTCATAGGCTTCCCATTTGTAAGCCCACCAGTCAGAGAAGCTGGAACCGCCGACGCCGTGTTCGGCCATGGTTTCAGCAACTTTGTAACCCTCCAAGATGTGCTGGAAGGTCGCAATGGTAACGCCGTAATCTTCGCACGTTCGCATCAAGGCTAGAATGTCGTCCTGACGGTACGAGTGGCCGTGGATCAGCCGTTCGCCAAAGACTATCTCAGCCAACGCTTTCAACTCCAGATCAACACGAGGCGGAGTTCCTTGCTGGTTGGCGTTCCATTCTTCCCAACGCTTGCGATAAGCCTTCGCCGCGGTGAATGCATCGCGAACCAACTGCTCCACACCCATCCGAGAACGGGGATAGCGGGTTGAATCCTGGCTACGCTTGCGAGTGACGTTTTCACCCAAGGCAAACTTCACGCCTTCGGGTGCTTGCGAAAACTTCATTTCTTCCGGAAGCATTCCCCAACGCATCTTGATGACCTGGTTCTGGCCGCCAATGGTATTGGCCGAACCGTGCAGCACATTCGCCGCAGTCACTCCGCCGGCAAGCTGCCGATAGATGTTGACGTCATCACAGTTGATGAAGTCGCCGATGCGAACTTCCGCGGTAATACTTTGGCTGCCTTCGTTCACACCGCCGTCTGTCGCGCTGTGCGAATGGCAATCAATAATGCCCGGCGAGATGTGTTTGCCGGTGCAGTCGATCGTCACGCAGCCTTCCGGGGCTTGCAAATCTTTACCAACGGCCGAGATCCGGCCGTTCTCCACCAGGACCGAAGCATTCTCTAGGATGCCTTCGGGACCACAGGTCCAAACGGTTGCGTTGGTGAACATCACCGCCGCTGGTGGTTGCGGTTGCTCCGAACGACCGAAAGCGCCGTACGGATAGTTGACCGGATACATGGCCGGCAAGTTGCTATTACTGTCGTTGGCGCCTTCGGCATTCTGCCCACGATTCCCGCGACGTCCGCGACCACGACGCCCCTGAGGAGGATCCTGGGGCGCGGCTTCCAGCGAAGCCGGGGTTGTCTCGCTAGTGGCAATCTGCTCGGCCGTCAACGAGCTGCGGTGGCCATCGGCCCAAACAAATGTGCCGAGCATGGCCGGTTTTTCGTCACCATCCGGGGCCATGTCCAAAGTGGCCGACATCAGCACCACACCGTCATAGCCAAAATCTTCGCCGGTGAACGTGGCGGTGAAGACGGACTCGCTCAAAGAAACATTGCGAAGATTCACGGATGTTTCGCCGCGGTCCAATTTCGCACTCGTGCGGCTGCCGTTTTCGCTGACAACCAGTTTGAGCGATTGCGATTCGCCGCCGGGTGCGTTGAAAGCAATCTCCCATTCGCCAGTCGCTTTGACCGCCGGAGTTGATTCGACTTCGTATCGTGTGCCATCCACCCAGGTTTCCAGCACATCAGTGTCATTGTCAAACAGGTCGCCACTTGTCACCACCAGGTTGGCTGACATACCAGCGGCCACATTGCCCAAGCGATCGCTCATGCCGAACGCTTCCGCGGGAACTGTTGTCATTGCGGCCAACGCCTGATCGGCATCGAGTCCTCGGGCGACAGCCTTCCGCACGTTGTCCAGGAAATCACCCACATCGCTCAGACCATTCGTGCTGAGCGCAATGGGAATGCCTGCGGATGCCAATCGGCCGGGGTTTTCCGGGGCCGTGTCCCAGTGCATCATCCGCTCAACGGTTACGCCTGCGGCTTTCTCCGGCGTGCTGACATCAGGAGCATCAGGGAAGTTGACGGAGACAATAAACAGACGGCCGAGTTCTTTCATCGCGTCCAGCCGTCGATACTCGTCGCCCCCTTCACTCAGGATGGCGGCATTCAGTCCAAACTCCCTCGCCACCTGATCAGCCCGCAAAGCATACAAGTAGCTGGGAGCGTCAAAGACAACCATCGAACCGTTCAAGTACGGCTGCATCGCTTCCAGCACTTCGGTGCGTTCCGGACGCGAAACACCTTCCTGGCCGGCGTTGTATGCTTCCCAAACTTGGGCGTACCACTTGGCGTCATAGAAAGCCTGGCGAACCAGTGTCATGGCTCCCATCGGTGACGAGGGATAGGTGCGCTGTCCGCCCCCGCGTCCGCCGCCAAATCCTCCACCACCGCGGTTGGGCGTGAGTTGAGCATGCAGGGCAACGCTATCATTCAAGATGGCTTTCGCCAGGTCGTCATCACCGGTGGTGACAACACCGCTTTGCCCGCGCACAACGCCGGCCGACGGCGCGATCATCCGCGCGGTCACGCCTTGGCTGCGATAGTCGCTGTTGGTCGAGGAATTGCTGACGTAATAAGAGCTGGCTTGAATGTCCGGGCGGACGTTGGGATTCCAATAGTTGGTTTCCGCTGCCGGCGTGGCTTCTTCTGATGGCGAGACTTCGCTGAACGCGTCAATCAAGCCAGGATAAATCGTCTTACCTTCCAGGTCCCAAACGCGGGCGTCCGCGGGGATCTGCACATCCGCGCCCACGGCTTTGATCAACCCGTCACGGATGACAACGGTACCGGACTCAATCAATTGGCCAGGTCCTGTGACAATCCGCGCATTGATTAAGGCATGCGCCGCGGGATTGTTTTCACGCAGCCCCTCTGGCGGCGTGGTTTGATCTTGAGCCTGAGCCGCAACAGTAAGCGCGACACAGATGGCCAGCGCGGGCAACACACCCCGCTGAAGTCGGCTGCGAATCATACAAACACCTCCTGAGTGTCGTCGCAACGAATGTGCAAAGCGATTGGACGGGATAGACGATGAACGCGGAATTGTGAGCAGAATGCCCGCGAAAGCGGTGAGGCGCAGGAAAGAACGGCTGCGCGGAAGACGAGCATCAGGTTAGAGTTTTGGCGGGCGGAAGGGCAAAGTCAACAAACTGCCAACGCGATTTGCCGGTTTCTCAGGCGGTAAGGTCCATGTGCATGCCCCTGCCTGCTTAATCCGCGAAATTTGTGATCGTATTCGCGCTAACATTCCAAGCAGTGCCGACGAAGTGTCTGCGATTTCGCAACAGGATCACTAGCAACAAAGTAAGCTGATGGCTTTGCGTTCTGACTTTACCCTCGGAAGGAATTGATGGCTCGCTCCGCCGCTACACTCATGCTGGAGATGCTCGCCGAGTTTGGCGTGCGGCACATCTTCGGCAATCCAGGCACCACTG
>CALJLD010000055.1 GCA_937982665.1 uncultured Planctomycetales bacterium
CCGGGGTTACGCCCGGCGTTACACCCTGGGTCACGGGCGTTTTTGCCGGGGTTACACCCAGGATTGCGGACGATTTGGAGAGTTGGCAGCCGGGAATGCTGGCGGAGATTCATTTCGCGCGAAAGGTAACGTCGGTAACACCTCGCGAGCGCTAATTTGCGCGCAGTGAAAGTTTTCTCTCTGGCCTCAAAAACTACTCTTTGCCAGTGTGCAACTTTTGTTGCAGCCCGGGGAGTGCGCTTCGGGGCAGGTCTTCGGTTCAATTCTTGGCCCGATGTGCTAGTGTGGCTTTGCTTGTCGAAATGGATAATGCTTTTCGCGAGCGCCGGAGACGACTTGGTCACCTTGTTGCTGCGCAGCCTGGCCAATCCTGGTCGGTGGCCTGGGGAAATTCCTCGCACAACAGTCATGAGGAACAAGAGATGGGCCTTGACGCATCAGTGATGTGCAACTGCTTCCGGGAGGGCAAGACGAAGCCACCACCGTTTCCGCGTGACTGGCTGGAGATCGGTGAAGAGGGAGTCGTGCAACTCAAGCGGGAGTACGATACGGAATCGAATTGGCCAAAATTGAATGATTGGGAGCAATCGTGTTGTGAACATGAAGGCATGGACTTTGTTTGTGAGCGGATCTCGAACTGGGCAGGATATCGAACCTTTCAAGAAGCTCTCGCAGAGATCAGTTGGCAACGCTTCCCAGTCCTTCAAGAGCAACTTCCGAACTCAAACTGCGGCATGACTCCAGCTATTGCTAGTGCTGAAGCGCTAAGGGAACTCGACGCGTTTATTGCCGTTGGAGAGATTGGTATGAAGTCCGTTCTCGTCAACACTGCAACCGGCGAAGGTCTCTATGAATACATCGCAGCCTACGAAGGCGTATTCATCTTCTCAAGCTGCGGAATCAACGTCGGTGTAAGCGAGTACGAGTTCTTTGCAATCGACGCTAGCGGAAGAGACGTATTTCGCGCTGTAAACGTGCGGCAATTCAACAAGAGTGGAAGACAGATCACTGGTGACAGCGACGAACTTGTTTGGGAAGACTTGGACACCGGCGACATCTTCGAGTCGGGTATCGCAATCAGCGGAAAACAGATTCCGTGGGAAGACGGCACTTGGCAGAGAGCGGACGGGAAGTGTCGCTTTGAATATCCTTCAGAGTTTCATGTCGAACAGCAACCGCGGCTTGTGACTGATTTTGACTACATCACCAGCGCGCTGCGCAAAGTTTTTGAAGCGTCAGTGAGAACCGGCAATCCCGTTCGATGGTTTTGAACAGATGCGAAGGTTGGCAAGACAACCTGGCTTGTGGAAAGATGCTCGCGGTCGGGTGGCATCGTGCCCATCGCAGCACTGCTGGACAAGCCGGACAAACCAGCAGCGTCATACTTTGCGCACTTCGAGTCGCGCGGAGTGCAACATCGGTCAAGTAGCGTTACCATTTGCTTGATCCTCATGTCGCTGCGCGACCCAGACGCGGGAGCGCCTGAGCTAGATTTGTTGCTCTGCAGTGTGTGAAGTGGATGATGCCGAAAAGGCGCCGACGGTGGACGTGTTCATCTTGTTGCTGCAACCCGGCCAATTCTGGCCGGGCACTCGGGTTTGTGTTATCTGCTTCTCAATTCATTGACAGACTGACGCAAGCCTTCCGGATTGTAGTAACCGCGCTCAAGTGCTCTTTCGACCGCGGCGTCAGCTTTGGAAAACCGCCCGAGGTTTGCATAGGCGATTGCCAAACAGCTGTGCGCTTCGGCGATTTCGTCTCTCAATTTGATTGCACGCTTGAGGTGCTTGACGGCGAGTTTGTACTTTCCTCGCTGCGATGCTAAGCCACCCAGGTTCAAATGACTTGGTCCGTACGCTGGCTCAATCGCCAACGCTTTCAGATAAAGTGCCTCGGCTTCGTCGTATCGGCGTTGCGTGCAGTAGACCGCGCCCTTGTTTGCGAAAGCTCTGTAGTATTGTGGATCTTCGGCAATCGCCTGACGTGATATTGATGCGACTCTTCAATCTGGCCCAACATGTGTAGACAGTTGCCGATGGACGTCAGCACTTCTGGTCTTGAGTGTTCAATGAGCCCGAACTCCAGCCCTTTTTCGAAGTGTTCTTTGGCATCTATCCATTGCCGCTGTTTGTAAAGTCGATGCGCGGTTTTGACTTCAGAATCGCCATTCATTGCAGCCCCCATTGAGCCGGTTGTGCCTGACTAAGTGACACGAACGCCTTCGCGTTTGAACTCGGCGGACAGAGGTGTTGGGCGGTTGTGAAAGTGAATCGCGTATGGCATCGCCCGCTTTGAGTGTGGCGCGCGACAGTCGCGATTGCCACCTCTTCCCTGATCCTCTTGTTGGTGCGCAACCCGGCCGATTCTGGCCGGGCCACCCGCGGACCATGGACGTGTTCATCTTGTTGCTGCGCAACCCGGCCAATCCTGGCCGGGCCACCCACGCACGGGCAGACTTCGCTCGCGCATTCCGAACCGGCTAGCTTCCTCACCTCGATAGCAAAAAGAAAATCAACACCAGCAACAGGATCAAAACCACGCCGGTGACAATTGCCGCGGTGATTCGTCGCCAGGAGACCGGTTTGTCGCCGGCGGCTTTGCCGGTTTGTCCGTTGAGCAGGAACTGAAAGACTTTGTCCTGATAGCGATACGTGAGCAAGTAGACCGGCAGCAGGATCAGGTCTTCGTTGATCTCGCCGAACTGCGTGTTGATTTGCAGGTTCCGGCTGGTGTCGCCAGGCAGAAAGTTCTTGATGTTCTCCTGCTCCCAGGCCATGAACTCGGCGCGGCATTGCGCTTCGGCCGCGTCGCGGCCCACGGAATATTCTTCGCACAGCCAGCCGGCGAGCATGTACGGCTGATAGCGCTTAAGCGCGGCCAGATGGTACGGCTTGATGCGGTCCGCCTGGCGTTGCGGCAACCCACGGCTGCCGGAGACAAGGTAGCCGCTGTAGAAGCGGTGGTGCATGCCGGAAAGCGGCCACCACTCGGTCTCGCGGACCTGCCGGGTCTTGGTGACGGACTTGCCGTTTTCGAATGTTGTGTACGTTTCCGTGCGGTACCAATACTCGCCGATTGACGCGATCCAGCGGCTGTGCGCGAGCATGGAAAAGGACCAGAACGGCAGGTAAACGCCTTTGAGCTTCTGATCGATTTGGGCTATCGTCAGATCGCCAGGCCGAAACCATGAATTGTCTTGCAGCCACTCATGGAAGCGGTCGAGCGCTTTCTCCGGCGTGATGGCGAAACCGATGGCGAACTCCGGCGGCAGCCTTCCGGTTTGCTGCGGCGAATACTCAACGACATAGGTCGAATCGCAGAAGGGGCAGACATAGCTGCGATAGTTCGGATCCGTCTGCACTTCCGCTCCGCAGTTCTCGCAGCGAAAGAACTTGGAGAGATCCTGCGGAAGCGGCGGCGGTTTGACTTGCCCTTTGACGGCAGGCCCAACCTTCTGCGCAAGTTCCGCATTCACTGCGCCGCACGTGGGGCAGAACTTGTCCAGCGCGTCCACCGGCGCGCCGCAACTGTCGCACGGGTCCGCATGCGCGACCGGAGCAGCGTCTTTGGCAGTGACGGTGTTGGAGGTCAGTTGGGACATGGGGGCGAAGGGCAAAGGGATAGGGGGAAAGGGACAGGGGGCAAGGGATAAGGGAAAAAGGGATACCGGCTGGCAAGTCGAACTCAAGGGCGCACTTCAGCCCTTGTCCCTTTTCCCTTATCCCTTTTCCCCTCCCTCCAACCTCTTCTGATAAATCACTTGCAACAAACTCTGCACATCCTTGAACGATTTCTTCTCGCTGGTTGCCAGGTCAACCAGCTTGCGGGCTTCGGCGTCGCTGTGGCCCAATTGTCGCAACACGGCGAAGGCTTCGTCCAAGACCGGTAATGCCACGTCGGCTTCGCGCGGCGTGCTTTTGTCGACGATCAAAGCGAACTTCGGCATTTTGCGGCGAAGCTTGGCAATAATCCGGTCCGCCACGGCAGGGCCGACGCCGGGAAGCGCCGTCAGGCCTTTGGTGTCTTGTTCTTCAATGGCGATGGCCACTTCCCGCACAGGGCGAACCATGGCTCGCAGCGCCTTCTTCACGCCGACGCCATCAACCGAACAAAACAACTCGAAGAATTCGCGCTCGGCCTCGTTGGTGAATCCGGCCAACCGCGGGATCAACTTGCCGCCAGCCGGATTGCCTTCCATGTAATGCAGCGTGAACAGCGAAATTGTCTCGCCAAGTTTGCCTTGCACGTTTCGGCGAGTGAAATCCGGAATCAGAATCTCGTACTCCAACTCGCCGACGCGCAATGACAAAGCGTCTTCGCGAACGGAAGCCAGCACGCCGGTGATCTTGGTAATCATGCAAGGTTGGCCGAAAGAAGTCGTTCAAGTCTCATGCCGCTTGAACGCAATCTTTCGCGAACTGGCAGAGCTTGTCCAGCACCACGGCGACAAATTCGCAATGTAATCTATTGGGTAGCACAGACGCTCCCGCGTCTGTGTCGCGCAGCGACAGGAGGTAATGAGTTGAGGCGGCATGACATTGGCAGGATATCGGCCAAGTATCTGACATTAGATGTAACGTCTTCTCTTGACTTGTAATCGTCTCCAATCCTCTTGTGCCTGAGGCACCCAGACGCGGGTGCGTCTGGGCCACACACGCGCAGGCGAAATCCAGGGCGTGCTGTTTGTTCTCTGGATTCCCGCCTGCGCGGGAATGACGGAAAAAAGTTGAATTGCCTGGTACCAAGAAGCACAACCATTCAGCTGGCTTGTTCCGCAAACGCCTTGAAGCCATCGCCGAAGACTTGCTTCCAGCCGGACTTGAGCGAGAGCAGGAAGTCTTCGTTAACGCGGCCGTGGTGGGCGTCAGAAAGTTTGAGCACGCAGCCGACGTCGCTGGGCTCCAGCGCGATCTTCATGTTGCTGGTGGACGGCCCTCCGAAATCCGGAGCGATGTTGCCGACCATGTAGAGCGTGAACTTGTCCGGCATGACGCATTGCACGGCGTACCAATGCAAAGAGCTACCGCCATCGGCCGTTTCCAACATGCCGCGTCCGCCAGGCGAGACATCAAGTTCCACGCGGGCGCCTTCGCCCAACATGCGAAAGTCATCCGGCCACCAGGCGTCAATCTCTTGCAGCAA
>CALJLD010000056.1 GCA_937982665.1 uncultured Planctomycetales bacterium
GGTCGGCGGGGAATTCAAACACGAAACATACGTTGAACGGGGCGCGACATCGAACTGAAACTGGGCAAACTGCCGGGCTCGGAGGAGTACCGCGGCGGTCTGTGTTGGCAGGAATTCCCGAGAAATCGTAGCTGGGAGGGTGCTGGCGGGGAACGCCAGTTTGGTTTGCGACGGTTTCGCCCGCTTTTCGCCGCGTAACGGCTTCAAAATCGGCGGCTTGATTGGTAGCTTTAACGCATCTTTCATACGCGGGACACCGGAAGCCAAGCGGGGCCCAGTTTCCCTAATGGTCTCCCAACGGATTGTCTCAAAGCCCTGCCAACTCCAGGCTTACGATAGCTGGCTCATGACTACCGCAATCTCAGGCGTTTCGCCACCGGAAGCTGGCGAAGTCACGATCATGACGGTCTGGCCGTCAATCGCCGAGTTCAAACTTGGCCAATGGATTGGCCGCGGCTGCATGCTGGGGGGCGGCAAAGCCTTTTCCATCGGCAATCTGTTTGCGCTGGCGAGCATTCCGCTTGCGCTGGCTTTGTTCTTCTGGAGCCTGCGTCATTGGGCCGTCAAACGCTACCGGCTGACCAATCGTCGCGTTGTCATTCAGCGGGGCATTCGTCCCAAGGATGATGCCGCGGTGGCAATGGACCAATTTGACCGAGTTGAGTTGGTTGTTCTGCCCGGCCAGGAATGGTATCCCGCCGGCGACCTGGTCTTCTATCACGGTCCTGTTGAATGCCTGCGGCTGGAAGGCGTGCCGCATCCGGAGTCGTTCCGCCGGACAATTCTCAAAGCTCACACGGCATTCGTCAGTGTGCAAGAAGCACAGCAAGCCCAAGAAAAAGAGTTGGCTGCTGTTTAGGCGACAGGATTCTTTGCGCTCAGTCTTTGCGAATGGTCGCGTTAAACGCCAATTCTTGCGCTGTTAAGCGTCGTTTGGCCAGCTCACATCTATGTGAACGTTGTTAAAGTCGGGATCATCCAAATCACCCCGATGGCGAATGACACCGCCAGGTGGCAACGCTGCCATCTTGACCTCTTGGCCATCGGGAACAACGTGCCCAAATGCCTGATGTTCGATGAGGCGATTGCAAAGTTCAATGACACCGTCATCCATATGCGCCGCCACGTTATGGACGCTGATATCTGGTCTTCCAAATTTGCGCATGCCGCGCGTATGAAACCACTTCAATGACGGATCGTCTTCTTCGGAAACGAGGATTACTGTGTGATGGCGCGGAACGGCAGCCGCCGGTGCGAATATCCTCTGCTTCCAAGCGGACGGTTGCCACCAGCGAAACATGAACGGGTCATAGATCGCGAGCCCTCCGTGATCGATCAAAAAGGCGATCAAACCGACGATGTCCCGGAGGTAATCAAGCGTCGTTGAATCGGTCGGCGTTCCGCGCAAAACCACGCAGCTTTCGCAGCGACGAACGGCCTCGGCAAGTGCGGGAGCTTCTGTGACGAATTCATCCCAAAGGTAACCTTCGAGAAAGCTGCCCGGCACGTCCGGATGCATGGACGGACCATACGACATGACGTTGATGCCATCAGGGGCGCCATTGGAACGATACTGACTCCGCGACAATGGCGCTGAGACATCGATGTCGCCATGCACAACGTAATACAAAAAGGGATCGCCGCCGCCTGCAATGTAGTGGTCGCGTTGCCAGGTTTTAAGTTCAGATGTCATAGCCACGTCCGAGACATTGCATTGCAAGCAGGAACTTTTCACTTCAGGTCAGGCCTTCGAAGTCAGTTCTCGTGCAGTCCGGCCCCGTGTCAAGAATTGACGGCAAAACAACTACCATCGGTCAAGGCGAAAACACATTTTTGCGAATTGGCGCGCCACCCGAATGCGCGCAAGTTTCGTGCAAATGTCTGGTGGAATCTGCTCTGGCAACACCTGCTTATCATTCCTCCCGTGCGCCCCATAGAAGCCGAAAATCTGTCCCGTGGGCAGACGGGTCGAGCGCACTTGACCGACAACGTTTTCTTGAAAACGCGGCTTGTGCACTAACCAGCTTTCATCAGAAATTGCCATCACGCTCTTTGGCAATTTGAATTGAAGCGCTGAACGCGAATGCGTGGCCGGCGACGCTGTTCGCGAAACAGCGCACATCCCGTGTGACGCGACGCGCCAGCGAAGATGGAGGGTCCAGCGCGTTGCGTTGTTCTCTGGGTCCCCGCCGCGCGTGCTTTGGGAAGCTAGAAAATCCGAAGCGTGCTACGAAACCAACCGACTGATATCCAACCCGACAGTGAAGATCATCACCGCGAGCAAGAACAGCAGGCCCAAGTAGCTGAACATCAGGAAGACCCGTTCGCTGACTGGCTTGCCGCGAATCGCTTCCAGCGACAGGAAAACGAAGTGCCCGCCGTCCAGAACCGGAATCGGCAAGAAGTTGATCACAGCCAAGTTTGCACTGAGCATGGCGATAAAGATCAGCAACTCAGCCATTCCGCGCTCGGCGGAACTTCCAGCGATCCGCACAATGGAGATTGGACCACCCATGCCTTGCCATAGTTCCGGGATACGGCCCAGGAATCTGTAGATCAGCGTGAGGGCTTCACCCGTTTCGTACAAACCAAGTTCCATGGCTTCGAACACGGAGCCGGCGATTTGGGTTTTTGTGGTTGGTTCCAGACTCAGCCCGCGGTTGGCGTACGTCCATTTGGAGTCTTCTTCCGTATTCAAGGTGACCGCTGTTGGCTTTGTGCCATCGGCCGCGCCGGACGGTAAGACCTGCAACGTGACCGAAGAGCCTGGGCGGGCGACTTGCAGCAAGAAGCCCATCACATGCGGCCAACTATATTCTTCTGTCAGATCGCACTCGACTTCGTCACTGGCAAGCCCTGACAGTTCCCCTTCCGGGGCATCCGGTTGACTAATCGTTACGGAAACCACCTGCGCGCCGGCACCGAGTTTGTCTCTAGCCGAAGTTTCCGCGATGGAACCTTGCTCAAGGCGTTTGATACGATTTGTAACGCGGTACGCAATTCCCAAAGCCGGCAAGGAAACGGGGGACTTGTCATGTAAGGGGCGTTCAGTCCACTCTGGCTTTGTGAGCGGCACGTTGGGAACGGTCATCTCTTTGCCGTCGCGCTCGAGAACAATGTCAACCGCGCGATCCTGATAGGCCCAAACACGAGTTTGGCCCGGCAGTTTCATCGGATCAAAGGCAATGTCCTGAGCTTCTTCCCCTGCAGCGGCAACGGGAGTGATGGAACGAATAATGTCGCCAGTTCGGATTTTCCTTTCGGCTGCAATCGAACCTTCGCGGATGGCGACAATCGGACCCATTGTCATCACAATGCCGACGGTCTTGTAGCTGCGGGGAGGAACGCGAATCTCGACGGTCGTGGGCGAACCATCGTCCCCAGTTCGTTCGACAGTGAAGTTGATTGTTTCATCCTGATGAACGACCAGCAGGCGGTTCCAATCCTGATAGCTCTTTAGTTCCTGTCCATTGATTGCAAGGAAGCGATCCTTTGCTTGAAACGCCGGATTGGCGGCAGCGGCGGGAGTTCCCGCGAGAACAAAGTTCTCCTCTGGCAATACCAGATCGTAGTTCGGCTCTACGCCCAACACACTGCGGCCGCCTTCGGCGGCGATGGGCTGCAACTGGAATTGATGACGAACCGGTTCCGCGGCGCCGTCCTCTTGTCGGTTGACGACAAATGGGACACCATCATCGTCCTTGAACGTGGCCGCGATCCGCAGATCTTTGAAATCAGGGTTCTCAACGTCATCAATCAAGATCGCGGTGTCGCCCGGATTAACTCCAGCCTGCCAGGCGGCTCCGCCCGAGCTGATGCCACCGATTTGGCCGGGCGTGTAATCAACGCCCAAACCATACGCAATGCTGGCCACCACCCATGCGAAGATCACGTTCATGATCACGCCTGCTGAGATGATCGCCATCCGCTGAGGGACGCTCTTGGCCAGATAGCTACGCGGATCGATCTCGTATTCTTCGCCAGCGGCTTTCGCGCGCTCGATTTCTTCTGTGATTTTGGCCGGGTTGTCTTCCTGGCCGAGCATCTTGACGTAGCCACCCAAGGGCAGCAGCCCGATGCCGTATTCTGTTTCCCCCCATTTCTTGGAGAACAGCTTCAAGCCGAAGACATCAAAGCCAATGTAGAATTTGTCGCACTGAACTCCGCACCACTTGGCTACCAGGAAGTGGCCCAACTCGTGAACGAAGATTACCAGGCACAACGCCAGGACAACTTGCGTCCAGATCCAAACGGAACTCATCACGCCGCCGCTGGCAGCCAGCAAAACGGGAACTGCCAGAATCGCAACGCTCAACAACGGATGGCGATTCAACCAGCGATTTATGCGCAAACCCACCTTCGTACCTCCGCGCGAGCCCACTCGTCTAATGCGAGCAATTCGTCCAGCGAGGGCTCTGGGCAATAGTTATGATTTTCGAGAACCCCACGGCACGCGGGGACAATCTCCGTGAACGGAATCTCTTCGGCAAGGAAGGCTGCCACGGCACATTCGTTGGCCGCATTTACGACAACACCGGCGGTGCCGCCATCTTGGGCAACCTGGAAACCCAATGCTATGGCCGGGAATCGATCGTGATCCACCGGTCGGAACGACAATTCCAACGCATCCTTCCAGTTTAGCTTGTCCCCAGGGCATGGCATTCGCCTGGGGTAGGTCAGTGCGTATTGTATCGGAATTCGCATGTCCGGCATGCCCATTTGGGCCAAAATCGAGCCATCCGTAAATTCCACCATGGAGTGGATAATGCTCTGAGGGTGGATGACCACTTCAATCTGATCGGGCCGGAGATCAAAAAGCCAGCGGGCCTCGATGACTTCCAAAGCCTTGTTCATCATCGTGGCCGAATCGATCGTGATCTTCGACCCCATCTCCCAATTGGGATGAGCCAACGCTTCTTCCACGGTCACGCTGGACATTTGGCTTGTGGGCGTATCCCGGAATGGGCCGCCGCTGGCCGTCAAAATGATCCGTTCCAGATCTTCACGATCGCCTGCCTGAAGGGCCTGAAAAATGGCGCTGTGTTCGCTATCAACGGGAATGATGCGTCCCGATCCGTTCGCCAGCAGTTCTTGCATCTGACAGCCGGCGGCCACCAGGGTCTCCTTGTTCGCCAAGGCCAGCGTCTTACCGGCCTGAAGTGCCGCGATTGCCGCTTTGATTCCAGCGGCTCCCATGATCGCAGTCAGGACGATTTCAACGTCTTCCGCGGCGGCGACTTCGCACAACCCTTCGTCGCCCTGTAGGACCTCAATGTCCGACGGCAAGGATTGCAACGGAGATAAGTCGGCAGTGGAATCCGTCACAACCACACGTTCTGGACGGAACTGCAGCGCTTGTCGCGCAAGGAGTTCCACCTGGGAATGGGCCGTTAACGCCTTAACGGTGAACTGACCTTCCGAGGCGGCCACAACCTCCAGTGTGTTGCGCCCAATGCTGCCGGTTGATCCGAGCACAACGATTGGCTTGGGTTGGTTCGACATTTCGGATCACAACCCCGCGCGATAAGCCAGCTGTTTGGCAGAATTCAAAGGACGTAATTCGTTCTGAGTTAACGGTTTCCGGTTGATTCGCATTCTACGAAGCTCACATCTGAGGAACAACAGCGGCTGAGTTAAGCGGAAATCGGAGTTTGCGACTCCCTCTTACGGCGGAGGAAGCTACATTTCCGCACCGCAACTTGAATGACACCATGGACTTGCCGGGGCTTGAGACCGGTTCTCGTTGAGAGGGCACTACTGACCTAACTTCTTTGAGAGTGTTGCGGAACCCGACGGCTGTCACGAATTGAATCCGGCAGCTGGAGCGGTTTGCGGAGTTAAAAATGACTGAATGGCGTCCCAGATCGCCGAGGTATGACGTCCTGCAACAGGAGGGGATCAACGTCTGTCTTGTGCGGGTTGATGATCAGCAAGAGACGGTTGTGATCCCAGCCGAGTTGCGACAGATCTCTTTGGGCGGAGCACGAATGGTCACACAACGCCCGCTCTTGCTCGAAGAGACTCTGAATATGAAGGTCACCTTTGACGAGGTCGACTTCGAGTCGATCGTCGATGCTCGCGTCGCCTGGGCTCGTCCTCTGCGAGGCGAAGACTGGCTGATCGGCTGCGCGTTTTCTCCAGATCTGCCCGAAGCAATGCTCGATGAAATGGCACGGCAAGAACTGATTGATCGGCGGAAATTCGGACGGATGATTGCCGAGATTCCGGCCAAGTACCGCAAGCCAGGATCACAAGAGAAACTCGACGCCACGGTTGTTGATGTTTCTCCTGGCGGTCTTTGTCTGGCTGTCGACTCCGCCGAGGGATTGGGTGCCCAGGTTCAGATCATCGTTCAGGCCGACGAAAAGGAATTTGCCGCCCGCGCCAGAGTCTGCTGGCGAATGGACAACGAAAACTCCGAATCAACGCTGATTGGCTGTGAGTTTGTCGTCCCGAAAGAGGCCACCGCAATGCGGCAAGTTCTTGAGGAAATGCGGTTCGCCGCCATCGAGAGCTCGCCAACTTCATGAGCAAGCCGAATCCGCCGGATTCTCATCTGCATGGTCATACCTGGCCGGTACGATTCGGCAGGTGCCAGACGGCCACTTCATTGGGGCGATTTTCAGCCACCAAACAACCCGCCCCGCGATTGGCCGTGCAGCAGGATTCTCTCCGTGTACAATGGCAGGCCCCCAGGCATTCGCTAACGGAGACGTTTCATGCAACTTTGGCCGGCATCCCAAGACGCGATTTTGTCAGCAATCACCTCACGGCGGATCGCCTGTTTCTTGGTGGTTGCGATAGCCAGCTTGTGCACATGGCTGCCGGCTGCATTTGCCGAAGATTGGCCGCAATGGCGCGGACCGAATCGCGATGGCACCTGGACGGAAGACGGGCTCGTTTCTGAGTTCGCCGGCGACAAACTAAAAATCAAATGGCGCGCGCCAATCAGTAGTGGCTACAACGGTCCGACTGTCGCAGATGGGCGTGTCTTTGTGATGGACCGTATCGTCGACGAGCCTGAGCAGCACGAACAAGTCTATTGCCTTGACGAGGAAACGGGCGAACAGCTTTGGAAGTTCACCTATCCCTGCGCTTACGAGCGTGTGGGATACACGGCCGGCCCGCGGGCATCAGTTTCGATTGATGGCCAAAGGGCGTTCGCGCTGGGAACCATGGGACACTTCCATTGTTTTGACGTCACTGATGGCGACGTCCTTTGGCAGCATGATCTCAATGCTACTTACGATATTCAGATGCCAATCTGGGGAGTCTCTGCCAGCCCATTGGTTTACCAGGATCTTGTGATCGTGCAGGTGGGCGGGAAAGACGCCTGTCTTGTGGCGTTTGACAAGCAGACTGGCGAAGAGAAGTGGACGGCGTTGGATCATCGTGCCTCGTACTCTTCGCCCATCATTCATCAGCAAGGTGGCGAGGATGTTCTGATCTGTTGGACTGGCGACGGAATTGTCGGACTCAACCCGCTGACGGGTGACGCGCATTGGCAAGAGAGATTCCGTCCGCGTCAAATGGTGATCAATGTCGCCACTCCGATTATTGAAAACAACCAGATGTTTTTGACGTCGTTCTATGATGGTTCCTTCCTGCTGAAACTGGACGGCGATAAGCCTGCGGCGAAAGACATCTGGCGGCGGGCGGGTCGTAACGAACGCAACACAGACGCTCTGCACTCCATCATTTCCACACCGGTCTTCAAAGGAGGCCATGTCTACGGCGTTGATAGCTTTGGCGAGATGCGTTGTTTGAATGCCGAGACAGGGGACCGCGTTTGGTCAACGAACAAGCCGTTCCAAAAACCGGACGATGAACGGCCCGGCCGTTGGGCAACCATTCACTTCGTTCAGAACGGCGACACCACCTGGATGCTGACTGAGCGCGGAGCCCTGGTCATCGCCGAGTTAACGCCGGAAGGCTATCACGAGATCGATCGCGCCCATCTGCTTGACCCCACGACCGAGCAGCTGCGGCAGCGGAATGGTGTGGTTTGGGCGCATCCCGCGTTCGCCAATCGCTGTGTTTTTGCCCGCAATGACAAGGAAATTGTCTGCGCAAGCCTGGCGAAGGACTAAGCTCGGGAGACTGCCGTGGGAGCGTTGTTCGCGCGTCAAAGTTGCTTTGTCTTGGCGCTGGTGTCGGTCATTTGTGCTGGTGGTTCCGGCGCGCATTTTGGTCCAAGACCCGGCTCGCAAGCGCCCAAGTCTGATGCTTCGCGAGCCATCGTATTTGACGCCGTTTGGACCACGGTCCGCGATGAGTTCTTTGATCCCAATCTGCGCGGAGTGGATTGGCAGGCAATGCGTGAGCAATATCGGCCTGCCGCATTGGCCGCCGCCGATGATGACGCCTTCGCGAACGTCATCAACCAAATGTTGGACGAGTTGCAGACATCGCACACCAGGTACTTCACGCGGCAAGACCCTCGGTACTATCAACTGTTGGGCATCTTTCGCGCGATTCCCAGTCTTAGCGAATTGATCGAGCGCATCGCCAAGGAGCGTCTCGATGGTGAACTTTCCTATGATGGAATCGGCATCGAAACGCTGACCAATGCTGATGGCGTTTTTGTTTCTGTTGTTCACGCAGGCCTGCCGGCGGCTGAGTCTGGCATCTTGCTGGGTGATCGAATTGTCAGCGCTGATGGTGCGCCGTTTCACCCCATCCGTTCCTTCGCAGACAAAGCCGGGCAATCGGTCCGAATTCAAATCCAGCGAGACCGTGATGGACCGTTGCGGGAGATTGATGTCACGCCGGTCTCACTCGTCGCAGATGAGCTATGCCTGGACGTCATGCGTAACAGCGTGCGAGTGATTGAACAGCAGGGGCGCAAGGTTGGCTATATGCATGCGTTTTCCTACGCTGGCGTTGCCTATCAGGACTTATTGAGAGAAGAACTCATGACGGGGCGTCTGGCTGATGCGGATGCCTTGGTGCTTGACTTGCGTGATGGTTGGGGCGGCGCGTCTCCGGAATACTTGAATCTGTTCAACAGGCAGATTCCCGTGCTGAGCATGCAAGGACGGGACGGCGAAAAGCGACCGTTCTTCACGACTTGGCGAAAGCCCACTGCGTTGTTGATCAACGGTGGTGTTACCAGCGGCAAAGAAGTCTTTGCGTTCGGTTTCAAAGAACTTCGCCGCGGACCGATTGTGGGAACGCGCACGGCCGGCGCGGTTGTCGGCGGTTCGCCCCGCGTGATGCCTGACGGGTCTGTTCTATACCTGGCTGTCTCCGACGCGGAAGTCAACGGTACCCGCCTCGAAGGCGTCGGCGTGGAGCCAACTATCAACGTCCAAGCAACAATACCGTTTGCCGCCGGCAATGACCCGCAACTTGATGCGGCCGTGGACGCCTTGTTGGATGAACTCTAGCCGCTTGCACTATTCTTCCCCAGTCAGAGATGAACAGCGAAAACGATTCGTCGAGTCCTCGTTCGCCAGCAGGCAAAGCCCAACCGGAGGCGTCTGGCATTGGCGGACAATTGCCGCAGACGACACCCGCTCCGCCGGCATTCAATTGCCACGTCTATCTGGTGCCACAGGATGACGGAAAGATTATGGCCGAGGTTGCCAACCTGGCCGGGATCAGCATGGTGGCCGCGAATGAGCGTGACGCCCTACGGCAAGTTGTGGCGTTGTTCAAAGCCGAGATCGCCAAACAGCTTGCGGCCGGCGCGGAAATCCCCTGGCGCGAACCGCCGCCACCTCCAGAAAACGCCGTCGAGCGTTTCCTGCCAATGCATCTTTGAGCGGCTTCTTCAGCGGGTCAATGAACGCTCCGCTCGTCACTCCCGCGGGGATGCGAATGACAAAGAATGCGCGAGGAAGTTGGCAGCCCAGATTGATTCTGTTGCCCGCCGCAGAGCGCGACTCCCGCCAAGGAACCTATGTGCCCAGGCGGCGGTCCATGCGAATCTGGCGTTCGCTGCGTTGGAAGCTTGGCGCGGGGATGACCGCAATCTCGTCGCTCTCATCGGTCGACTTTCGATCCCCGTAGATGATGCGACCAAAGGGGCTGACCAACAAAGCCGGCAGCATGATCAAGTCGCCCACCAGCGCTGAGCCCATCAACGGGATCATCAGCACGCCAAACATTTTGGTTGGCGTAAAGGTGCTGAAGACATGCATGGCGATACCGAAGCCGGCCACAAGCGTCGTCTGAGTCATCGCTCGCGCGCAATGCGAGTAGGCATCGTACACAGCTTCTCGACGTGTCAGACCCTTCTCTAATCCACGGCGATACCACGACAGGTAATGCACGGTGTCATCTACCGCCACACCCAAGGCAATGCTCGCCGTCATCATGGAACCAATGTCCACCGCCCTGTCCATCCAGGCCATCCAACCAAAGACAATGGCCGTGGGGAAGATGTTGGGAATCATCGTGATGGCCGCCGCAGGCAAAGCCTTGATGGCGCCGGCGAGAGGCCAGACCATCAGTACCATCATCCCGGCGATCATTGCGAACGCGCACAAGTAGCTTTCGCGCAGTCCGCGCATCAGCTCTGATTGCGACTTGTAGACGATTGGAACAACGCCGGTGTACGTGACGTTCAGGCCGCCAGCTTCGCGGATCATTTCGGCTTCCGCGTAAATATCTAGCTTCTCTTGAACCGTTGCATTGAGCGCTTCGCGATCAACCGCCTGGCGAACGTTCGTAACAAAACTTCCATAGTCGAGGCCACTGAATGCTCCCAGCCTTAGGCTGATGCGGAAGAGTTGCTCATCGCCTGTGTGTGCAACCCAACCGGCGGCTTCAAGTTCAGGCAGGCTTTCTGTGAGGCGCGTATCGGTGCGTCGAATCAGACCGCTATTCGTTGGGATCTCAGGAGCGAAGGTGACGGCAGACATGGTGGCATCGACTTCCGGCATTGCCTCAATTGCACGTCGAACGTCGTCGACAATCGATAGCCGTCGCGTGATTCCTAGCCCATGACGTTCTCCCTCTTGGGCAAAATTTGCTTCATCAAACCGAACCACAACCTCCATTGGCACAAGTGCGCCCAGCCGGGATTCCAGCCATGTGTAGTCGTGGATGATCTGAGCGTCGTCGCTGAACAGCTTCATCAAACTGATGGAGCTGCGCAGTTTGTGAACGCCCGCGCCGACGCCGACGAGAATGCCGAGAAACAGCAGGAAGATGACCGTCGGTCGTGCGACAACCGCGTGTCCGATCCGCGTCCACATGCGGTCAATTTCGTGTGGGCGGCGTGCCCGAATCTTCAGTTTGCGGATGTTGCGTTCCGCCAGTGGCGAAAGTTGCAGGACGGCCGGCAACAGCAGGAATAACCACATCAGCGTGGAAACCACGGCAATGGCGGAAAAGCCGCCAAACATCCGAATGGGCCGCAAGTCCGCAATCAACAACGATGACATGCCCATTGCCGTTGTCACGGCGGACAATGACGAGGGGACAAAACCTTTGCGAATCGCCTGGTGTGGGGCGTCGGCAATGCCCGTTTCCACTACCGAATCGCGATAGTAATTCACAATGTGGATTGCGCCGGAAATCGTCAGCACATAGATCAGCGTGGGCATGGACAACAAGATTGCGTTGACCGGCACGCCTGAGTAATACACGATCGCCAAGCTCGTTGCTTCGCTGAATAGCGAGACAAAGAAGACCAGGAATGTGATTTTCAGATCGCGGAAACAGAGCCAGCACATCCCCAGTCCGACGACAAACGACAGCGTGGCGACAATTCCCAGCGTGCGCTTGCCTTCTTGATCAATCGCGACGTTATCAACCGAAGGTCCGCCCATGCGAATCCGCTGACCGGGACCGGTGATGGCACATTCCTTTTCGCCAATTCGGCGGATCTCGTCGAGCGCTTCCTCAAGCTTCTTCTCATCGCGGCCGTTAGCGGAGAGCGTCGCCAAAATCGCGGTTTGCCGGTCTGGCCGTTCGCCAGTCCATTGCCAGCGATAGGGTTGCTCCTGGTCGCTGGTGTAAACAGACAGCCAAACCTTGCTGTCCAAAGCTTCTTCGTCTTCATACGTGGCGACGAGCGCGGCTTCGACCTCTTCTACACCGGCTGTTTGCGTTCGATTGACCCGAGTCACAACCTGGCCGACGTGAATGCCGGCGTGCTGAGCAGGGGAATCTTCCGCAACATTTGCGATTACTGCCTGGCCGTCTTCGTTCTCAATGAACTGCAAGCCATGGAAGAACTCCGGCCCGATCAAAGAACCGTGCAACCGCCGAATGGCCGCAGCGCGCGGATCATCCCCACTGGAGTTGCTTTCCAAAGTCGCGGCAATCTGCTCAACAAGCTCTGGCCCGGTAACGACGCTGGCGATCTTTTCGGAGTTTCGCAGTTTGGCGGCGTAGAGCTCAATTCGCTCATCATCCAGGGTGCAGCCATCCCACGAAACGATGACGATGTGGTCGCTACCTGCTTGGAAGTGTTGCTGGTACCAACGCAAATCGACGGTTTCCGGGTATTTGTCCGGCAACCAGTCGGTGACATCGTTGGTGTTGCTGCGAATCGCCTGAAAGGCCCCGTTGAGAATGAAACCCAACAGAATGCCAAAGACGCAAACAATTGCGAAGCTATGGCTCTTAATCAGGCGTGCATGCAGCCGATAGAGTGCGTTCATCGCGGGTTATTGGCGCATTTTGCAGGCTGAGTTTGCCGGATTGGCCCTAGGGAAATCCCAGCCTTTCTCGGCGCCGCTGTTTCCATTGCGGCAATCCAAGGGGTTCAGGCTAACCGACGTAGAAAATCGCGTCTACGGCTGTAACTCAAAATATGGCAACAAGAAATGCCGATTTGGTCCACTTTGCGCTTTGCAATGTCTGGGCAGCCGCAGGGACGCATTTTGAAAGGCGTTCCGTCGCGGGCGTTTTGAGCCGCCATGGATGGAGTTGTGGGGATGGACCAGCCTGCTGGTGGGGCATTGTGGGGATTTGGCATGAATTGAAGCACCGCACGCGAATCGCCATAAGTAATTTATTTTTAAGGCTTTAAGTCAGGCCATTGCACAAGCGGCCATCCTGGATTTCTCCAGTTGGCATGCCCCAGGTTGATTCCGGGCATGATCCACAGCGTTTTTTTTGCCAATCTGTCTTGGCGTAAATCCTTACCACAAGCACGACTTCGGCATGCGCTTGTCTGCTTTGTCCGGAACAATGTGAGCAAATCCTTGACGCGGTTTTCAGAGCGGCTATTCTTTGGCCCTGGTTGGGGAGGAATGGGGACAAATGGTGATACCGCTGACAGGAAATTTCGTTCGCTTCGTGGACGAAAAGCAGCGTGTCGCCATTCCCAAGTCCTTCCGCGAAGCCCTCGGCCTGGCGCCCACCAACGGCCTTTATTTGACGCCAGGCACTGACGGAAGCTTAACGATTTACACGGAGGACGGCTTTTCTCACTTTGCTGAGCAGTTGGCTGCCAGCCCGCCCAACCGCCGCGATGTCAGGACCTATTTGCGGCTGATGTACGGGCAAGCCAAGCGGGTTGAGATTGATCGGCAAGGGCGGATTCGCATTCCAGCGGAACTCGCCAAAACGGCCGGTATTGGCGCTGAATCGACGGATAAGGACAGCAAGGTCGAAGTCGTCATCATTGGGATCAATGACCGAATGGAATTGTGGTTGAAGTCCAAGTGGGACGCATTCTTGAGCGAGAATCTGCCCGAGTACGACACGATCGCGGAAGCCGCTTTAATGCCGCGTTCGAGTCAAAAGCCCACGACGTAGAGTAATTGATTTCTGGTCGAGATTCCATGTCCAAGGCGATACCCCCACCGCGACGAGTGCGAACGTGAACAAGACAAAACAACAAGAGTGATGGCACATGGAGTACGTCCGTCCGTAAAGGGCGGCCTTGCGGAGATCTTGGACAATTGGTTGCGGCCACCGACGGTTGTCCACCTCGGCCGTAGTCGAGGGATTTCCGGATGTCATGCAGCGACGCATGGCATTGCCGCCTGGCGACCGAGCGTTGTCTCGACCAGCGCGACGTCGCTAACGCGGCCTGGAGTGCGGGCGCATGGAAGCGCCCGGGGGTCGTGGTTTTTATTGCCGTCGTCAGCGAAGCCTGCCCGAACTTCGTTGACGACGTTTTCTTTGTATTTTGCGCGTTGTAGCAAATGGCATCTTGGCGGCTTTTCAAGGCATCAATCAAGCCCGGTCTTGATGACAGCCAGTTGCAAAGATGTTAAGCTCAGGTACCCAACCCAGTTGGTTTCTGTACGCTTGGTGCTCCGCGGTTGCTCTTCATAGGCCCTTCGGACGCTCTTCGTCCGTCCCATCGGTTGGGCCGTTAGTTTCTTTTGCAGGTCGAAGGCATGGTCCTTCGCGTCCGTTTGTTGTTCGGAGATCGAACGTGGGTAAGAAGTTGTATTGCGGAAACCTGGCCTACAGCGTTTCCAGTTCGGATTTGGAGCAATTGTTTTCCCAATATGGAACAGTTGCCAGTGCAGAGGTCATCGCAGACCGCGAGACCGGCCGCAGCAAGGGGTTTGGCTTTGTGGAAATGGGCAGTGACGAAGAAGCCCAAGCTGCCATCGAAGGCTTGAACTCCGTTGACCATCAAGGTCGCTCGTTGACGGTCAATGAAGCCCGGCCACGGGAAGAGCGTCCCCGCCGCGGTGGTGGTGGATATGGCGGAGGGGGAGGGTACGGCGGAGGTCGCGGCCGCTACTAAGTCCCCATATTCTAAGCCCCCATATTCTGCAGCTGCATTCATGCTGAACGCTGAAGCAGCGGCAAAGCGAAACAACGTCAACGCCCGCGCGGAATTCACGTCCGCGCGGGCGTTTCTTCTTTGGATGAATTAGAGATTTGCGCGAAGCACAAACGCACTTGCTCACCGGGCAGTCGCTCGCTTACTGCGCTGGGCGCTTTCGCCAAAGCAGTTCTTCGGCTCCAAACGCGTGGATCTCACTGTTGCTTCAGCAACGTGAACTCTCCGGAAGCGCCGCGCGTGTCATGCCACGTCCCCGTTGGCGGTGAGGAATCACTTGGCGCCCACAAGATTTGATAGGTGCATGTGTATCCAGGCTCGCGCTGCGTGAAGTTCAATAGCGCCGGATAGCTGCCCAGAACCTCGCCGGTGAAGATAGCGTTGCGTTCCGTACCTTGGACGGGGCCTTCAAACTTTCCGGCGATGGCACCGTCGACCACCTGAAATTTCACCGTGCATGATTTCTTAACGTCAACAAATTGGCCGTCGATGCTGTCATCCCAACTCAGTTGCCAATCGCCGGAGAAATCGAAACTCAGGCTGGGACCAAGCATGCCGCCACGAATCGCGTCAACGCCAAATTCGTCCTGTGTTGAGTCCGGGACAACCTGACTGTCAACAAGATCGATCGCGCGAAGACTGCCGGGCGGATCTTGAGCCAGATTGGCGGGAGTCGGTTGGACCGCTGGACTCGCTGGCAAAGCTAAAGCAGAGAGAACCAAAACAGAAGGAAGCATTACGCGGCAGGCGAGGTTGCAAATCATCAAGCGTCTCCCAGGGATCGTGGGGTGGATAGGGCGTATCGAGGTCACGGCATTTAACGATCAGACGCGGTATTGGCGTGAAAGTTCCCGCAAAACCGGAACCAGCGAAATCCTACAGCGGCGGAAGAAATTCCCCTGAGGTTGCATCCGGCAATGAGCTAGCGGCGAAACCCCTATCGAGCCGCTCAAAGCAACGCAAGACGACGCGCGTCACATCAGTCGTATTAACTCTACGCGCAACATTTAAGGAACAACCATGTCCAAGTCTCTCGCCTTCCTCGCAGTCGCTATTCTCGTCGCCGCAACTTCGGCTTCTGCCGAAGCTCAGCAGTGTCGAAAGAATCAACCCGCAACTTACAACGTCCACATCGTACATCAGGACGATGCTGCCGACGAGAAGACGATCGTCGAAATCGCAGCGGGTAACGAAGACTTTTCAACCTTGGTCGCCGCGGCCAAGGCTGCCGGTCTCGTGGAAACGCTCAGCGGTGACGGTCCCTTTACGGTTTTCGCGCCCACCAACGATGCATTCAAGAAACTTCCCGAAGGCACTGTTGAGTCTCTGCTGAAACCGGAGAACAAAGCGAAACTCGTCGCCATCCTCAAGTACCACGTTGTGCCTGGCAAAGTGATGGCCGCTGATGTCGTGAAGCTTTCCGAGGCCGCAACCGCGCAAGGCGGCAAAGTTAAAATCATGACGAAGGACGGCAAGGTCATGATCGACCACGCCACCGTTGTAAAGACGGATATCGCCGCGTCCAACGGCGTCATCCACGTTATTGATACGGTCATCTTGCCCAAGCAATAAACCGAGAGTCTAAGCGGGAGCGACGTTTCGACCCGGGAGCAATTGCCACCCCAGAAGCCCAGCGTTATCCTCAACGGGTCAACGTCGCGACCGTCATTCTCCTCTGCCCACCTTCCGTGCCTGAAGCCTTACTAACTCGCATCGCCGCCGGCGACTCAACCGCTGTTCGCGCCTGCCTGGTGCGATACGGCGGTCTTGTTTGGTCATTGGCCAGGCGATTTTGCTCCGAGGCCGAAGCGGAAGACGCGGTTCAGGAGATCTTCATCGAACTTTGGAAGAATGCCGGACGCTTCGATCCGGAACGGGGCTCGGAAGTGACGTTCATTGCCACCATCGCGCGACGCCGCTTGATTGACCGTCGGCGGAGGCAAGCCCGGCGACCGGAGCCCGATCCACTGCCAATGGAATTCGCCGGCGAGGACAGCGCTCCAGAATGGCGACTCGAAACAATCGAAGAAGCTGAAGTGGCGAAGGAAGCCTTTGGGCAACTTCGGCCCGAACAACAAGAGGTGCTCAAACTTTCCATCTATGATGGCTGGTCTCACCAACAGATCGCTGATCGTTTGGAGATGCCACTAGGGACTGTCAAAACCCATGTCCGCCGTGGCCTGGCGCGCGTTCGCGAACTGCTGGCCACTTCGTCCTCCGCAGCCGTGAAAGGAGGGACAGCATGAACGCAAATTCCTCCAAACACGAACGTCGGGAAGAACTCCTGGCACTGTCCGCCACGGAAGGGCTTTGTCTTCCCCAGCGTGAGGAATTGGATGCGCTGTTGGCCGAGCTGGATGACGTTGGTGCGGACTTGTTTGAGTCTGCCGTCGCCGCGCTTGAGGTCGGCATGACAATTTCGCAACCTGAGCCACAACTCCCTGCACATTTGTTGGAGAGCTTGACGCAACAGGGCGAAGCAATCGTGAGCGCCTGCCAAGAAGACGCGGCGAAATCAAACAGCCCTCAAGCGGCTTCGGTCTCGGCGGCCGCGAAAGCCGTCGCGTCAAGCGACGCGGCAATTCCACAAGCGCAATTGGCGCAAACGTCTTGCCAAAGCGCGCGAACCTCGTCGCTTTGGAATTCGCTATCGGCACTTTCCGTGTGCGTTGTGATTGCGTTCTTCCTCGCGTGGTTCTTCTGGCCGGACGCGACCATTGCCCCGCAAGTGCCGCTGGCCCAGCAATACCAACAACTCGCTACGACCGCCGGCACCGTGCACGTCGCCTGGAACGAAGAAAACTTGACCGGCGAAGTCATCTGGAATCAGGAGCGCCAGGAAGGCTTCATGAAATTCCAAGGGCTCGCCATCAATGACCCCACAGACAAGCAATATCAACTGTGGATCTTTGACGGGTTGCGCAACAGCGCTTATCCCATTGATGGCGGCGTGTTTGACATCTCCGCTCCGGAGCAGGGCGAACAAAGCGTCATCATTCGCATTCAGCCGAAACTGCTGGTTCAACAGCCGACGCTCTTCGCGGTAACGGAAGAAGCGCCCGGCGGCGTTGTGGTCTCAAACCGAGATCCCATTGTGGCCACCGCAAGCATGGATAACGCACAATAATCAAGTGCGCGAAGGCTCGCCAGTCACTTCTGCTTGCGAGCCCAATCAACGTGCTTGCGGATTCGGGCGTCGGCCAGCAGCAACTCCCTGGTGTTGAAGCTGTCGGCCAATTCCTTCTCGTCCGGGATCAGATCATGAATCCCGTGATGGCAATCGTTGCAGCACATCAACTTGCGGTTCTTCATCTCTTCCTTGCCGAACCGCCGGATGTACCGCTTTTTGGAATGCACAGCCCTGGGAATCAAATGATGTTCCGTCAGCGGCTTCGCGCGTTGACACAATTCACAAACCGGGTCATTCACTTCAGATCTCTGCCAATTCATTTCAATTCTTCTTGGCAGAAAGACACGTTGACCAACGCCCAGGCTCGCGCATGGGGTAGGCAATTTTTGACAGCACATTAATCCGCTCCCGTCATTCCCGCGCAGGCGGGAATCCAGAGAGCAACAGTGCGCCAAATTACTGAATGCACTAAGAGGGCGAATGTGAAGCGTTTGCTCTGCATCACCGCCCCTGCACCCCTAATGGTGCATCGCATCAATCAGTGCGGCGGCACTGTGATCGCTTTTCTGTTCGGCCAGGACCTTTCCATCCATGCCAACCAGCACGACGGTCAGTCCTGTCGGACTCGGGCCGAACGTGTCGGCCAGTTCCATGGTCTCCAGTTCCTTGAGCGTCGGTCCGCCTCGGACTTTGCCTTGCTTCACGTTTTGTGACAAATCCCAAACTTCAACGACCACAACATTGTGAGCCTGGATCTCCTCGGACTGTGCTTCAACTTGTGCCATGAAATCCGCACGGTCGTCGCCAAAGACTATCAGCACGGGACTCTTGCCTTCGTAGTTCTTGAGCGAAAACCCGGCAGGGTTTGCGGCACCCGGATTCGCATTGCCGGTGTCATCGGCGTCGCCGCAACCGGAGGTCAGGAGAAGTGTGCCCAGCACACACATAATGGAGCGGTTCATCATGGCTGTTCCGTGTTTGGGAAGTCCGTCGTGTTATGGAAGATTGGTAGTTTGGGCTTTGTAGCACGAGGGGCCACGGTTGCCAATGCACCGCGGGTGAAGTGGTCATTCGGTAACTGCGTGTGGCGAAAGGACCGCAAGTTTGGATCCTTCTCCATCATTCTTCAGGCCGCAGTTCCGCCGCCACGTTTTCCCACAACAGCGTCGGCTGATCGTCAACTGCTGCCAACGCAATGAAGAACTCCAATTCGCTCCACGGCGGTGACCATTCATCAGGGCTGTCAACTTCCATTCTCAGCGTCGGGCCTAACAAGTCGGCCGATGCTTTCAACTTCCTGTCTGCCACATCGTAGTCCGCCAAATCAAACGGTCGGCC
>CALJLD010000057.1 GCA_937982665.1 uncultured Planctomycetales bacterium
TTTGCTCCGGACCGCGCACGCTCGGCACGATGCAATACGTGCAGAACTTGTCGCAACCGATCATGATCCGCACATACGCCTGATAGGGCGTTGGCCGCATCGTGGGATCGCGCAGCGGATCATAGCTTTCAAAGCTTTGGGCAACGTCGTTGCGCGTGCCATCCGCGCGGTCCATGCTGACTTCCATCCGTTGCTGGCCGGATGCCTGAATCTCTTCGATCAAATCCGGCACCTGGTGCAGTTGCCCGGGACCGACAATCAAATCCACATACGGCGCACGGCGGAAGATCAACTCCTGATCCTTTTGGGCCATGCAGCCCATCACGCCAATGATCTTCTCAGGGTTGTGCGTCTTGGCGTGCTTCAAGCGACCTAGAGCGCTATAGATTTTGTCTTCCGCGTGCTGGCGAACGCTGCACGTATTGAAGAGCACCGTGTCCGCTTTCTTGGCCGAATCGACGAGTTCATAACCGCGTTGCCGCAGGGCGGCCACAACAAGCTCGCTATCGAGCATGTTCATCTGGCAGCCAACGGTTTCGATATAGAGTTTTCTTTGCGACATGGGTTTCGCCTGGCTGGCGAATCTCTAATGTGTGCGTCTGTGTCAGGCGGCTCGTTGCGTTGTGTCCTCTTGATCCAACACGTTGTCGGCCAGGTCAGTCAAGGCGGCTGCCGCAGCTTCGTTGGCGGCCTTGGCCTTTTCGGCTTTCAACTCCTGGAGCAGCTTGCGTTCAATTTCGGTTTGCAATTGGTCTCGGCGGACGAGCAGCATCCGCACAAGAGCCCTGATGGCTACAAACGCCGCCAGGCCCAGGAGAAACCACTCCCATCGTGTCAAATTCATCGCCGCATCCTTGCCGCTCGAATCAGAACTCAGGTTCATTGCGCACCGGCTTCACCAGCCGGACCGCCGCACATTCTATCGCGCGCAACGCAGGCATGGCGAGAGGGGTTTTGGCTTGGCGAATTGCCGGATTTGACGAAAAATTGTGGGTATCGCGTTGATTCCCAGTCCACGAGTTTGATCCGATCCGTCTTGTGCAAGGAACTGAAACAGATCGAGGATTCCAACAATGGACTATGGTTACTTGCATGAGCTGGAAATTGTGGAGTTTCGAACCCAGCCGCCCCGTGCTCGTGCGGAATTACTTCCCATGTTTCTCTCCATGGGGTTTCGTCAGTACGATGATGTTGTAAGTCTCGATCGGACAGACAAATCTCCTCCTTGGCAGACTTCCACGATTGTGGCTGTCGAAGTTCATCAGGCAGGACGCGAAGTATACGGTTTCAAAGATGGCGATTGGAACACTCTGAAGCTTGGATACTTGTTGCCTAGCCTACCGTTTGCGTTTGTGGATCGCTTCGTTGCAGCAGTGTCCGCCGTGGGTGCAAGCTTGGACTTACGCCCTCAGTTCGGCGGGGAGACTATCGAGATTGCCGATCTCAAGTCGCTTTTCTTAGGCTTTCGTGAAGAATTGTTGGAACAAACCGGTTGCGAACCCGGCGATGAGAATCTTGCGATTTTGATTCAAAGTACCTATCCGCGTCGGTGACAATAGAAGGACCGCCCGCCGATTCGCGCTCTATTTCCATCGCCCTTATCGTTGATTGTGTTCCATGTCGCCTTCGGATGCGTTTGACTCTGAGCCCCCAGCCAGCGATGCGGATGAGCGCAATCCGCATGGAACGAACGTGCAGGGCGAGGAGTTGCATAGCGGCGAGTTGCAAAGCGACGATTCAAGCAATGCCAACGCAATTCGCAAGCCGCAGAATTCGCAAAGCTATTTGTTGCAGTATTCGGCCAGGGCCATGGCTTGCGAGTTTGAGGTCTTTGTCCCGGCAACCGCCAATCGCGACGAGGAAGCCGACGCAGCGGAACCGCCGGCTTTGCAAGCTCTGCAACTTGTAGAACAGTTGGAGCGGCAGTTAAGCGTCTTTCAAACCACAAGCGAGTTGTCGCGAATCAATCAATTGGCGGCGGAGGAGCCCGTCGGAGTGGAGCCGCGGCTCTTCGCCTTGCTGCAAGAGTGTCAGCGGTTGTGGCGGGCTACTGGTGGAGCTTTCGATATTACATCCACGCCGCTGACCCGCGTTTGGGGATTCTTTCGCCGCCAGGGCAAAGTGCCGGATTCGGACGCATTGGCCGAAGCCCAACAGTCGGTGGGCTTTGAGAATGTCGTGCTGGATGTGGAAACGCGCACTGTGAAATTTAAGCAGCCGGGGATCGAGTTGAATCTTGGCGGCATTGGCAAAGGTTACGCGCTTGATCGTTGCGGCGAGTTGCTGCGCGATTTGGATTCGCCATGTTACTTGTGGCATGCCGGGCAAAGCAGCGTGCTGGCCGGCGGCGATCAACCTGGCAAGCCGGATGGAGCCGGTTGGCCCATCGAAGTTGGCAACCCGCTCAAGCCGGGAAAACCGCTGGGGACGCTCTTGGTCAAGAGTGCTGGCGTGGGCAGTTCCGGCTCCGGCCAACAATTCTTCCGCCACCAAGGCAAGCGGTATGGACATATCATTGACCCGCGGGACGGACAGCCTGCCGGGCATGTCTTGTTTGTCAGTGTGTTGGCGCCCACAGCCGCGGTAGCTGACGCCCTATCGACCGCGTTCTATATCTTGGGGCCGACGCAAACAGCCGCTTACTGCAAGCGGAATCCCGGGACTGGTTGCGTGATGCTGGCAGCGAACACCATCGACGGACCAATGAATCTGCACGTGCTGGGAGTGGCTGAGGATCAATTCCTTCCAGCTTAGGGCGAACAGCAGATAGACAGCGTCTGCGATCATGTGTCGCTTCCGCTCACTATCCCGGCGGGAATAGGCCAACACACCGTGTTTTGTGGCATTTGGCGTGTGGGGCAGCGCCACAACTCCGGTTTCGCCGGACTGCCAATCAAGCTAAGGTACATTTGGAGGCGACTCCCCGGGGCCGCATTTGCCGCACAAACTTCCTTCCTCAATCAATCTCTGCACCCATTGTGGGCGTTGAAGGTCTCGCCACTTCGTACTTCGGCATCATTCTGTTCCTGGTGCTTACCGGGTGCGGTCTGCCAATCCCTGAAGAAGTCGGCATCATCGCGGCTGGCATCGCCGCAGGCGCGGAAAAGCTTGATCTCTGGCTGGCGTTTGGGGCTTGCATGATTGGCGCGCTGTTGGGCGATAGCGTGATGTATGCGATCGGCCGATTTTTTGGCCGCGGACTGATGCGGCACAAGTGGTTCAGCAAGATCGTCACGCCAGAAGCTGAAGCACGGACGGAACGTTTGATTCGTAAGCATGGGCTGAAGGTGTTTTTCGTCGCGCGGTTTCTGGTCGGCGTGCGAGCGCCCATGTACGTGGCCGCCGGAATCATGCGACTTCCTTTCGCGCGTTTCTTGGTCATCGACGGCATCTGCGCAACGATTGTGGTTGGCATCGTCTATTGGCTCAGCTACTTCATGGGCAACAGCTTTCGTGCGTTCTTTGAAGATGCCCACGAATGGGCCAAATGGCTCACAATCGCGTTGATTGCGATCGCGGCAATCGGCGGTGTCGTCATCTACTTGCGGCATCGGCGAAAACACCGCGCACACGAACTCTCGGAGTTGGAAACATCTTTGGGCGAAGAGTCTTTGAGCCATTACGACCGCAATGGTGACGACCAAAGAAAGACCAGCAAGAAGGCCAAGGAAATTGTCGAGGCCCAAGAGAGCGAATAGCGCGACGGTCGATCGAATTGTTCTCAACGAGTCAAGTCGATGAATCGCACCGGCAAAAGGAGGCAGCGATGAAAGGCGTGGAAGACCATTCTTGCCCGAAATGCGAGAGCCCGATGGAGATGGGCTGGATAGTGGACCACTCATTAGCGGGTTTTGAAAAGCGGGCCAGCCATTGGAAGCCAGGCGAACCGGAACGCAGAGCGGCCATTGACTTAATCAAAGAAGGTTTCCAGTCAGGCGACGGCGAAGCGCTGCCGATTATTGCTTACCGCTGCAAGCAATGCGGATTCTTGGAGTATTATGCGCGGCCGATGGATTGGCCTGGGTGGACCTGATCCGTTTCCGATTGGGAGCGCAGCTTGCCAGAGTGTGCCGCAATGTCCACAATGGGCCGCTCGTTTTGTGATGTCTTTGAATTCTTGCTTTGCGTTCTCATGCCCAACGCCAACTCCCCGAGTGTGATCATCAGCGCTTTTGCTGATGAAGCCGCCAATCAAAAGACGGCCGTGCAACAGTTTTCCGCATTGGCCGCGCTGGGCTTGCAGTACTACAGCATTCGCTTCATTGATGTGGGCGGCGGCATCAAGAACGTGATGCAATTGACCAAGAGCGAGATCTCAGACATCCGCCACTTGCAGGATGAGTACGGCCTGAACGTGGCGTCGCTGGGTTCGCCCATTGGCAAAGTCAAGCTTGTTGACGAGGACGACGGCAGCAGCAATCAGTTTGTGCCCTTCAAAAAATACCTGGAGCGTGACGTCAAGAAGGCATGTGAGTTGGCGCACGCTTTCGAAACCAAGTTGATCCGTGGATTTTCTTTCTATCCGCCACGCAAAGCTGACCCGCGAGAATATTTGCCTCAGGCGGTGGATCAAATCGGTCAGATCACGGAGACGTGCCACCGCAGCGATTTGACGTTTGGGCTGGAGATTGAAGCCAATCTGGTTGGCTGCACAGGCGAGTTGATGGCCGAGATTCATCGCCAGGTGAACCATCCCGCGCTGATGCTGATCTTTGACGCGGCCAATATCGTGGTGCAGGGCTTTAGCGGTGACGAAGTCTTGCAGCAGTTCCGCGCCATGAAGCCAGGATTGGGCTGGATGCACGTCAAGGATTACAAACATCCGTCGGCAACTTCGCCAACTCGTTACGTCGATGAAGAAGCCCTCAAGCACTTTGTGCCGGCGGGCGAAGGCGACGGCGCGCACGAGATGGTGTTCCGTGAGTTGGGCGAGATGATCCCGGCGATGGAAAGTGTGCTCAAACCGCGCGGCATCCCCGGTGTGTTTGTTGACTTGGAGCCGCACGTCAAAGGTGGCGGGCAGTTCGGCGGATTCAGCGGACCGGACGGGCTGGGCGTCGCGCTTCGCGCGGTCTGTCGCGTGCTGGACTATGCTAAAGTTGGCTATCACCTGCGGGACTTTGAAGACGTGAAAGCCGCGCGCGGGTTTTAGCGCGGTTCAACTTACGGCGATGTTGCCGTTTCACGCCGTTGGGCCAGGTATGCGCCGAGTCGACCGCCCAGATAGGCGAAGATAATCGCCCAGAGGACATTCGCGATGGGGAGAAAGGCGTACCGATTTGGCGTTTCGTTGTATTGCAATTGCCGTCCGGTCCGCGAGAAGCTGCCAAAGCCCCCGCCACTGTTGATCCATGCTGTGACGAGCGGATCATTGTCTTTCAGTCGCTCGTTCGTCTCGGCGTCGGTCCAGTGCGTCTCCAGCATGGACACATAAAGCGTCATCGAGGCCTTGCTGGTGGGCAAAGTTCCGGCGAGTTGGCCGGCTTCGTCGCGCCAATCGACAACGAAAAACACGAGGAACGCATACACGCTTGCGCAGAGTGCCGCTCCGAGCGCGAATCCGCGCACGCGGCCGGATGCTGTTGCCGCCGTAACGAGCAAGAACATGAATCCAACCAGAACAACCCAGGAGACAATCGTCCACAACACGTCATTCGCGTAGCGCAACAAAGCGAACGACACCGCAAAGAAGGCGGTGATCAACATCAATTCGCGCAGGCTCATCCGCAACAGACGTACCGGAGTGTTTGTGGATGGAGTTGCGCTGTCTGTTTCCGTCATGGACGTTCGCCTTGCTATCCGCTAGGAATAGGTCGTGCCGGGCAATGCGAATGTGATCATAGTGGATCGCATTCCTTCGCCCAAACAATGCGCCAGCCGAACATGGCCAGATGTCGCGTGACTTTCCGCAACTTGAATGGAACGACGATTGCCGCGAGGCCTGTCGTAAGCTCGTGCGTTTGGCGATCGTTGAAGACCTCGGACGCGAGTACGATTGGACCACCTTGGCGCTGGTGCCCTCAACATCGGGTGCGGCGGACCTTGCCGCACGGCAGCCTGGCGTGGTGGCAGGCTTACCGTGTGTGGAAGTTGTGCTGGGTGAATTTGATCTTGCGCTGCGATGTGAATGTCATCTGCAGGACGGCAACGTGGTCTCGCCTGGCGATATCGCGGCGACCGTGCGAGGTGACGCTCGCCACTTGCTGACCGCGGAGCGCGTATTTCTCAATATGATCTGCAAGCTCTCCGGCATTGCCTCGCTGACGCGGAAATTTGTGGAGGCAATCGCCGGAGCGAAAGCCAGAATCTACGACACCCGCAAGACAACGCCGGGATGGCGTGTGCTGGAGAAATACGCCGTCCGCTGCGGTGGCGGTTGGAATCATCGTATGGCACTGAACGATGCGGTCTTGATTAAGGACAACCACCTGGCCATTGGCCGCGAGTTGCAAGATTCCGCCGAAGCCCAGGCATTTACACCGGCGGAATCCGTCCGACGAGCCCGAGAGTTCCTGAGCGGATTGGATCCGATGTACCGCCGCGACCCCGAGCGGATTGTGGAAGTTGAAGTCGACTCGCTGGAGCAGTTGCGGCAGGTCTTGCCGGAGCAGCCGGACATCGTGCTGTTGGACAACATGTCGACAGCATTGCTCCGCGAGGCGGTTGCCATGCGGGACGAGTTGGCCGCGGACGTTGAATTGGAGGCCTCCGGCGGCGTGTCGCTGGAGACCGTTGCCGCCATCGCCGCGACAGGTGTCGAGCGGATCAGTTCCGGCGCTTTGACACACCAGGCGACGTGGCTGGACTTCGGTCTGGACTGGCACGCCGGCTGAACGCAAACGCTACCACGGCTTAGCCCTTCGATCCGAGCAACGATTCCAACTGCGCAAGGCAACCTTCCCAGCCTTGCTCGTGATGGCCAACCTTGGCGGGATCAGCAAAGGCGTGAGTCACCGTGACTTCGGTTTCCGCATCGCCATGGGGCTCAAACTCCACGGTGACCAGCGAATCAATCCCGCTCATGCCGGGGTTTTCCCAATCCCAGGTGTAGGCGACTTTGCGCGGCGGATCGATCTCTTTGAACTCGCCATTGCAGATGTAGGTCTCATCCTTTTCGGCGTCATGAATGCCAATCCGGTATTTGCCGCCCACGCGAAGGTCCAGCTCCACAAGCGGTGTTGTGAGTGTCGGTTGTGGTCGGAACCAGTTGGCCAGGTGTTCCGCTTCCGTCCAACAGGCGAAAACACGCTCCGGGCTGCCAGGCAAGACGCGACGGACGGTGATGGTCTCGGTTTGAGTGGAAGCGGAATCCATGGTTGTTCCTTTTCTTGTTCCGGTGCAAGGTTGTCAGTTGTTGTTTGAATCGCGCGGCGACTTTGGCTTGCTGCTCCTCTTAGGCTTTTCTGGCATTGCCTCTTCTTGTTCTTCTGCTTCAGCTGGGAGCGTTCCCAGGTATTCCTCCAACGAATCAAGCTGGCCTTCCCAGAAACGTCGATAGTCCGCGACAAAGCTGGCGATTCCCTGCAGCGGTTGAGCATTCAACCGACACTGCCGGGCACGGCCGACGCGTTCCTGCTGCAGCAAGCCAGCCCGCTCCAAAACTCGGAGATGCTTGGAAATCGCCGGGGCGGAAAGCTGAAACGGCTGAGCCAACTCCGCGACTGTGGAATCGCCCTGGGCGAGCCTCGCAACGATTTGTCGTCGCGTGGGATCGGAGAGTGCGAAGAAAGTTTCGTCGAGTTGGGCGGAGCGTGAATTAACCATATGGTTAATAGTCTAGCCATGGCAGATTCCGGCGTCAATCGGCCCGGCTGAGATTTCTAGTGCGATTCCGCGTCCAACATTTGAGACCCCGGTTGACAGTGTTTTCCCACACTTCTACGATGACGAATTCTTCGATTCTAAGTCCGCTAGTGGCAGCGTGTTGGGGCCATTTGCCTGGTCCTGGCGTTCCCGCAAGCGGCAAGCCTGATCTCAATCAGCGTGGAAGCGTTATGGCAGTCCCCAAAAGAAAACACAGCAACTCGCGGACAAACAAGCGACGCTCGCATGACCGCGTCAAACCGCGGCAGTTGCAATCGTGCCCTCAGTGCAGCACGCCCATTCCAACTCATGTGATTTGTCCCAACTGCGGGCACTACATGAATCGCAAGATTGTGGACATGGAAGAATAAGCTGCCAGCAGTTCTCATAGCGGGAAGTCCGCGCGCCGCTGGCGATCCAAATCAATCATCCGCCGCCGATTTTCCGGCGGCGGTTCTGTTTTGAGGTGACTTCATGAGCAAAGTCGCATTCTTGTTTCCCGGCCAAGGCGCCCAGACCGTTGGCATGGCAGCTGGCTTGCACGCGGAACATCCGGAAGTGCAACAGTTATTCACGCAGGCAAATGAGATCCTGGGCTATGACCTGGCCAATTTGTGTTTCAATGGACCCGAAGCGGACCTCAACTCGACCGTACACAGCCAACCAGGACTTTTCGTCAGCAGTTTGGCCGCGCTGATGGCGTTGAAGAAATCCTCGCCCGAAGTCATGGAGAGCGTGGAATCCGCGGCCGGCTTAAGCCTCGGCGAGTACACAGCCTATGTCTTTGCCGGCGCAATGAGCTTCGCTGATGGGCTGCGTCTGGTGCAGAAGCGGGGCGAAGCCATGCAGGCGGCGGCCGATGCCACGCCAAGCGGGATGGTCAGCGTGATTGGACCAACCGTTGAAGAAGTGCAAGCCCTTTGCGACAAAGCTCGCGACGGCGACATACTTCAAGTGGCGAATTTGCTCTGCCCTGGCAATACGGTTTGTTCCGGGCACAAATCCGCCTGTGCTCGGCTGATGGCCGCAGCCGAGGAGTCCGGCGCTCGCGCTGTCGAACTGGCTGTTGCCGGAGCTTTCCATACGCCCATCATGCACCCGGCGGATGAGCGATTGGCCGAAGCCCTGCTGGATGTGGAGATCCAAGCACCGCGGATTCCGGTGGTTTCCAATGTTGATGCCCAAGCTCATTCCGATGCGGCGGAGATCAAAGAACTGTTGGTGAAGCAATTGATCCAACCCGTCCGCTGGGAAGATTCCATCAGGGCGATGATGGCCGATGGATATACGCAATTCTACGAAGTTGGTCCCGGCCGAGTGCTGAAGGGACTGATGCGACGGATCGATCGCAGCGCCACATGCGAAAGTGTGGAATGTTGATCGGTCTTCGCTGGCTTAATTAGCGGCTGACTTGAAATCAGCAGCGGGTTGCCGTCCAATGGCAGCGATCTGTTTCTCTCAATAATCTCAACTGATCTCATCACCATGGCAGACAACAACGGCATCGGGATTTCCGCCGATTTGAGCGATCAGGCAGCGCTGGTCACCGGAGCCTCGCGCGGGATCGGTCTTGCGATCGCCGTCGCGCTCGCAAACGCCGGCGCGAAAGTCGCGTGCATTGCCCGCAGCGAGGACAAATTGAAAGAAGTTGTCGACGAGATCACGAATGCCGGCGGCACGGCAAAAGCCTGGGCTTGCGATGTCAACAACAAAGACTCGGTTGAGAAAGTTGTGGACGAAGCGGCGGATGCATTTGGCCGGCTGGATATCTTGGTGAACAACGCCGGGATTACCCGTGATACCCTGTTGCCCCGGATGTCTGACGAGCAATGGGATGAAGTGGTCCAAACCAACCTCCGCGGGGTGTTCTTGTTCACGCGAGCCGCGGCACGGCACATGATGGGCCAGCGGTACGGCCGGATTGTCAACCTTTCCAGCGTCTCCGGCGTGATGGGCAACAAAGGGCAATCCAACTATGCGGCAACCAAAGCCGGCATCATTGGCTTTACAAAATCCGTTGCATTGGAGCTCGCAGGCCGAAACGTCACAGCCAACGCGGTAGCGCCTGGCTTCGTCGAGACCGACATGACGGCCGCTTTGGGGGACGCATTGAAGGACGAAGCCAAGAAAAGAATCCCCTGCAAGCGATTAGGCACATCGGAAGACATCGCCGCGGCGGTGCTATTCCTGGCGAGCAAAGGGGCTTCGTACATGACCGGCCAAACACTGGTGGTGGACGGCGGAATGACGTTGGGGCCGTGAGCCCACGTCCGCCGGCAGTCAGTGACGGCGACTGAGCACGATATGGATCTCGATCAGGCACTGGAAGAGCTTAGAGCGCGCGACGAACCCGTACCTGAACCGCTGCGTCTTCCAACGGAAGAAGAAGTGGCGGCAGTCGAGGCCGAACTCGCGTTCGCGTTCCCTCCTCAGTACCGCAGATTCCTGCTCGAGGCGAGCAACGTCACATGCGGAGACAGAGAGCCAGGATTGGTGCTGCCTGGACTGCAACGAAATCGCTCATTGCGGTCGATTGCACAAAGCGGCTGGTTAGCTGGCGTGCCAAAAGCCCACCTTTCCTTTTGCGAGGACAACGGAAACTACTTCACTCTTAGTGCTAGCGGGCAGCTTGGCTACTTCGACCACGATGACCGCACGCACGACGTCTCCTCGTGCGACTTCAAGGACTGGATTCTTGATGATTGGCTGACGAGCGATGGGCCAGTTGAGTGAATGAGAGCACCAGGAGGGCCAGGCTTGGAGATTTCTCGGCTTGTTCCTGTGATATCTGCCCGGTCACGACGCCTGGAGGTTTGGAGGTCAAGAAAGGGCGAATCCGCTCGTTCGCGGGGATTCCCTATCTTGAAAGTTAAGCCGCCCTACGCTAGCCTGTTGGCCTTCTGAGCAGTTGTTCTAAATCGTTGTGTAAATCGAGTTTTCGTCACCTCGGCGGCTGACAGTCCCCTTGGTGGCGCTTCATTTTGTCCGTTGGGAGGACCGTGCTGGTGGCCTCGGTTAAAGAACGCGTAATTGACATCGTCTCCGAGCAGTTGGGTGTCAACAAAGAGCAAATCACGGAGAGCACCCACTTCGTCAACGATATTGGGGCCGATTCTCTCGACACCGTGGAATTGGTCATGGAGTTGGAAGAAGAATTCGGCATCAACATCCCGGATGACGCCGCCGAGAAAATCCAAACCGTCGGCGAAGCCATTTCTTATATCGAGCAATCGACGAAGTAACTCAATACGATGAAACGCCGTGTGGTAGTCACTGGTCTTGGCGCGGTCACGTCGCTAAGTTGCAAAGTGGACGACCTTTGGCAGCGGATTTGTCGCGGTGAGAGTGGCGTCACGCTGATCAAGGGTTTTGATACCACGGATTACCGTGTGCACTTCGGCGGTGAAATCCAGGATTTCTCCACCGACGGATATATTCCACCCAAAGACGCCAAGCGGCTGGACCAGTTCGCTCAATATGCGATGGTCGCCGGCATTGATGCCGTCGCTGATTCCGGGATCGACTTCTCCCAGGAAGATGCCTTCCGGTGTGGCGTGCTGCTTGGCTCGGGAATTGGCGGCCTGCACGAGATTGAAGAGCAGCACGGCCGACTTGTCCTCAAAGGCCCGGAGCGAGTCTCCGCTTTCACGATTCCCAAGTTGATGGTCAACGCCGCCAGCGGCCAGGTTTCCATCAACTTTGGTCTGCGTGGTCCTAACGCTACGGTTGCAACCGCCTGCGCGAGAGCGACTAATGCCATGGGCGAGGCAATGAAGTGCATCCAATACGACGATGCCGACGTGATGATCACTGGCGGAACGGAAGCCGCGCTCACGCCCATGGGACTTTCCGGGTTCGGCAACATGCGTGCTCTTTCGGAACGTCACGATGACATCGAAAGTGCAAGCCGCCCCTTCGATTTGGATCGCGATGGCTTCGTGTTGTCCGAAGGCGCCGGCTTGTTGGTTCTGGAAGAACTGGAGCACGCCAAGGCCCGCGGCGCCAACATTTATGCCGAGATCATCGGCTATGGGCTCAGCGCGGACAGTGGACATATCACGCAACCAGATGAGACTGGGACGGGCGCCGCTCGCGCCATGTCCAATTGCTTGAAGAACGCCAGCCTCAATGCTGACGAAGTGGACTACATCAACGCCCACGGAACGTCCACTCCGTTGGGAGATGCCGCGGAAACAACGGCAATCAAGAGCGTCTTCGGCGAACACGCGCACAAGCTGAGCATCTCAAGCACCAAGAGCCAACTGGGGCATCTGCTGGGAGCCTCCGGCGGGGTTGAGATGATCTTCTCCGTGTTGGCGATCCGCAATAGTTTGATTCCGCCAACGATCAACTACCACACACCCGACCCCAAGTGCGATTTGGACTATACGCCCAACGAGCCCAAAGAGCGCCGCGTGCGAGTTGCGCTGTCCAACAGTTTTGGCTTCGGTGGGCATAACGCCTGCGTTCTGGCAGCCGCGCCGGATTATCGCAGCTAGAGCGTTTCTCGGAGCGCTGCAGCCCTGCGACATCTCTGATCGATTTGGTCTCTTGAAAACACGCGTCTGGCGTGCTGAAATACCGGTCCTTTCAGGTGTTGCATCTTTGACCGACGCGCACGAGTCTCTGTTTGTGCCGGGTCCTGCCGGGTGATCACCGGCGCTTCCTCAACAATCTTCATATCCTCAGGGCCGCGATTGTGATTATTGGAGTCCCCAAAGAAGTCAAGCACGACGAGTATCGTGTCGCGTTGCTGCCCGTTGGTGCTGAGGAATTGTGTCGCGCGGGGCACACTGTCTTGGTCCAGCGAGACGCCGGAATTGGCTCCGGCTTGAACAATGAGGACTACACAGCGGCGGGCGCGGAAATTGTTGACCGTGCGGAGGAAATTTTCAGCCGCAGCGACATGATCATCAAAGTCAAAGAGCCGCTGCCGCAAGAGTGGCCGTTGCTGCGGGAAAAGCAGATTATCTTCACCTACTTCCACTTCGCGGCCAGCCGCGAATTGACCGAAGCCGTGCTGCGGTCCGGCTGTCATGCTGTTGCATACGAAACTCTGGCCGATGATCGCGGCGCGCTTCCGCTCTTGACGCCGATGAGCGAAGTCGCCGGCCGGATGAGTATTCAGGAAGGCGCGAAGTTCCTGGAACGACCTCAAAGCGGGCGTGGGATTCTCCTGGGCGGAGTTCCCGGTGTTGCCCCGGCGAATATTGTCGTCCTTGGTGGCGGCGTGGTAGGCGCGAACGCGGCCAAGGTTGCCGCCGGGTTTGGCGCTAATGTCGCGCTCCTGGACATCAACATGGATCGGTTGAGGTACCTGGATGACGTCATGCCGGCCAACGTGGATTGCTTGTTCTCGGACCGGCATACGGTGCGTGCCTTGCTTGAACGAGCCGATCTTGTTGTTGGTGCTGTTCTGATTCCCGGTGCGAAAGCTCCGCGACTGGTTGAAGAAGATGACCTCAAGATCATGCAGCCTGGCAGCGTGATTATCGATGTTGCCATTGATCAGGGAGGTTGTGTGGCGACCAGCCGCCCCACAACTCACGCGGAGCCAACGTATATCGTTCACAATGTCGTTCACTATTGCGTGGCCAATATGCCCGGCGCGGTGGGAAGAACCAGCACGTACGCGTTGTGCAACGTGACGCTGCCTTGGGCGCTGCGGATTGCCAATCTGGGTCTGGAAGATTCCATGAGCAAATTCGCCCCAATTCGCCGCGCCATCAACATTTACGGGGGTCAGGTCACCAACCTGCCTGTGGCGGAGACTTTTGACCTGGAATACAGCCGCTGCCTGGACGTGTAGGTTCCCCGGGCGAGACCGGATTCTCAGGCGTCCTGGACGTTGCGCCGTGCAGGCTGCACAATGTCGGCATCCGGTTGCGCGCGTTTGGAGTCTATGCTTGTTCATAGTGCGCACGTTTCAAAGCCTTCGTGATTCAATAGTTCCATGAGTTGGTGGTCTGAGTTCGATTCCGTCGTTCGTCAAAAAGAGCCCATGGCCGCGCATACCTGGCTGGCCATCGGCGGTCAGGCGGAGTTCTATGCCGAACCAACATCCGTGGACCAGCTCGCGGCGCTTGTCAAAGCGGCCAATCAAGCAGGCGTGCCTGTCCGCGTACTGGGCGGGGGCGCGAACATTCTCGTGCGTGACGAAGGCGTCAGCGGACTTGTTGTTCACCTCGCCGGTGACGAATTCTCGAGCATCAAAGTCGAGGGCGAATCCGTCACCGCCGGCGCAGGGGCAAAACTGAGCCACTTGGTTTCTGAGTCTACCGCGGCTGGATTGTCCGGACTGGAAACGTTGGTTGGCATTCCAGGGACTGTCGGTGGCGCCCTCAGGGGTAACGCTGCGGCACAAGGCGGCGATATCGGTCAATGCTCAAAGAGCGTGACCGTGATGAATGACAGTGGTGAAGTCGTCACGCGTCCCCGCAGCGAACTCGTCTTCAGTTATGGGAAAAGCAACTTGGATGAGTTGGTGATCCTTTCTGGCGTCTTCCTGCTGGAACCCGCCCAGCCGGAGGAAATCTCGCGGCGAATGCAGCAGATTTGGATTGTCAAAAAGAAGGCGCAACCGCTGACGCATCAGCATTATGCACGGATGTTTGAACACCCCCGCGGCATGAACGCCGGGGAGCTCATCGATCAGGCAGGATTAAAAAATACGCGAATCGGCGGGGCGGAAATCAGTGACCGCGACGCCAACTATGTCATTACCGAGCGCGGCGCTACCGCGGAAGATGTTCTCAAGCTCATCGAGTTGGTCCGCAGCCGAGTGCTAGAACGTGCCGATATTGAATTAGAGCTGGAATTGGAAATCTGGTGATTCAGCTCGATGTTGTCGCACAAAGCGACAGCATTTGACTCACTTGTGCTGTGCAAACGCTTCGCCGCTGGTGATGCATTCGCTGGCAGCACGAGGAGCTTCCAACGTTTCTTCGTTTGATGTACTTGCGTGGCCCCGGCACGCACGGGAAGCAATCTTCCCGTGGCACCCGTCGAATCCGCGTCAGGAGCATTCCATGTCCATTTGGCGTCGCCCCTGGTTCCTTTGGACCGCCGAGATTCTGCTTGTGTTGATCTGCTGTCTTGGAGCCTGGAAGCTTGTCGCAAACCGGGTCACAAGCGGTGATGACTACATCGCCATGCCGGACGATGTGGTCGTAACTCCGCTCCCGCAATGGATTCAAACCGACGTCAAGCGGCAAGTCCTGCAGAATGCCAGCTTGGACGATGGTGAATCGATCCTGGACGGGGACCTTGTGCGGCGGTTTGCGGATGCTTTTCCAATGCATCCTTGGGTGGAAAGCGTGAAGAGCGTTCGCAAGCAATATCCAGCAACAGTGATCGTCGACATCATTTACCGCAAGCCTGTGGCGATGGTCGTAGTCCCTGACGGACTGTATGCGGTGGACGTCAACGGCGTCTTGCTGCCCAGCGAAGACTTCACGGAAGACAGCGCTGCACGCTACCCGCGGATTGATGAAATGACGGTGCCACCGCAAGGCCAGGTGGGCGATGCCTGGGGCGATGGTCGCGTCGCGGCGGCCAGTCGGCTGGCGGCCGCTTTGCAAGAACATTGGAGCGATTGGGAACTTTCGCGGATTGTGCCAGCCAGAAACTCTCCGCCGGCTGGTGAACCAAGCTTTGAGATCGTCACGCAAAGTGGCGGACGTATCAACTGGGGGATTGCTCCGAGTTTGGAATCTTTGCGGGCGGCTCAGCCCGATCACCGAATCGACCAACTGACTCAATATGCGGCCGAGCACGGCTCGGTGAACCTGGAAGCCACGCAGCAGTTGAACTTGAACGGGCCGGCGACAGACGGAACTCGCCAAGCGGCTCAACCAGCGAACGGCCAGCAAAGCCAACGCTGAACTCTTTGTCTGTAAAGCGGAATGCCTGCTCATACGCGTTTCTCGTTTACGGTTGATCCGGTAGATTAGCGGCTCCGCATGCAGCCCATTCCTCTGCTTCCAACTGGCCGTGTCACAACCGCAAGAGCACATCGACTTCGAGTCGCTCCCGCCGCTACGTCGTGATCCAGCATATTGGGGCATGGCGATTACGCAATTCCTCGGTGCGCTTAACGATACGATCTTCAAACAGTTGGTCTTGCTGCTTTGCTTGGGCGTGATTGCGGACTCCTCCGGTAAACCGCAAGACATGCAATTCCTGGCGAACGGAATCTTTGCATTGTCCTTTGTGCTCTTTTCAGGGATTTCCGGCTATTGGTCGGATCGCGTGACTAAGCGCAACCTGATCATCGGTTGCAAAGTGATGGAAGTTGTTGTCATGGCCGCTGCCGCGGCGACGTTTGCCTGGATGGCAGCGCCGACAGTCCGGCAAGTTGTGGTCGTGGTCTCCGGCGAAACCATCGAGGATTCGCTGTATCTCATTCATGGAACTCCGGTTGTCCTGTTTGTTGTGCTCTTCTTGATGGGTTTGCAAAGCACCATCTTCGGGCCGGCAAAGTACGGCATTTTGCCAGAGATGGTTCGCGCGGAAGATCTACCGCGTTTCAACGGCGACATCCAGATGACGACCTTCCTGGCGCTCATCCTCGGCGTCTCAATTGGCGGATTCTTGTTGGACATTTTCTATGACGCACTTTGGCTCGGGTCGCTCGTGTGCGTTGGGATTGCGATTGTTGGGACCATGACGAGCTTCCTCGTCCGGAAAACGCCGATTGCCCAGCGCGGCGCGCCATTCAGCCTCGCGGCATTCGCAGCTGACAAGGACGTCATTGGGTTGCTCAAGAAAGATCGCGAGCTCCGGCTGGCGCTGTTTGCCTACTCTTTGTTTTGGTTTGTTGCCGCGATCCTGCCGATGGCTTTGAACTGGTTGGGCAAGGTTCAGTTTCGCCTGGATTACCTTGACACCAGCATGCTGCTAGCGACAAGTTCGATCGGGATCGCCATTGGCTTTGTAACGGGCGGCGTGTTGTCCAAAGGCAAAGTCCGTTTCGGACTTGTGCGACTGGGAACTTGGGGGCTGTTGTTCTGCATGGTGCTCATTTCGCTGCCGAGCTCCACCGCACCACAAGAGCTTGAAATGGAAACGAGCATTGTTGGCGGCGATGATGCGGCCGACCAAACGGCTGTTTCCACAGAAACCGTCACAACTTGGAATCACTTGCTTGGACATCGGGGCAGCCAATTGTTGCTTGTCCTTATGGGCTTCTTTGCGGGGCTGTTTGCGCTGCCGGTTCAGGTCTTCTTGCAAAGTCGCCCGCCGGAAAACCTCAAAGGCCGAATGATCGGTACCATGAACTTGATCAACTGGATTGCCATCATTCTCTCGGCGGCTTTTTATCTCGTTTGCCAATTGATTCTCGAAGGCCTGGGTCTTCCCAAGTTCCTGATCTTTGGAATTACGGGATTGCTGCTGTTGCCGTTGGCGCTGTTCTATCGCCCTCAAGATGTCATTCTTAAGCATGATGCAGCTGGCTCGTGATGAAGTCCGCCGCGCTGGACGCTGCGTGAGGACAGCGCGAAACGTGCAACATCGCTTGCGAATCTGAAAATCCAGATTGTCAAAGAGCGAAAGGGCAAATTCCCACGAATGCTGCGCAGTGGGCAAGGCGAGTTTTAAATGATCTGCGAGCGATGATCGCGGGCGCGATGCGGTTGCGAAATGTGTTGCGATGTTTATCCATTTCGCACGCAGGTTTCCGGATGCCGGGAGGGTTCATCGCGGCAATCCGTTTTGCGTGCTGTGTCGTTGGTTTCTCCATAAGTGTTGTGGCAGGTTGTACTTGTAGGTGATTGGCGCCCGCTTGTACTCTCATTCGTACGGCAAGCTCAATCGTTCGGTGACCGAATGATTGGTGCACTAAAGCATTTTTTGGGGCCTTGTTAGGCCGTTCTGGCGCGTTCGAAGCAGAGTTTTGGGGGTGAGTTAGGAGCACAAAATGCTTCCAAGCGATAAGTGTTGGGAACTTGGGAAGGCTGATGCTGTTTGATGGACGTTGAGCGAATGGATGGATCCAACATGTGGGGAAAAGAATAATTTCCGTGCCGCCCACGTTCGGTCGTTTGATTCTTGAACATGCTTTCGTTGTGACAGGTAATTGTCGGCTCGTTGCCATTTTGGTTGCCTGGAAACAATCGAATTGAACCAGGGCGATTGAATTTTCGACGGCGGATGACTGGCAACCATTGCCACTTCCGTGAACCGTATGTGAAGTGTGGTAATACGCGGCCGCGAGTTTCTCTCGACCAAAGGCTTCCGCGCATGGTCACGTTCGCACGAAAAATGTGCAGCGTTCAATAGCCAAATGGGGGGTTCCGCGGCGATGAAGATTACAGCGGAGCGGCCAACAGTGCCCATGTTCGGCGGTACGATGCCCGCCTTGGCTTCTTCCATCGCTTGCCGCCTTGTTCATTGGTATTGGTGGAATTAGATTGGAATTGTCCGCTTCGCTGCCTGGTTACCTGTGCTTATCATGCGGGTAACTGCTGGTTCTCCAGTTTGCCATGTCCTCTTCCGCTGATCCCCTGCGATGCCACTTTTGGATAGCCTGAAGTCGCTTTTTGCGTCTGGCTCCGGCAAGAACACCAAACGTCGAGTTGACGTGCGGGAGCGGTTTGAACTGCTGCGCGAAGCCATCTCGGGCACGATGTCCAAATTCTACATGGCGCGCGATCGAGAGTCGGACCAGATTGTCGGCTTGAAGATCCTGGACAAGAAAAAGAACGACGCGTTTGAGGAACGCTTCAAAGGTTTGAAGAAACCTCGCGAGGGCGTGATCGCCACGACGTTCGATCATCCGAACATCGTCAAGACCCTGGAGCATGGGCAGACCACAAATGGCTACGGCTACCTGGTGATCGAGTACGTGGACGGTCCTGGGCTAAATCACCTACTGAATGCCGAGCAAGTCAAGGTGCTGGATGGGCAACGTGTGATCGTCATTCGGCAAATTGCCGAAGCTCTCAAGGAAGTGCACGATAAAGGGTACATTCACCGCGACATCTGTCCGCGGAACCTGATGCTCGACAAGAAGTCCGGCAAGGTTAAGTTGATCGACTTTGGGCTGACGCTGCCGGCGAAACCGGAGTTCATGCAGGAAGGGAACCGGACCGGCAACCCCAACTACATGGCGCCGGAAATCATTCGGCGGAAGAAAACCAGCCCCCGCGTGGACGTCTTTGCTTTTGGTGTAACGGCATATGAGATCTGCACTGGCGATCTCCCCTGGTCGCGCGGATTGACTGGCGCCGCCGCGATGGACCATGCCACGAATCCGCCCAATGACATTCGCAACATTAAGCCGGACATCCATCCCAAGCTGGCTCAAGCCATTCATTGGTGCATTGAGCAGGAAGCGAACGAGCGCTGTCCGGATATGAATGCCTTCCTCTTGAAAATCCAAAGCGTCAAGAGCGAAACGGCGCCTAAGTAAATCGTCGCAAGACACAATCGTCGCACGAACATCAACGCGCGAAGAGGAAGAACATGGATCAAACGCGCGAGGCTTACTATGCCTTTCCGCACATCGTTCTGCGTCAGTTTGCTTTGGACCGGCCAGGCGAATGTTTGGCAATCTTGAGCGATCCGGAGGAGGCCGGGAAGTTGCTGACGGACATGGCGGAATTTGTGAATAACGAAGCCGCCAAGAGCGCAGCCGACAAGTCCACGTTTGAGCGAATCGATCCCGAGCAGATCACGCTCCATCGCATGGCCGATGACCAGCCGGCGTGTTTGATTATCGAGCTGCCGCCGCCGAAAGCAGCGACCGAATGTTACTTTGTCGGTCTGATTTTCAATGTGACAGACGGTGCAAGGTTCGCTGATATTACCGAAGCTGACTTGCGTTACATGACGCTGGAGTTGGGAATCTCGGTGGACGGCGAGGAATCACGCACGGTGCTTTGCGGTTGGACCAAAACGGCGCACAACAATTACGGCGATGGCCCGCCGCCGACTGTTGAGGAATTCGCCAGGGCGATCATGTCCAAGAGCTGACCGTCTCGTGCGACACTGGCCCGCTCTGCCTCCATCTCTGGCCGACTTCTGGTCACTCTACACACCGAGCAAGGAAATCAAAATCCTCAGAACGCGCCTTGTCAATGTATCATTGTATGATACAATAGTGGCATGCTCACCGTGAAGCTCGATTCCGATGTTCCCCTGACCCTGCAAATTGCCGAGGGAATTCGCCGGCAAATTGCCACCGGCGGGCTGAAAACCGGCGACGAGTTGCCAACCGTTCGCCAACTGGCGGCCGACCTTGGCGTCAACCTCAACACCGTCGCCAGGGCGTATCGCGCGCTGGAAGCGGACGGACTGTTGACCACGGTCCGAGGTCGAGGAACGCAAGTGGCGAGCGCAACGGTGGGCAAAGCGAGCCTGGCCGCTAATCGTGAGCGAATTGAAGATCGTTTGCGAGGTGCGCTCAGCGACGCCAAGCTCGCCGAACTCGATCAAACCGCAGTCGAGAAGCTGTTCCGCAAACTGATGCGCGAGTTTTGGCGCGGCGCAACCAAAAACGGAGGGTGATAAATGGCTTTGTTAGAAAACATCATGACTTATGGTTTCTGGCCGATCATGATTCTCAGCCCGGCCGTTTGGTTGACCTGTGTCCGCACGCCCGCAGGTGTGGAAGTGGACCGAGATCAAATCGCCCGGCTGACGCGGTGGGTGTGGATTTCCACGCTGCTGGCCATCGCGCTTTATGTGACCCTGTTAATCTTGTGGGCTGGTTTCCCCAAGCCGATGATGCTCGGTGCGATTGCGCCTGCTTTCACTCTTACGCTGCGCGCATTGCCGCTCAAGAACCCTGATTGGGGCCCGCACGATCCGAATGTAAACACGCGCACGGCCTCCTTGGTCAACCGCCGTCCAACAATGCCTGTCACTCGCGCCTGGTGGTTGTTGGCGTGGGTCGCCGCGTTGGGTTTGCTGATTGCTGCGGCGTCGCGAGGATTGTTTGCATTCGAGGTTTTGCCGGATCGCAACGAACGTGTCATGTGGTATTGGGCGATGTTCATGACCGCCTTTGGCCCATTCATGGTCGCGTCGGCAATGTGGGCTGTTGCTAAGACGCGAGAAGAGCCCGAGCCGCGGGATGCCGCCAATGATCAGCGGCTTGAAGAATCGTATGCCAGTCTACGAAACTTCCGCGCGTGGTGTTTCTATTGGCTGTTCGCCATCACCATGCCAGTTGGCTTTAGTGGCTTTGGCGTTGTCATGGCCTGGGCCCCGGTGAGTGCAAATCTTGGCGGAGCGCTTGGAATGGGCGGAGGGATTCTCGGCAGCGTGATCGGCATAGCTGGGGCCGTCTTTGGCACTGTCGCCGGCCTGCGTCGCGTCCGCATCAATCGCGAACTGCGGGAATTGCAAGCCAATGACCGGCAGGCTGCCGTCTAGCGTTGCTTATCCGATCTCGCGTTTCAATCGTTCCAACAAGCTGACGGCGCTACCAATTTCGGCCCGTTGCCGCTCGGGCTCTTGCGGGATCTCGCGTTCAATCGTCAGTGGCCCGGTGTAGCCAATCTTCTTGAGCGTTGTGAGGAACGCGGCGAAGTCGACGTCGCCTTCACCCAGCGAGACTTCTTCGCCCCAATCCTTGCCGGGGTTTTGCGACCAGCGACCGTCCTTGCAATGCACGCTGCGGACAAACTTCCCCACTTGTTCCAGCGCGGGGATGGGTTCTGCCGTCCCATACAAGATCATGTTGGCGGGATCAAAATTGACAAACAGGTTGTCCCGCGCGACATCGCCCAAAAAGTGCAGAAGACCTTCGGCCGTCTCTTGCCCTGTCTCCAAATGCAGGGATTGATTGTTATTCGCGCAGTAATCGCATAAGTCCTGAGTGGTCTCGACAACCGATTTGTAACTCGCCGATTCCCGATCTTCCGAGATGAAGCCCAGGTGCAACGCCACCACAGGCACGCCCAAATGCCTGGCGAAATCAGAGATTTCTTTCATCTCCGCCAAACGAGATGCCCGCGTGTCTTCCGGAGTTAGGCCGACCGTTTTGACGACTGTGGGGATGTCCGCATAGCTTTCCCCCTCGAAGCCACCAAAGACGGCTGTCACGCGCATGCCGTATTCATCAAGTTTCCGCAGAAAGTCTTGCGCGGCTTTTTCCGTACGGTTTTGCGCGGTTGGCGCATGCAAGTGAAGAGTCGGAACGCCCAACTCCCGGGCGACTTCAAGTTTCACACCCAAGCCTGCGTCGATGCTGGCAAAGACTCCGAGTGGCCACTTTTCCATGTTGGTTCCTCAATCAGGTTGGGCGATCAAGTTCGGCGTGCGGTGATTGTGTGAACGCGAGGCGCGGCAGCAAAGCACCTGGGGCGATTTGTCTCCGCTCAAGGCACTGTGGCGACGCGCGGCCGTTCTCAAGAACATCCGCCCGGCATTCTGCAGCTAATGGGACATCCCTCTCTGTTGCGTGTGCGGCCACTGTAATGGGCTGCAAACAGAGAGACAACTCACTGGCGCTGCAATTCCAGCGCAATGCCAACCTGGCCGCTCAGGCAAAGCGGCTCGAAAAGCTGCAAATGTTGACGTGGCCAGTCTTCCGGCCAATTCCCGGCGAATGCGGAACTATCGCCGCAGATTCAGCTCGCGTTCTTCGCCCTCTGGCGTTTCGACCAACCGATCCAAGGCCGGACCAACCGAGATGCCGAGCCAACCGTCTTCGACGTCAAATTGCGTGACGCCTAAACCGGCGAAGCGAGGATCAGAACGCAGTGCGTGGCCGAGGACCGAAACCTCCTCATCGCGCTTGAACACGTTGGCAAAAATGCCGCGAATGATGACGCGATCGCCAAAGGTCAACGAGCGTGTGTCCAAGCTGATCGGGCCTTCTCGCACGAGCACATAGCCCTCACCGCTGGGAATCGGCCGATAGTTGACATAGATGTTCAGCGGTCCCCAACGACGCCCTTCGGCGGCGAGTTCCTGAATTCGCAATGAGACTCGCAACAGGCCGTTTTCCAGATTGACCGTGATGGGGTTGTCTTCCATAAACGTGACAACCGCGTCTCCATCCGGCATCGAGGCGAAGCTCATGCCCAAGGAAAGCTTGTCGATGACATGCAGGAATGCTTCTTCCACCGTCACGGTGGCGCCGTTGAACTCCAAGCTTTCCAGCAAGTTGTTGAGCGCTGACTGATGAATTTGAAAGCTGGCCAGGCTGTTGCTTAACGCTCGCGGGCGAGGCGTGTTGGCCGCCAGGTGAGATCCGGCCGCCATTCGCAAATGTACGGCGAGTCGATCATCGCTGGGGTGTTGGAACCAGGCAGCGGGTTCCAGTCCCAGGTTTTGAATTGTCGCCAGGCGTTCGAAAAGCTTGCCGTTCATTTTTGCGAAACCGGCGTCTGATTCGCTGTCCACGCGGGTGAGTACCTTCGCGGCTATTCGCTGTTCGATTTCACGCCGGGCTTCGTCGCGCGAGTCCTCGATCTGTTGCTCGGCCACTCCGCGCACAACTGAACCGAAGAGCGGAACGCCGTCGAAATCGGTTTCAAGGCATTGCACGCGACTGTCCGCAAAGACTTGCACTTTGCCCGGCAATGTGCGGATTCCTCGCCCATCCAAGATCAATGGCTTGCGAACCACGTATGTTGCGTTGGTTTGGCTGTAAGTCGTAACGGGTCCGGAGTCGCCACGAGTCAGCGAGTCGACGTCACCCATGATTAACAATTCCAATGAGGCCGTTTCGCCAGGGGCCATCTGGATGGCCAGCCGCGTCTGCGTAGTTGACTGCCCGCGAACAGGCACGCCCAAGATGGTGTCACTGGTGTATTCCTGACGGTCGGCCTGTGGCGGCAACATCCGCGTCAGGAATTTGTCCGAAACGGAAATCCGCACGTTGTTGTTGCGATAGTAACCTTCCAAGGTGTTCGCCAACTCCAGGTCGGCCAAAGTTCCGGACGCTCGCAGGCTTTGGATCTGCAGCGCGACGTCTTGGCCATCTCGCGGCAATCCTGTGAATTCGAATTGCTCCAGCGATGTCAACAATGTCGAGCGATCCACTGGCTGAGAGGTCAGCCGAATCAATGCCACATTCAATTCCCCCAACTCGCCACTTTGCAAGAATTGTCGCTGGCCGGCGGTCAGGCTCTCCGAATTGAATCGCGCGGCAATGTCTTCCAACAATGCGATTGTGCGATCGTTTGATTGTTGTGTCACTTGGCGCAATTCGTCCATGCGCAAGTATTGCCGCCAAGCAGCACGATCCGTCGCGGTGGCCAATCTGGTCTCGGCGCGTTCAACCTGGCTGGCCAATTCCCGCAGTTGGTTGGCCGTTGGTCCAGCCGAAACATCAACACCGGCGGAGATTCGCAGGGTGTCGACAGACAATTCCCAAATCACAAGGTTGCGCTTGAGTGCATAGGCGGCCCGACGCATTCGCGCGGCATCTTCGGTTTCGCCCAAGCCAGCGATGATCTCTTCCGCGTATTCAACTTGCTCTCGCAAGTATGGCAAGTTCTCAGCGAGTTCCTCCGGCGATAGGGTTCCCTCAATCAGGAAGCGAACTTCTTCCGCCCAAATCGCACATTCGGCGTGCTCGTTCAGTTGGTCCAAATAGTTGGCGATGCGTCGCGGACGCAGCCAGGGCCAACGCGCCCGGATGATCTCTTCACGCGAAAGCGGCGATGTTGCATTCGCGTCGTTGTTGATGGTCGCTGGGCTGACGCGCGGTGTTGTGCGACTGGATGCGGCATCGCCGCTTGTTGTGTCGGTGGGAATAGGATCGTCAAACGTTGAGCCACCTTTCGGCCCGCCAGAATGCGTTGTGCGATTGGGCTGGTGGGGCGGAAGATCATCCTCTTCCGGAAAGACCAACGTGCGTGGATTGGTAAGTTCCTGGTCCGGTTGGCTGGTGATCGCTCCCGCGCCAAAGATCCGTGGCCCTGGAGTATCTGCCGTCCTGAGGTTGTTCGATTGCGGGATGCCCTGCGTCAAAGGGCGTGCGTCGCTGGCGACATCACCAATGCGCTGTGGGAGTGGGCGAATGTCCTCGCCAAGTGGCAGATCAAGCGCCGGCGATTGGATGGCAGCCAGGACTTCACCCGGCGGCAGGTCATCAATATCTGCAGCCTGATCAGACGGATTGATTCGAGGCACCTGGTACTGCGGAATGTTCGCCGCATTGCTCTTAGGTGTTGCGTTATTCGTCGCTCCGGACGAGCCCAAGCGCGCAAGGACTGATTGATGTGGCGAGTCTGACTTGCCGCTTAAGTTCCAGAATCGGGGCGACAGCAAGCTCAAAAAGAACAGCGCGACCAGTCCCAAACCCAACAGCCACTTGCCAACGCCCGAGGGTTTGCGTTGCGAGTGAAGTTCCATCTTCTTCCGCTCCATTCCGCCAGCGAGGATAGCAGTTCCTCCAACAAGATCGGATATCTTCGTCATCTAAATAGAATGCGAATCGCGCAAAATCTGCACGTTTTGCATAAGTTAAATGAGATACAGTTTGGCGATCATCCGTGAAGATAATGGACGTAACGGCTGGTCAAACCCGAAGCATTATGAGGGGTGAACTGCAAACAAGATTCCTTTGCCGCGAGTTGCGGTGAATTCGAGCGAATTCCCCAGTGGACAAGTGGAACTTCCCTCAGCCCAGGAACGACAAAGCTTGCGATGCGGTCAACGCTGGAACTACGTAACGCGTTGCAACGTAATAATTTCGTCCCACATCCCTTGCCGCTTGCGAGCCGGGCTGAACTTGCCCCGATTCAAAGCGGCAGGTAGGATTAGTTAAGTTCTTGCAAATAGGCAACTTAGTTGGGCAATCAAGTGGCCAACAGGCGATCTTTGACCGCTCCGGCAGGCTCGCCCTGACTTGCCCAACTTCGAGACAACTGAAACCAGGAGTGCTCATGATCTACTCACGCAACCAACGGATGGCGGTTCTTGGCACAGTTTTGTGCGCGTTCCTTACGTTGGGAGTTCTTGCTCCGTGGGCCAAGGCGGACGTTGACCCGCCCGGCAGCAAAGACAAGATCATTACAAATATTGTCACGTATTTCCTTGGTCGTCAGCACATGACCAAGCACGCCATTGACGATGTCATCGCCGCGCGGACCTTCGATTCCTACATGGAAACGCTCGATCCGATGAAGGTCTACTTCACGCAGGCCGACATTGATGAGTTCCGCCAACAACGTTTGGAACTGGACGATCAGCTCAAAGGCGGCAACGTCAACTTCTCAGTCGACGTGTTCAACCGCTTCCTGAAGCGCGTGGAAGAGCGCGTCACGCTGATTGAAGATTTGCTCGATCACGAGTTCGACTTCACCATCGATGAAGAGATGGTCTCGGATCGTGACGCTGCCGAGTACTCCAGCACGGACGAGGAGATTCGTGAGCGTTGGCGCAAGCGGATCAAGTATGACTTCCTCACGCAAATGGTTGTCGAAAAGCAAACCATGGAGGAAGCTCGCGAGAAACTCCGCAAGCGCTACACCAGCTACCTGCGGAGAATGAACCAACTCAACAACGATGACGTGTTGGAGATGTACCTCACATCGTTTACCACGTCGTTTGATCCGCACACCACTTATATGTCTCCGCCGTCCAAGGCGAACTTCGACATCAGCCTGACGCTGCAACTGGAAGGCATTGGAGCCAGCCTGTCCAATGCGGACGGCGATGCCGTGATCGCTCGTATTGTTCCCGGTGGCGCGGCCGACAAAGATGGCCGTTTGAAGACGCAAGACAAGATCATTGGTGTCGCCCAAGGCACTGATGAAGATTTCGTAGATACCTACGACATGAAGCTGGATGACGTGGTCAAGATGATCCGCGGCAAGTCCGGCACCATCGTGCGATTGAAAGTTGTTACTGACGGCGAAGCCGAAGCCAAGATCATCGACATCACTCGCGCGAAAGTCGAACTGAAGGACGAAGAAGCCAAGATGGACATCTTTGATGTCGATCTTCCTAACGGCCAAAAGTCCCGCATTGGCGTGATTGATCTGCCCAGCTTTTACATGGATATGGCCGGCGCTCGCTTGGGCAAGCCGGACTATAAGAGCTGCACGCGAGATGTCATTGCCATCTTGGACGAGTTCAAAGCTGAAGGCGTGGATGCCGTGGTCATGGACCTCCGCCGTAACGGTGGTGGCTCGCTGACCGAAGCCATCAGCCTGACGGGATTGTTCATCGACAAAGGCCCCGTCGTGCAAGTCAAAGACATCGGCGGCCGAGTGACAAACTACGATGACACCGAAGCCGGAATGGCTTGGGAAGGTCCGCTTGTTGTTTTGACATCCAAGCTGAGCGCCAGTGCCAGCGAAATCTTCGCCGGAGCCATCCAAGACTACGGCCGCGGCGTGATTGTGGGTGACCCCACTACGCACGGTAAAGGCACCGTCCAAAACCTGTTTGACCTGCAGAGAGAACTCTTGCAGCAAAACAACGGACCCAAACTGGGCGGCCTTAAGCTGACCATCAGCCAGTTCTATCGTCCTTCTGGAGATAGCACGCAGCTGCGTGGCGTGGTTGCCGATATCGCTCTGCCGTCGGTCATTTCTCACATGGACATTGGCGAAGGCGACCTCGACTATGCGATGAAGTTTGATCACGTTGACAAGAGTGACTTCCGCGGCTTTAACGCCGTCAACCAACAAATGGTTGAGTCGTTGATCGCTCAATCCACACAGCGGCTCACAGAGTCCAAGGAATTCACCGCTGTGCAAAACCAGATCAAACGATACGTCGAACGCAAATCGCGAACGACCGTGCCGCTGAACAAAGAGAAGTTCATCGCCATGCGAGAGGATGGCCAGGAAGACTCTGATATCCTTGAAGGCGTCGTGGGCGAACCCACCGACGTGATTGATCGTGACTACTACCTGGACGAAGCTCTCTCTATCACGGCCGATTACGTCAAGCTGCTGCAAGGCACGCCGATCAGCCGCAAGTAGATAGCCAGCTGCGTGGCGAAAAGGAATTGCCAGCCGCCACCAGCTACAACAGCAAACCCATGCGCCGTGTGAGCCACTCACGCGGCGCTTTTTTATGGGTACGAACTTGCCAGAGCCGCATCTAAAATGCCCGCATGACCATTGATCTCATCCTGGGAACAGCCGGACATATTGATCACGGCAAGACTTCTCTTATCCGCGCTCTCACCGGCGTCAACACGGACCGCCTGCCCGAAGAAAAAAAGCGTGGCATCACTATTGAACTTGGCTTCGCCGAACTCGAAATCGGCGACTACCGCCTTGGCATTGTTGATGTCCCAGGACATGAACGCTTTGTTCGCAACATGCTCGCCGGTGCCACTGGCATTGACGTGGCTTTGCTTGTGGTGGCCGCGGATGACAGCGTCAAACCGCAAACGCGGGAACACCTGGAGATCCTCAAGCTGCTCCGCATCCAGCAAGGCGTCATCGCGCTGACCAAGTGCGATGTCTCGCAGCCGGACTGGATTGATCTGGTCGAGGAAGAAGTCCGCGAACTCGTCTCTCAGACGTTTCTGACGGATGCCCCTATCATTCGCACCAGCGCTCATACTGGCGGCGGACTGGATGAACTGCGCGCGGCGTTGCAAGCCGCCGCGGACGAAGCTGCCAAGACGCGAACAGACAACGGCCCATTCCGTTTGCCCATCGACCGCGCGTTCACAATCGCTGGACATGGCACGGTGGTCACAGGCTCTGTCACCAGCGGAACAGCCCAACTGGGTGATGAACTGGTGATTGAGCCCGGCGGCATTGCCGTCCGCATCCGCGGCTTGCAGAATCATGATCGCCAGGCGGAGTCCGTGCATCGCGGACAGCGGGCAGCCGTCAATCTCGCTGGCATCCACCATCAAGAAATCGGACGCGGACAAGAACTGTGCACCGTTGGCCACCTGCAGCCCAGCCGGCTGATCACCGTGCAGATGCAGATGCTGCCATCCATCACCAAGCCTCTGCGCAATCGTGCTCGTGTTCGTGTCCACATCGGCACGGCGGAACTCATTGGCAGCGTTTCACTCTTGGGCCGAAGCGAGCTACCGCCGGGCGAAACATGTGCAGCGCAGATGTTTCTCGCAAGTCCGGTCGTCTGCACTTGGGGCCAACCGCTGGTCATACGCAGCGAGTCCCCAGTTTGGACGATCGGAGGAGGTACGATTCTGGATCCCAACGCCCAGCGGATTCGTCCTGCCGAAACCGCAAAACTTGATCGTGTTCAAGAACTCGCTGTGGATGATCCCAAAACCCGCGCCGCCGCGGCGATCTACTTCGCCGGGCTGCAAAGCTGGCAACCAGAAGATCTAGCCCGCACCGCCGGGATTGAGTCCCCGCAAGATCTCGTCAAAGACCTCCGCGCCGCAGGCGAACTGATCGACTTGCAGCTTTCCCCCAACCGCAAGTTGACCGTCAGCCGTCAGGCCCTTTCCGATATCTTCGATCGTTTCGCGCACACGCTGGAAAAGCAGCACGAGTTGGAGCCGCTGGCAGCAATGCTTGATCCGTCAAAGCTTCTGAACCGCTATTCCTATCTGGGCGATGATGCCACGCTCAACGCTTTGCTGCGGCAAATGGAATCGGCCGGTCGTCTGCGCCGCGGGCGGGCCGGCATCGCGCTTCCGGATAAGGGACCGCAGCTTTCCAAAAATGAACGGCGGCTGTACGAGGAGGTCATCGAGCAGTTCCGCACCGCCGGCTTTGAACCGCCGACGATCAAAGATGTGCAGTCCGCAACAACCAAGAACCAGGCCGCCGTCCCGCAACTTGTCGCCCTGGCTGTTTCGGAAGGCTACCTCATCGAGATCGCAAAAGACTTCTACTTGCATGCCGAAGCGGAAGCCGACCTGCGTGGGCGAATGACGGCGGCGTTCGCCACAAACACCGGCCTGACTGTCAGCCAAATCCGTGAAGTCCTCGGCACGTCACGAAAATACGCACTGCCCATGTGCGAGTACTTGGACAACACAGGATTCACAAAGCGCGATGGCGATGTGCGAATACTGGTTGGTGCCGAGGCGAAGACCAACTGAGACCGCGGGGGGTTGAGCTTACGCTCGATTCGCATGCGAGCGAATTCTCACGATTATCTTGCCGTTGAACGCGCCGCGCAACTAGTCCAATCGCTTCTGGAAGCGGACAACGCTAAGCCCAATCACGGCGCAGCCGCAGATGGCCAGCCCGATGATGGATGGCGTGAGCGCGGCAAAGTCCGCCGCGCGGAGAACCACGCCGCGAAGAATTTCAATGAAGTACGTGACGGGAATTGCGTACGACAGGACATAGATGGGCAGCGGCATTTCGCTGCGTGGGAAGATAAAGCCTGAGAGCAGGACGGACGGCAGCATGATCACAAACGCGAACTGGATCGCTTCCAGTTGCGTTTTGGACAACGTGGAAACCAGCAATCCCAGGCCGAGAGAACAGACCATAAACAGCATCGACAAGATCAGCAGCAGGCCGACCGTACCGTGGATTGGCACGCCAAAGACGTAGATCATCACCACCAGCACAATCAGCAGTTCCACGAACCCAATCGCCGCGTAGGGCAACAACTTGCCGAAAAGCAAGCCCATGCGGCCGACCGGCGTAACGAAGAGTTGCTCGAGCGTGCCGAGTTCGCGCTCGCGGACAATGGCGAACGACGTGAGGAAAAGCGTGACCAACTGCAAGATGATGCCGACGAGCCCTGGCACAAAGAAGTGCGAACTTTCCAAGTCCGGGTTGTAAAGTAATCGCGTGCGAACTTCGATGGGCAGCGCGCTGGCTCCAGTCGGATCGCGGGCAACGGCGACTTGCAACGATTGGGCCTTGTCTTGGGCTAACGCCATAGAGAGGTTCAGGCCAAGCAGTTGAGCTGTGCTCTGAGCAGTTGTGGCGACTTGCGAATCGCTGCCATCGATCAAGACTTGCACTTGTGTTTGCTCGCCCAACAGCATTTTGTCCGAATAGTCTGGCGGGATGATGATCCCCACTTTCGCGCGGCCAGACGTGAGCGCACTTTGAAATGAGGCTTCGTCCTGCACGTGTTCCTGAATGCGGAATCGACGCGTGTTGGAAAACGCGGTTACCAGGTCACGCGCCGCGCGGCGGCCGTCCAGGTCGAACACGACTGTGGGAATGTTTTCAATCTGTGTGTCGATCGCGTAGCCGAAGATGATGGTCTGCATCACCGGCACAACAAGCATGAAGAACAGCGTGATTGGCTGTCGCCGGATGTGGTAGAACTCTTTGACCAGGATCGCCCACAGGCCGTTGTTGGAGTAGCTGTCTCGGCGCTTTGTGGAGGTTTGCTTTTCGGAACGTTGCTCAGCTTGTTGTGCAGTTTTTTCTTCAGCAGTTTCTTTTTTCGATGGCGTTTCGTCGGTATCCACTTCTTCTTCGGCGCTTTGCCCTACGGTTGCTCGCTGCTGTTCGGCCTTGGCCGTGAGCGTGACGAAGACATCCTCGAGCGATGGCGAAATCTCGCGCGCTTCCAACTGTTGCGCATCGTGCCCTATCTGCTCCAGCAGCCAGCCGGGCGAAACGTGGTCTTCGACCAGAACATGGACGTTTTCGCCAAATAGCGTAGCGTCGATGACACCAGAAAGTTGACGCAACGCATTCAGGTGAACGGCCGCGTCGGGGATTTGGAGTTCATAACGCTTTGTTCCGGCCGGGTTGATCTCCGGCAGTGCCTTGAGTTCTTCCGGTTTGCCAAGCACGAGCAAGCGCGAAAGGTAGATGTAGCCGATGTCCGTGCAGCGCTCTGCTTCGTCCATATAGTGCGTGGTCACGAAGAGCGTGACACCGCGGCCGGCCAGTTCGAACAACAAGTCCCACAATTCCCGACGTGCCACCGGGTCGATCCCAGCAGTGGGCTCATCCAGGAACAACACATCCGGTTCATGGATCAAGGCACATGCCAGCGCAAGTCGCCGCTGCCAACCACCGGAAAGCGTGCCGGCAAGTTTGGATTGCTGGTCGCCCAAGTCCGTCAGCTCCAGCACCGCTTGCCGGCGCTTTGCGATCCGCTCGCCGTCCAGCCCATAGATGCGGCCATAGAAGTCGATGTTTTCGCGCACCGTCAGATCCGCGTAGAGACTGAACTTCTGCGACATATACCCGACGCGAGGTTTGACCGCTTCCGATTGGGTGTAAGCGTCATGCCCAAGGACCGAAGCCTGACCATCGCTGGGCGGAAGGATGCCCAGCAGCATACGAATGATGGTTGACTTGCCGCTGCCGTTGGGCCCCAACAGCCCAAAGATGGCGCCGCGGCGAACCTGAAAGCTCACATCACGAACGGCGGTCAAGTCGCCAAAACGGCGGGTTAAGCCTGCGACATCGATGACGACTTCATCACGATTCACCGGCAGGCTCCAACCAGACGTCAACGGTCATGCCCGGGCGAAGATGCTGCACATCCGCCGGTAGCGCGACTTTCATGCGAAAGACTTGCTTGGATCGTTCTTCCGGAGTTTGCGCGTTGCTGGGAGTGAACTCCGCCTGTCGCGAGATGAACGTGATCTCGCCAATGACCTGTTCGTCGCCGATGGCGGCAGCACTGACCTTGAGTTTCTGACCAACCTCCAGAGCTACACGATTCTCAGGCACGTACGCACGAACCCAAAGGTTGGCGTCGTCCATAATGGAAAGGCTTGGAGCGCCGGCGGGGATCAAGTCACCGGTCTGCAAGTTCATGGCCTCAATGACGCCATCCACAGGGCTGGTGATTGTGAGTTCCGCCTTTTGCGCGCGAATAACCTCCAGCGCCGCTTCAGCGGCATCGCGGGCCGCTTTTGCCTGGTCGATCTCCTCTTGTCGGTAGCCGAGCTTTGCAAGTTCCCAAGCTTGTCGAGCTTCTTCCACGCGAGCGGTGGCTTCGCGTACCGATTCCTCGCGAGTCCCGGCTTCCAGCAATGCGAGTTCTTGCGTGCGTTCTTGCAGCACACCTTCGGCAACTTCGAGCTTCTGGCTAACGTTGTCGAACTCAGCTTGTGTGATTGCGCCGCGATCAAATGCCGTTTGTGTGCGGTCATAGTCCGCCCTGGCGAGACGAACCTGTGCCTCGGCCGATCTCAGGCGTCCTCGTGCGGCTTCAATCTCCTCTCGGCGTGGACCGTTTTCCAACTGGTCCAACTGGGCTTGGAACTGGTCGAGCCGCGCTTTCGCTTGTGCGATCTCTTCCGGGCGAAAGCCGTCTTGAACGCGGTGATATTCGGCATCCGCGACGGCGAGTCGGTCAATCGCTTCGTTTTCGCGCTCGAGCAGATCGAATGGCTCTAGCTCCACCAGGGGCTGACCTTTGCTGACGCGTTCCCCTTCTTCCACCAGAACGGCCGCGACTCGCCCGCCAACTCGTGATCCCACGCGGATTTCGTCGGCCTCGACAAAGCCAGAGACGCGATTAGGCTCCGGGCGGAACTGGCTGTATGCGATCAGCCCGCCCAGCACCAGGATGACGATTGTGATGACGGCAATGCGGCGAATCATGCTGCGAACTCACGTTGCATGCCGGATACACAGTGCAAAACAATGGACACACCGGCGGGAGATCATGTTTCCCAGAATACCACGGGGGCAAGATCGGCGTCCATCGACTGGCTGTCGTGCCGATTCGCAACGTGTCTCGGCGGGCTCGGCAAGTGAATGCCCCTTCGTGCAGACAGGCCAATCTCAGTGCCGAAAATGGCGGCGGATCGGGGGCTGTTGAGAATTGCCGACTTCGGGTACGCTTTTACGGCAACTATCCATGGGAAGACGGATTTGTCGCAACGTGGTGTTCGTTGGCTGCGGCGTTTCTCGTTGTCAGCCGACGCTTGTCAATTTGTATCCCGGTCAGCCAGGGAGTGCTGTGGCATACGGCGAGGACAATCTTCAAGCACTGAAGTCCGAGTTTCCGGACCTCGTTTGGAGCACGTTTCGTGAAGAAACGCGCTGCGTCGTCTCGCGCGAGCAGCAGTTTGAGCTGCTTGCATTTCTGAAGAATACGCAAGGGTTCGATCTGCTGGTCGACATTACTTGCGTTGATTACCTGAATTTCCGCGACGCTGTTGATCGTTTCGGCCTGGTCTATTTGCTGGCCAATACGGTGACAAATGAGCGACTCAATGTCCGTTGCTTTGTGAATGAGCCGGAGCTGAATGTCCGCAGCGTGGCGTCGCTTTGGCTTGGCGCAAACTGGATGGAGCGCGAAGTCTGGGATATGTTTGGCATTCAGTTTGAAGGCCATCCGGACCATCGGCGAATCTTGCTTCCTGAAGAGTTCACGGCTCATCCCTTGCGAAAAGACTATCCGCTCCGCGGTCGCGGTGAGCGGCACAACTTCCCCGTGCTGGAGCGCGGCGCAAGCTAAGTCTTGCAATATTGATTATGGCGCTATTGGAAACGCAAACTCGAGACCTGGCCCACGACGAAGAACAGGAATTCGTCTGGACGCTCAACTTTGGTCCTCAACATCCGGCAACGCACACAACGTTGCGGATCGTGTTGAAGCTTGAAGGCGAGCGAGTGCTGGATGCCATGCCGGACATTGGCTATCTGCATTCCGGCTTTGAGAAGATTGGCGAACACCTGGACTACAACCAGTACGTCACGGTCACGGACCGGATGAACTACATTTCGCCCATGGCGAACAATGTCGCCTGGCATTGTGCCGTGGAGAAGTTGTTAGGGCTGGATGTCCCCTCGCGGTGTCAGTACATCCGCACCATCATCTGCGAACTCGCTCGCATCAGTGACCACTTGTTGTCCACCGGTGCGATGGGCCTGGATACGGGTGCCTTTACATTCTTCTTATATGCGTTTAACCAACGCGAGAAGATATACGACATCTTTGAGACACTTTGCGGCGCGCGATTCACTAACAGCTACACGCGTGTTGGCGGCGTGATGCATGACGCCACACCGCTGTTTGTGGAGAAAGTTCGCGAGTTCGTGCGGACTTTCCCCAAGACGGTTGATGACATGGAGCGGTTGCTCAATCGCAATCGTATTTTCATTGACCGCACCAAAGGTGTTGGGCTGTTGACCGCGGAAGAAGCCACAAATTGGAGTTGCACTGGTCCGATTGCTCGCGCCAGTGGCGTTACGCGAGATTTGCGGAAAGATGAACCGTATCTCTGCTATCCCGATTTCGATTTCAAAGTTTGCTGCATGCGGGAAGGCGATTGCTTCGCCCGCTACCTTGTTCGCATCGCCGAGATCAAAGAGAGCTTGAAGATTGTCGCGCAGGCGATTGAGAACCTGCCTGAGGGTCCGGTGAATTGCGAGGTGGGCGATCGGGCTCATATCCCCGAGAAAAGCCAGGTCTATTCAACAATCGAAGGATGCATCACGCACTTCGAATTGACGATGGCCAATCGTGGCTTTGAAGTTCCGCAGGAAGAGTGCTACCACGCGATTGAAGCTCCCAATGGTGAACTTGGGTTCTACATTGCCGGTGATGGAAGCGACGTGGCGTACCGTGCTCGATGTCGACCACCATCTTACATTCACTTTGCGGTGTTCCCGTACCTAATCCGGGGTCACACCCTTTCCGATGTTGTGGCCGTGTTGGGTAGTCTGAACATCATCGCCGCGGAGTTGGACCGATAGTTTGTCATCAAAGTTTGGGTCACCGAGATTTGCATTTCGTTTTTGTTGTTCTTTCGCACTGATTCTCCATGGCAGATTCATCGCGCATCTTGACGGACGAGATGGTCGCCGAAATCAAGGCGTTCTTTCCGCGGTATCCCAGTCGTCAGGCTGTGACATTGCCGGCTTTGCACATTGTCAATGAGCACTTGCGACATGTGCCGATGCAAGCCGTGGTGGAAGTTGCCGAACTCCTGAAACTGCATCCCGCTCAGGTGCAAGATACGTTGACTTTCTATGGTTTCTTCAAGCAAGACGCGCCTTGCGGCAAGAAGCGTGTTTGGGTGTGCCGTTCCATCAGTTGCGCTCTGCGCGGCGGTGAAGAAGTTCTCTCCGCCATGTGCGAGAAGGCCGGCATTCATCCGGGCGAAACAACAGAAGATGGCCGTTTGACGCTGGAAGCCGCGGAATGCCTAGGCGCATGCGAGCAAGCGCCATGCATGTTGGCGGGGAATGATCTGGTTGGAAACATGACGACGGAATCCGGCCAAGAGTATGTGGCCACTTTGGATTAGTTTGCACAACACTGACATCACACAGATTAGCCGTGCCGGAATTCGAACCTGTTCTGCTCGCCAATATTGGCAAGACCGATAGCCATCGCCGCAGCGTGTATGAAAGCGGTGGCGGCTATCAAGCGCTGCGCACAATGCTCAAGGATAAGTCCGCGGAAGACGTCACCAACCTGGTGAAGGAAAGCGGACTGCGTGGACGCGGAGGAGCCGGCTTCCCCACGGGCGTGAAGTGGACCTTCCTGCCGAAGGATCATCCCGGCCCGATTTATATGTGCATCAACGCGGATGAGAGTGAACCGGGCACGTTTAACAATCGCATCTTGATGGAAGATGATCCGCACCAGGTCATTGAAGGTGCAATCATCAGCTGTTACGCCACACGCGCGACTACGGCGTATCTTTATCTCCGCTACGAGTACCCGCTGGCCTATCAACGTTTGCAGCAAGCGATTGATGAGTGTTACGAAGCCGGATATCTCGGCAAGAACATTCTCGGCAGCGAGTTTTCGCTCGACATGTATTTACACCGAGGCGCGGCGGCCTACATCTGTGGTGAAGAGACCGGCTTGATTGAAAGCCTGGAGGGCAAGCGGGCCTGGCCGCGAATCAAGCCGCCATTTCCCGCCGTGGAAGGCGTGTTCCACAAGCCCACGGTTGTGAACAACATCGAGACTTTGGCCTGCGTCACACATATTGCCGCGCGGGGAGCGGATTGGTTCAAGTCAATTGGCGTTCCGCCTGATCCCAGCAACCCGCGAGACCCTGGATCATTCGGTCCCAAGCTGTACTGCCTGTCCGGGCATATTAACAAGCCGGGCTGCTATGAAGCGCCTTTAGGGCTCACCTGCCGAGAATTGATTGACGATTTTGGCGGTGGAGTTTGGAAAGGTCGCAAGGGGAAAGCCGCGATTCCCGGCGGAATCAGCATGGGATTGTTGACCGAAGCCGAATTCGACACGCCGTTGGACTTTGCCGGACCGGGCAAAGTGGGCTGCCTGGGATTGGGGACCGCCGCCGTAGTTGTACTCGACGATACGGTCAGCATAGTGGACTTCTTGCACAACAGTTGCCGGTTCTTCGCGCATGAGAGTTGTGGGCAATGCACTCCCTGCCGAGAAGGAACGTCTTGGTCATTGCGAATGCTTGAACGGATCAAAGCAGGACGCGGGCGGCTAAAAGACCTGGACCTGCTGCTGGAAATCGGCGACACCATTGGCATCATGCCTGGCACCACCATTTGCGGTTTGGCGGACGGCGCGGCCTGGCCAATCAAGAACGCCGTCCGAAAATTCCGAGACGAGTTTGAAGATTACATCAAGCGAACCAACCCTGACGGCTGGATGGTGACCGAGCCCGTCGAGGCGCTTGAGGCAACAGGAATTCATTAGAGGCGACCAACCGAAACGGCGACAGCTGCTCATCATGGCAAAAGTCTGGATCAACGATCAGGAAATTGAGCTTGGCGACGACGAGCGCTTGAACGGGATTCAAGTTGCCCGGCGGGCTGGCGTGGATGTGCCGCACTATTGTTGGCATCCCGGCTTATCCGTTGTGGCAAGTTGCCGCATGTGCCTGGTTGAGACAGGCAGCAAGAACGCGGAAACGGGTGAAGTGAGCATGATGCCCAAACTGGTTCCCGCTTGCCAAACGCCAGCCAAGGACGGAACAGTTTTTGTTACCGATAGTGACAAGGTCAAACATGCGCGCGCGTTTGTGGAAGAGGCGCTGCTGATTGACCACCCAATCGACTGCCCGATTTGTGACAAAGCCGGCGAATGCTATTTGCAGGATTATCACTTTGAGCATGGGCAGAAAGAGCGTCGCGCGGACATCAAGCCGTTTACCAGTCGTCGTCGCCCGATGGGCGAAACGGTCACGCTGTTTGTTGATCGCTGTGTGATGTGCACGCGTTGCGTCCGCTTTACACGCGAGATCACCGGTACAAACGAGTTGATGACCGTGCAGCGCGGCGCGCACGAGGAAATCGACGTCTTCCCCGGCTTCCCGCTTGAGAACAAGCTCTCGGGGAATGTTGTTGATCTTTGCCCTGTTGGCGCTTTGGGAGACCAGGATTTTCTTTACAGCCAGCGCGTCTGGTTCATGAAGACGCACAACAGCGTTTGCACCGGCTGTTCAACAGGCTGCTCCATTCGCGTCGACGAGAATCAGGACGAGGTCTATCGCGTCCGGCCAAGGGAGAATCCCCACATCAACAAATGGTGGATGTGTGACGATGGTCGCTATGGATGGCGCTACATTCATGATGACGCCCGATTGATCGGGCCGGAAATCCAAAACAAACAAGACGCGAACGCCGATTCAGGAGCTAACGGCGATGGTCCACTGCCAGGCCCGATGGAATGGTCCACAGTGATTGCCAAAGCCGATGAAGACGTTCGCGCGGCAGGACGACTGGCCGTTGTGCTTTCGCCGTATTTGACCGTCGAAGAAGCGTTTCTGCTTTGCACATACGCCCGCGAGGTAGACTCTCAAGTGCTGATTGCACTTGGGCCGGTGCCCCAATTGGGCGAAGACGAAACATTCCCATCCGGATTTACAATTCACGCCGAGAAAGCTCCCAACCGTCGTGGCGTGGAAGAGGTTGCCGCATCATTTGGCAAGGCGTTGAGCTTTGAAGAGTTATTGCCCAAAGTCGCAGCGAAGGAAGTTTCCGCCGTCTGGGTAACCGCCGGCTATCCGCAAGCTAACTGGATTGACGAGTCGGCCGCCAGTCAGCTGGCCAAGGCTGATGTATTGGTGGTGCAAGACATTTTTGATTCGCCGCTGTGGCAAGCCGCGACGCACCGATTGCCGTCAGCAACTTTCGCCGAGAAGGAAGGTTCGTACGTCAACTTTGCGAACCGGCTGCAGTCCGTGCCGTGGGCCATCCGTCCGCCGGCAGGTGCTCGGTCCGAAGGCGGCGTCTTGTGGCGTTTGCTTGGCCGCACGGGACTTTATCAAGCGAAGCAAGTCCTGGCTGAAGTCACTCGCGAGATTCCATACTTTCGCGCCGCTGCCGACGGCGTTAGTGAATTCGGCATTGATTTGACGATTGGCATGTTGGCCGAGGCGTAAGAAGTCATTCTTACAATCCTTTGTCCAACAAGTCCGCATGTACGGAAGCATTGAACAGATATGTGGGAAGCACTGATCAAGATTGGGCTGCTGATCTTCGTCATCATGACGGCAGTGGCTTACTTTGTCTTGTTAGAACGCAAGGTCGCCGCGTGGGTGCAAGACCGCAAAGGGCCCAATCGCGTCGGGTTGCCGTTGACCAAGATTCGCTTGTTTGGAATGGGGCAGCCCCTGGCCGACGGCGTAAAGATGGTGCTCAAGGAAGAGTATATTCCCGGCCACGTCGACAAAGCCTTGTATGTGCTGGCACCGATTTCCATTTTGGCTTCGGCGCTGGCAACCTTCGCGGTGATCCCCTTCGGAAGCATCTGGCCAACTGCGGATGGCTACATCGATTTTGTCGTAGCGCCCGGATTTGACGCCGGGTTGATATACGTTTTCGCGCTTTCCGGAATTGCCGTTTATGGAGTAATCCTGGGCGGTTGGGCCAGCAACAACAAGTACAGCTTCTTGGGGGGCTTACGAAGTAGCGCGCAACTCATTGCTTACGAAATCCCGCTCAGCTTGGGCATTTTGGGGATCGTGCTTACCGCTGGAAGTTTGCGGCTGGACACCGTCATCGCTCAGCAAGCGGAAACCGGAATGTGGAACGCGTTCGTCCAGCCTCTGGGTTTTGTTGTCTTTCTCGTGGCCGCAACAGCCGAGGCCGCGCGATTGCCGTTTGATCTGCCGGAAGCCGAGCAGGAATTGATCGGCGGCTTTCACACGGAATACTCAGGCATGAAGTTGGTGATGTACGCTTCGGCTGAGTTCCTGCACATGATTACAGCCGCCTTCCTGATTGTGATTTTGTTCCTGGGAGGATGGCACTTCTGGGGAATCACCGGCTCCGGCACGGAAATCACTTGGGTTACGGCGCTGCTTCGCGTGCTTGTGCTGTTTGCCAAGATCTGCCTTGTTGTCTTCGGCTTCATGATGGTTCGCTGGACTTTGCCGCGGTTCCGCTTCGATCAGTTGATGGCACTGGCCTGGAAGGTGATGCTGCCGCTGGGCATGGTCAATCTGGTGCTGGTGGCCGCCATGGTTGAGTATTTCAACAATGCCGTGGCGGAAAAACCTCTGATGGTGTTCCTGGTGATGACCGGACTCATGCTGGTCTCAATTGTGGTGACGGCCGTTTTGGCCCCGCTTGGCTCCAGAAATGAGCGGTCTCCAGTCGGCGACTTGCCGACGTAACCGCTTTCCTGGCAAGAAAATTCGTCACGGGTGGTGACAAAGCCGACGACTTTGTGAAAATAAGCACGAACCATGAAGCCCGATGATCCTGACATCCTGTGGGTTGACGAACCCAAGCTCGGATTGGCTGGCAAGCTCTACTTGCCGCTGATCGCGCAAGGGTTGACAACCACCACCAAACACCTGTTTGGTAAGAAAGTCACGGTCAGCTATCCCGATAGCGAGCCGGAAATCGCCAATCCGCTGATCTATCGCGGTGTGCATCGTCTCAACCGGGATGAACAGGGGCGAGTCAAATGCGTGGCGTGCTTCCTTTGTGCAACGGCTTGCCCGGCGCACTGCATCGATATCATTGGCACGGAAAGCCCTTGGGAAGACCGTGAGAAATACCCCGAGAGTTTCACGATTGATGAACTGCGTTGCATCTATTGCGGCATGTGCGAAGAAGCCTGCCCTGTTGATGCCATCGAGCTGACAAGTCTCTACAACCTGACCGGTCGTTCGCGGGAGGAGATGGTCTTCGATAAGGAAAAGCTCTTGTCGGTCTTTGACCAGACAAAAGACGCAGAGCCGATGAAGTCGCAGACTGTCGCGAATTCACTGGCAGACACCACACCGCCGAAGGGAGGCGCCTCTTGAGCCCTGAAAGCTGGCTCTACGCGGGCGCAACCGTTTTGGGCGCCGTTGGCATGTGGCTGTTGCTGCCCCGGCCGGGAGAGCGCATGCGCTGGGTGGGCGCTGCCATGTCCGTCGTTTCGCTCGGCTTGATCCTGTCACAGGTTTCGGCACTGGGTGACATGCTTTCGCAAAGCATGTTCATCGTCATCGGCTCAACAACAGTTATTTCCGCTGCCGCTGCCGTGACTTTCCGCAACCCCGTCTATTGCGCCATCTGGTTCGCTATGATGCTGCTGGGGACCGCCGGCTTGTTCATGATTCAAGGCTCTCACTTTCTCAGCGTCGCGACTATCGTCGTCTACGCCGGCGCAATCCTGGTCACCCTGCTCTTTGTGTTAATGCTGGCCAACCCGCGTGGCAATGCTCCGTATGATCGTGTCAGTTGGGAAGGTCCGCTCTCGGCAACGGCCGGAATCGTGCTCGTTGGAATGTTGACCATGACTCTCGGCGGCGTGCTGAAGAGCAAAAGCTTTGCCGCTGACATGCCGTCTGAATTGATTGCCGCGCAGGAAGCACAAGCGGATGACCAGGCGGATGCCGCCGGTCCGGTGAACATTCTCACGCAAGATCATTCTGCTTCGTTAGGAGCGCGGATGTTCAGCGCTCACCTCGTTTCGATAGAAGTGGCCGGTGTACTGTTGTTGGCAGCGCTGGTCGGCGCGGTGGCAATCATCGCACATTCGCGCGCTGCCCAACCGGAAGAAGCAAAGTCCGCCGCGCAAGTTGCCATGCAGGCCCCCTCCGAGAACGGGAGGGACCGCTAGTGAACGAAGTTTCGCTCTTGCATGGCTATCTCACGATTGGCGCGTTGCTGTTCGGGATTGGTTTGATTGGCTTCCTGAGCCGTCGCAACATGATTGTCATGTTCCTGGCGGTCGAAATGATGATCCAAGGTGTGTCCGTCAGTCTCGTCGCGTGGGGCCGGTACCACAACAATTGGGACGGTCAGGTGATGGTGATTGTCATGCTGGCCGTGGCCGCTTGCGAGGCCGCGATTGCCATGGCGTTGATCCTGATGGTCTTTGAACGCAGCGGCAAACTGGATATTGCGTTCTGGCAGCGATTGCGAGAAGACAATCAGCCGGAGTATGTCGACCGCGAACTTCCGCCGCCGGAAGAAGAAGCCAGGCAATGGCCGCAGCTTTCGCCAGCGGGCGTGGAACCGGAACACGATCCTGAGGAGACGGCATTCCGCACCCATGTCTAGTCTGCACACATGGATGTTGCTGATTCCCGCGTTGCCGCTGTTTGCGGCAATCGTCACCGTAGCGCTTGGGCCCAAGTTCCTCAAGTCCAAGAGCCATTTGCCAACGGTCGTATGCCTGGCCGGATCATTTGTCTGTTCCGCAATTCTGCTGTGGCAAGTCTACAGCAATTGTGATGATGACGGCGTGCCAGGCGGATTATCAAGCTTTGAAGAGTTCTTTGACGTTTGGACTTGGGCTGCTGTGCCAGATGCCATGACGCAGGCTTCGCCCGAAGCTGGCGCTGCACAGGACGGAAGTGCAAATTCGTCGTCGTTTGATTTTGTCATCAACGTCACGCTGCGTACCGATCCGCTTTCGGCCATCATGTTGACGATGGTGACTTTCGTCGCCACGCTCGTCGCGATGTATTCCATCGGTTACATGCATGACGAACCGGGTTACTGGCGGTTCTTCACGTATGTCTCGCTGTTCGTGTTCTCGATGACCATGTTGGTCTCGGTTTCGAACTTTGCGCTGTTGTACGTTTTTTGGGAAGCGGTTGGCGTTTGCAGTTACTTGCTGATCGGGTTTTGGTATAAGAAGCCCGAAGCCTCGGCCGCCGGCATGAAAGCATTCCTGGTCAATCGCGTAGGCGATTTTGGCTTTGCCATTGGCATCTTCCTGATCTGGACCACGCTCGGCACGCTGAATTTCCATGACATCGAAGTGGATGGCGTCGTGACGCAACCCGGAGTCTTTGGGGATCAAGTCATCCGGGACGGCGGCTATCAAAGCTTTCCCGCCGCAACAACCGGCGTCCTCACTGCCATTTGCCTGTTGTTGTTTGTCGGTGCCTGCGGCAAGAGCGCTCAATGGCCGCTGCACGTTTGGCTTCCTGACGCGATGGAAGGTCCAACGCCTGTCTCCGCGCTCATCCACGCGGCGACGATGGTCACCGCTGGCGTCTACATGGTTGCGCGGTGTACGCCGCTGTTTGTAGCCTCCGGGACTGCGCCCGTTGTTGTGGCGTGTATTGGGGCGTTCACGGCCATCATGGCTGGCTTTATTGCCATCACTCAGACTGACCTCAAGCGAATCCTCGCCTATTCCACCGTCAGCCAACTTGGCTACATGTTCTTGGCGCTGGGGACCGCGTCGCTCGCAGGCGTTGTGGGCGGAATGTTCCATCTCTTCACGCATGCGTTTTTCAAAGCGTGCTTGTTCCTGGGAGCAGGCAGCGTGATGCACGCCATGGGCGGTGTGATCGATATCCGCCACTTCGGCGGCCTGCGGAAACTGATGCCGGTGACGCACATCACATTCCTGCTTGGTTGTCTAGCTTTGGCTGGCGTTGTTCCCTTCGCCGGTTTCTGGAGCAAAGACCTGGTGCTTTCGGCCGTGTATGACGCCTCGCATGGCGATCCCGCGACTGCCACAACGTTTACGGTGTTGTATTGGGTGGCGTGGACGGCGGCCCTGTTCACGGCTTTCTACACCTTCCGTGCGTTTTTCCGGACCTTCTACGGTGAAGAGAAAATCCCGGAAGAAGCCGGCCATCATGCCCACGAATCGCCAAAGACGATGACCATTCCGTTGATGGTGTTGGGCTTTTTGGCGCTGGCGATTGGCGCGTCCGAACACTGGTTTGTCGAGTTCCTTGGGCACACGCCATCCTTATCGATGGAGCGAATTCGCCCCGCGGAAGAACATGGCTTCAACTGGACAGTGGCCATCACCGGAAGTGTTGTGGCAGTGTTGGGCATTGGCGCCGCGGCCTTCATGTACTTGCGCTCGCCGGGGACTGTTTCAAGTTTGACTTCCACCATGAAGGCGGCCTGGCTGTATCAACTGTCGTACGGAAAGTTGTTCTTTGATCAGCTCTACAACATCTTCATTGTTTGGCCACTGCGGATCTTGGCTCACATTTTGTATGTGCTGGACATCCTGCTTGTTGACGGACTGGTCAATCTGTGCGGTTGGATTCCGCGAACCTTTGGTGCCGTGTTACGGCCGATGCAAATTGGTCTGGTTCAGTTTTATGCCTTGGCGATGGTGCTGGGGTTGCTTGTCCTGATCGGAATTCTGCTGCGTTAGCTGCAAATGTCGACATTGCTGCTCATCACGATCTTTCTTCCCGCCGTTGGCGCGGCGTTCTTAGCCGCCATGACCGAAGCGGGACATAAGGTTGTGCGCGGTGTCGCCCTTACCTTTTCTTTGGGAACTCTGATTGCCGCTGGCTACCTTACCTGGCAATACACAGAATTGCCGATGGCGGCGGCCGAAGACGCGAGTTCTACAGCCACTGCCAGCGAGCGCGAAAACTTCGCCGGTGTGGATTATCCTTGGTTTGAGTCTGAAGATTCCAAAGTCAGCATCCACTTTTCTCTCGGTTTGGATGGCTTGGGGTTGTGGATGTTCGCGCTCTCGGCCTTGCTGGTTGTGGTTTGTGTGCTGGTCAGTTGGGAGGCCATTCGCGACCGCGCGGCAGGGTTCTATTCGCTCTTGCTATTGTTAGAGATGGGCATGCTGGGCGTGTTTGCCGCGCGCGACTTGCTCTTGTTCTACGTCTTCTTCGAGTTCACGCTGTTCCCGCTGTTCTTCTTGATTGGTGTGTGGGGGAGTGAAGAACGGCGCTACGCGGCGATCAAGTTCTTCCTGTTTACCTTCGCCGGCAGTGTGCTGACGTTGCTGGGCTTGATCACGATCGCCATCGCCAGTTCAGCTTCCGGAGAACTGACGTTTTCCATCCCGCAGATCATGGCCAACCTGAAGGCAGCGCCCATGTCCGCGGAGTTGCAGTTCTGGGTCTTTCTGGCGTTGTTTGCGGGCTTCGCTGTGAAGGTCCCATTATTCCCGTTCCACACCTGGCTGCCGCTTGCACACGTTCAGGCGCCTACGGCCGGCAGTGTGTTGCTGGCCGGCGTGATGTTGAAGATGGGCACATATGGCTTTGTTCGCTTCAGCTTGCCGATGTTGCCGGACGCGACGGTCACTTGCATGCCCTGGATCTTGTGGCTTTCCGTTATCGGTATCATCTACGGCGCATTGGTGGCGCTTGCGCAGCGAGATATCAAGCGATTGATCGCTTACTCCAGCGTCAGCCACCTGGGGTTCTGCATGTTGGGGATCTTCGCGCTCAACCGCTTGGGTTTAGAGGGCGGAGTGCTGCAGATGGTCAATCACGGCATCTCCACCGGAGGGCTGTTCGCCATCGTCGGCATGATTTATGAGCGTTATCACACCCGGCAGATTGCGGAACTTGGCGGCCTGGCCAAGCGCACGCCCTGGCTCGCGTTCTTCATGCTGGTAATGACATTCTCCAGCATCGGATTGCCTGGGCTCAACGGATTTGCCGGCGAGTTCCTACTGTTGACGGGAATGTTTCAGCGCGGCTGGTATGGCGGAGCGAGTTCCGCGGAGTTCCTCACCATTGCCGTGCTGGCCGTTAGCGGAGTTGTGTTTGGGGCCTGGTACATGTTGTCACTGGTGCGGCGCGTGTTTTTCGGCCCACTCAAAGAGCCGATGTTGCACGACGGAGAGCCGGAAGTGAAAGACCTCTCCGTGCGAGAGATTGCCTCGCTGACACCGCTGGCAGTTTGCGCGGTGTTGATTGGGCTTTTTCCCGGCTTCTTCCTGGATCAAATGCGCGGCACTTTGAATGACCTTTCCGCGCCGGCCATGGCCAAGTACGAAGCGCATCGTGATGGCGAAGCGCCGGAAGTTGTCCAAGCGGCCAGCAACATGCAAAGTCAGCCGCTGATCGAAAGACAATAAATCAACCAACAATGAATGGCGTCACGCTACAAACCGTTCTCGACCTGATCCCAGAGATGATTCTCATGGGTACGGCGGTTGCGGTTTACATTCTGGGCGCCTTTATCCCGGCGAAGAGACTCTGGAGCGGCGTTGCGGCAATTGGGTTAGCAGCCGCGGCGATGGTCATGTGGCAACGGCCTGACGCGGCCAGTGGATTTGCAGGGCCAATCGTGCGCGATGCCCTGACCACGCAATTCCGCTGGCTGACTCTGATACTTGGGTTCTTGTTCCTGCTTGTTACCAGCAAACGGACAGGCGGTGACTTGGCCGCGGAGTTTGTTGGCTCCCTGCTGTTGATACTCTCCGGAATGATGCTGACGGCCGGCGCCGGCGATCTTCTGCTTGTGTTCCTCGGGTTGGAACTGGTTTCCATTCCCACCTACATCCTGCTGTACATCGGCCGCAAGAATCGCGAATCTCAGGAATCGGCCGTTAAGTATTTCTATCTCAGCATCGTTTCGTCTGCTGTGCTGCTCTACGGTTTCAGCTTTCTGTTTGGGGTTTCCGGCTCAACATCGCTGGCGGAAATCCATCGAGCGCTGATTGCAACGGATGGCTCTGCCAGTTGGCTGCCGCTAGGCGGTTTAGCCATGGTGCTAATCTTTGCCGGCCTGGCGTTTAAGATTGCCGCGGTGCCATTCCACTTTTACGCTCCCGATGTTTACGAAGGCACGTCGAACGCAAACGCGGCCATTTTGGCCGTCGCGCCCAAGATCGTCGGTGTGATCGTCCTCGCTCGCATTGCCGTAATGGCGATGCCCAACCTGGGCGAATACGGCATTCGGATCGCCATGATTCTGGCCGTGCTGACCATGACCGTTGGTAACGTGCTGGCGCTGTGGCAAACCAACCTGCGGCGGCTGTTGGCCTATTCCTCGATTGCTCATGCCGGTTATATGTTGGTGGGCCTGGCCGTTGCGTTTGATGTCCGCTGGCGAATCCTGACTAATAATGACAACCAGTTGGAAAGCACAGGCGGCTTGGCTCCGGTGCTGTTCTATCTTGTGGTGTATTCGCTGGCTTCCATCGGCGCGTTCGCTTGCTTGAGCGCCGCATCGGACGAAAAACATCGCCTGGAAACCACCCACAACGCAGCCGGATTAGCCCGACGCCATCCTTTGGTCGCCGGGTTGTTGTCGCTGTTTCTGCTGACGCTCGCGGGGATTCCTCCGGCGATGGCAGGGCTGTTTGGCAAATTCACAATTTTTTGGGATGCCATGCGGCTGGCTCAGTTGCAGGAATACCAAAGCTTGTTCACGGTCCTGGCCGTAATCGGAATGCTCAATGCCGTGATCGCGGCCGGATATTACCTGCGAGTGATTGGCTCCATGTATTTCCGCCCTGCCGATACCGTTGACCGCGCGGCCGGCGAGACGGGCGCGTTCATGGCGGCGGTTGTCTCTTGTATCTTGCTGTTGGCCATCGGCTTCGTGCCGGGATTCGTCGCTCAGAATTCGCGTGACGCGGCTGATGGCGCTGCGGTCTCTTTTGAGCAATCGCTGACCGCCGTCTCAACCCCGGCGGAAGCGGCCGCGGACTTGGCCAATTCCGATTCCAGTGACTCGCTCTCAAACGGCGTTGCGACACGCTAGCCCGTCCGGAGCCAGGCGTTATGGGCGCGAAGCGAGCCTCGACGACCAGCCTCGTAAAGCTGCTGCAGTCGGCAGACTGCCCAATCTGCATCTTTGACGCAGCGCGGCGAATCATCTTTGCAAACGCTGCTCTGTGCGAACTTGCCGGCTGCGCGGAAAGCGACTTACTGCTCCAGGTGGCGAGCTACTCCAGCGAGCCGACCGGCGAAGCACTTGCGGACATCGCGAATGCACTGTGCCCGCCACCGCACGCCATGGAGGGCGCTGCGTGTTCCGTGGTAGTTTCATTGCCTTCCGGCAATACGTCAGGACAAGAAGGCGCTGCAACTCCGCAGCAAGTTCGCGCCAACTACCGGCCACTCAACAATCCTGCCGACAATGAGCCCGGCGGGAGCGATGAGCCATCAAGTGTCATCGCATTCTTCTCACGCCTGGACTCCAAAGAGGCTCTCAAAGCGACAACTGCTCCGGCGAGCGAAGTTGCTCATCCCGAGTGGGCCGGATTCCACACAGCGCTGCAACAACTAAGACAAGAAACCACGCGCCACGCCAAATCGTTCCCCCTTCACGGCACAAGTCCTGCGGTTACAAAAGTCCAAAGGCAAGCCCTCATGTTGGCTGCCACCGCTACAGCGGCAACCATCATCGCACCAGCGGGCGCGCCGCGAAAGCAACTCGCCGAGTTCCTGCACTCGGCAACACCCAAACAAATTCGTGGAACATTCCTCGCGGTGGATTGCCGAGCGCTGTCCTGGGAACAACTGCAAGAGAATGTGTTTTCATTCCTGGCCGCCAGCGATCGAACGAGCGATGACCAGATTGACACGATTCTGATTGATTCGCTTGACGCGCTTTCCACGGAAACCCAACAGCCGGCTGCTCAGTTTATCGCGCGACTCGCGGACGAAGTTCGTGTGCTTGCCTCGGCTGAGCAATCACTCGCTTTCCTTTCGGAACATGGCGAGTTTCCTCAACAACTTGCATCACAGTTGAGCACTGCCGAGTTGCTGATTCCGCCGCTTGCTGAGCGTCGTGAAGACATCCCGCTTACCGCTCAGGCCATTGTGGAGCGACTCAACGCCAACAGGCAAAAGCAAATCGCTGGTTTCCAGCCGCAAGCCATGGATGAACTGTGTCTGGCAAGTTGGCCGGGCGATGAAGCGCAGCTTGCGTTGGCAATCGCCTCGGCATTTGAAAACGCCAACCAACCACTGATCGATATTGACGACTTGCCGGAGAGCATCCGCCGTGAAGTCCAAGCGGCCAGCGATCCGGCTTTCTCGGAGCCAACAACAATTGACCTTGAAGCCTACTTGGCGGAGATCGAGTCCACACTCATACGTCGGGCGCTCGATCACGCCAAAGGCAACAAGACTCAGGCAGCCAAACTTCTGGGCATGACGCGTCCCAGGCTTTATCGCCGCTTAGAACAACTCGGCTGGAACCTGGACGAAGACGAGAGCTAGCCTTACCGCGTGTTGGCCAACGTATCAGCCAACGTCGTATCAGCCAGCGTTATCGCCCACAATTCTCGCGAGATCGCCGGGAGCAGCGCCGCCACAAGCCCCGTTTTAGGGTGGCCTTCTGGAATGTGACGCCGGCATCTGGGGCACTTCCGCATGTGCTCGTCAATTCGCAGTTCCAAATCTTCGCTCAAATTGTTGGCAAGATAGCCATCCAGCGATTCCAAAGTTTCTGAACACGAGATCGCTTGAACTTGCCGCGCCGGCGATTCCACCGGAGCAATGTTCGGCTGCTGATCGCTCATCGCCCAAATGCCAATCCCAGCGGCCAGCAGCACTGAAAGGGTGGCTCCGCTCAGGACCGCAACTCTGCGAGTATTCGTTCGGGCATGCCTGGCTTTGCGTTGCCGCACAACTTCGGCAACAGCACCGCGTGGACAATGCCCCCATGTGTTGCCTTGCGGATCCTCAGCGCTCATCGGCATTGGGCGCGCGTTCTTCGTTGACTTTCTCATCGGCTATGGGTGCCAGGTTTTGGCGTGATCTTATGTTGTTTTCGCGAGTGATTATTCCAGCAAGTGAACCGCTGAGCCGCCAGATGCAATTCTTTGAATCACGTGTATTTACTCAAATAGCTGCACGATTCTCTGTAATTCACACAACACGAAACAGCCGAAGCTTGCAGTTCCTGACGGCGAGCAACGTTCCGTATTGCGTGTCGCAAGAAATTGGTGAGATCTAAAACGGATGCCGGAGGGCGCTGCCGATTGATGGTCCAATCTGGCCGCGTCGCGGGGTTGGTTGCTTTGCTGCGGAGGATTCAATCGTCGGCGTCGGCATGTTCACGGACTTGGCCAGCCGATCAAGGTCCAGAATCACCAGCCGGCGACGACCAATCTCCAAGAATCCATCCGCCTGAAGTTCGCCCAAAGTGATGCTGACGGTTTCCCGCGTGCTACCAATTACGGCGCCCAGGTCTTGATGAGACAAGCGAATCCCCAAGTCCAGCCCGGCCGGAGCAGGCTTGCCATACCGCTCCGCCAACTCCAACAACAGATGAACCAATCGCTCACGGTTGCTGTGGAAAAGCAAATACTTCAAGCGACGCTCTACACGCTGCCGCCGCAGGCCAATCAGCTTTGTAATTCCCAACGAAAGCTGTGGGTCCTCGGCCATCAATCTGCGAATCTCGACCGCGGGGATCAAAATGACCGATGCCGATTCGACGGCTTCCGCATACTCCTCACGTGGACCCTCTTCAAAGATGGCCAGCTCGCCAAACAACTCGCCTGCCTCAATGAAGGCCAGGATCGATTGCTTGCCTTCAGGCGAAACATGGCAAATCTTAACGCGGCCGGAAGCCAGCAACAGCACGCCATCGGCTTCATCGCGTGGTAAATAGATGGGTGCCTTGCGGTTGAATTTCCGCATTCTGCATCGCCGCTCAAGTTCCTCAAGCCGTTCCGGCGAAAGTCGCTCGAAGAGGACACAACGGTTGAAGTGCCAGATTCGTTGCATAAGGAAGCCGAATGTGGATTCTGGTTTGCTAATCACATTGGGACATCAACGGCTGCCGGCATTGGCCGAACCATTTTCGATCAACATCTCGTCGATCAACATCCCGCAATTCTTCGCTAAGCCCGCGGAAATGTTTGTGAGAACACTCACAGGAATTCCGGGAGTTTGGAAACATGCACCCGGCTATACGCAACTGACATGGCTGTGGATTGAAATAAATATGGCAACGCCGCCGCCTGCAATACGGATACGTACTTCGGCAACGTCCGCTCATTCCTGTGCGCTGCTGGCGTTGAGAACACGCAATACGCCAATCTCGCGGTCCAAATCAACTTGCCAAGCGGGTATGACGGACCGGTCGCAACAGGCGTTTGACTCCATTCCTCCCGCGTCCAACTTCACTTTGCTTGCGCGCAATGACCGGATGCCGCCACTTAATCGTGGTCGTGATCATGATCGTGGGCAGCGGGGACTGGTTCCTCGAGCCCGCCGTGGCTCTCGCCTTCCAGTAAGCCAATGCTGTAGGCCGCGGCAATGCCCAGCAACAGCGCTACGGAGAGTTTGACGCGGTCGTGCGAATGGAACTGCAGTTCAGGCAACAAGTCTGCCAAGGCGATACAGATGAATGTGCCGGCGCCGAAAGCCAGCGCCGCACCGACCACTTCTGTGTGACCGGAAAAGCCGGCGAAGAACAACAGTGCGCCCAAGGGGCACATCAGCGCGAAGCCGACGTTGACCGCGCGGCGTGCCATGATGGAACGCCCACTTGCCGACATCAGCGACGTGATTGAAAGCGCATCCAGCGGCTTGTGCAGGACGATCACCAGAAAGGTGCCAATCCCCAACAGGTGGAATCCCGATCCATGCTCCGCATGTTCGGCTTCCGTCATGATTGCCGCGGCCAGGGCAACGCCATCAATTGCTGTATGCAAGGCCAATCCAATGGCCACGCCAACCCACGAGAATGGATGGCTGGCCCGACAACTCTCACCATGATGCTCGTGCTCGTCTTCCGCTTCGCCATGATGATGAAAGTCAAATGCGCGAATCAGGAAGAACATGGCCAGCAGACCAAACAGCGCGTACAGCATCGTGCTGTCAAAAGACTGAGTGTACGCAACGGAGTGCGGCAGCATATGAAGCAGACCAACTCCAAGCATCAGCCCTGCGACAAAACTGATGACTGTCTGCAACCGCGTATGGCTGAGATGAATCCAACTGGTTGCCCAACCGCCTGCCATCGAGGCAGCCACGATAAGCAATGAATAAACAACCAGTGAAACTGCCGGAGACATTTAGCGAACGCGATCACAAAGATAGAACAAAAGGGCAATCGCGCATCGTACCAAGCGACCGCTGGCCTTGTCACGCCTGAGGCTGCTCAGACATCCAGGCAGCCTCCATTGGCCGGCAGATCTCCGACCTAAGACACCTCA
>CALJLD010000058.1 GCA_937982665.1 uncultured Planctomycetales bacterium
GGCGACCACCGAGATCTACACTCTTTCCCTACACGACGCTCTTCCGATCTTGCGACAAGATTTTTGGAACGCATTTGATGTTCGGCGGAATCGATGGTGGCCCGACACGCACGGGTAACAAGTTACCCGTGGCACCCACGTTGGGGCTTTGGGGGAAAGGCCGAATGTTGAGGTTGTGCGGCAAGATTCTTTGGAACGCATTTGGTGTTCGGCGGAATCGACTGTGGCCCGACACGCACGGGAAGCGAGCTTCCCGTGGCACCCATGTTGGGGCTCTTCGGGACTTAGAAGGCTGATGCCGTGCGACAATGTTGTTTGGATGCATTTGATGTTTGGCGGAATCGACTGGCGTGTAGTACTCCGTGTCGACAGGCGGACTGTGGCCCGACACGCACGGGTAACAAGTTACCCGTGGCACCCAGTTTCGAGGTTTGGACGCACGGGAAGCTAGCTTCCCGCAGCACCCACGTTTGCACGGAAAGTGCGCAGTGCTCAATAGCCAAATGCGAGGGTTTTGTGGCAAACGAAGAGCACTACGCCCTTCCGCAGGGTTAGTTGAGAGATTAGTGCGTGTTCGAGTACATTGATCTCATATCGCATGGTGTTCGCTGGCTTCTTGCCCTCGTTTGCCACTTTCTCCGGACTCCGTTTCCCGTTGGGAACCCCTTCTTAGGATCGAATGCATGATGTCCCGTCGATCGTTGCAACAAAAGCTGAGCTTGGCGCTAGTGCTTCTGCTGACTCTTGCGATGCTCTCCGGCACAGAGGGTTCGCAGGCTGCTCCGCAAAACCAGGATGCGGATGCCCCGCGTTCGACCGCGCCGCGCGATTTCACGACGCGGAATTTCATCATGCACACGGACTTGCCGGAAGATGAAGCTCGCGAGGAGTTGGAGAAGCTCGAAACGATGCTGGGGCTGATCTCTGCATATTGGGGAAGAGCTTCCAATGCGCCAATTGAAATGTATGTCGTGCGTGACTTGAAGAACTGGCCGGAGGATAGCCTTCACCCTACGGGGTTGGCCAAAATCAAAGGTCGAGCCGGCGTGACCATCTCTCAGAAAATCACCAGCGGCAATCGCTTCATTTCCAAAGCCGTTGTGTATGCGGTTGCGGAACGGGGCGTTGCCCGCCACGAAGCCGTGCATGCGTATTGTCATCAAGCGTTTGGAACGGTCGGCCCGGTCTGGTATTCCGAAGGCATGGCCGAAATGGGGCAATACTGGGTCAAGGATGATCTTTCCGTGAACGCTCACGAAGTGGTGATTGACTACTTGCAGGAAAGTGATCCGCGTCCGGTCGCGGAAATTGTCGACGATGCGGAAAAGAACTCGCAGACCGGTGATAGCTGGCAAAGCTACGCCTGGCGTTGGGCGTTGTGTCACGTCTTAGAGGTCAATCCAAACTATCGTCGTAAGTTCCGCACGTTGGGTTTGAATTATCTGTCAGGTCGAAAGATTCCGTTCGACAATGTCTTTGGGCAGGAAATGGATCAGCTTGACTTTGAATATCGCTTCTTCTTGGAACACCTCGACAAAGGATTTCGCGTAGACCTTTGCGCTTGGGATTGGTCAAAGCGCTTCACGCTGGTCTCCGGACGCCGCACTCTCACTTCGCGAATCTCCGCTGATCGTGGTTGGCAACCCAGCATGGCGCAACTCCGCCAAGGCGAAACCTATACCGTGACCGCCACCGGCAATTGGAAGCTTGCGAAAGATGGCGACCAGATTCCTCCATCCGGTGACGAGCAAGGCAAGGGGAAATTGCAGGGCGTCTTGTTGACCGAAGGGTATCAACTCACCGAACCGTTTGATATCGGAGCGGAGGCAACATTCACCGCCAAGACGGACGGCAGACTTTACTTTCGTTGTGCTGACGATTGGTCAGAGTTGGAGGATAACTCCGGAAGAATCGCCGTGAAGACCACGCTGGCCGCCAACGCGAAGTAGCGATTGCCCGAATACGTGCTGGTCAATCAACGGTTCCGCCAACCAATGCTCGGCCAACAAACTGCTCAGCCAATCAAACTGGCGAAGCTCTTTCCATTCGCCGTGGCCACTTCTTCCGCCGCGCGAACGCCGTGATGCAGCGCTTCTTCCATCAGTGCCACGCCTGACAAGTCCGTGTTCGCGAAGTGGACGCCGTCAAAAGGCCGGGCAGCGGCCCGACGCGCAGGGCCGAAAAAGAAACCGGGACGAGGGCGGATCATCGCATGGCCCCACTTCATAACGTCAAGTTGTGTGGTCAAGTTGCGGATTTGCGGGTGCGCGGTTTGCAAATCGGCCATCACAATTTCAGCACAATCTTCCCAACTCAGATCCAACAGCCGCTGCCGCGCCACAGACGGATCGTCATCGCAGAGCGGATGGTAATAGGTCAGGATGGTCGGCCCATACTCCAAGTTGCGCTGGTGCGTCGCGACGACATAGCCCAGCGACTTGCTGTCATAGAGCACGTTATCCCAGGCGAGCGGGAACGCATCCTCTTCGGGACGATTGCTGAGATGCAGGTTGGCGACCATCCACACGCCGTATTCAAATTCTCTCGTTGCTTGCCGTCGCGGTTCGGGCAAATCCGCAATGAGGTACGGCGCAAGAAACTGCGGCGCGGCGAAGATTACGTTCCGAGCTCGATATCCGCGAACGTCAGAGCCATCGTGTGAGACGGCGATCACTTCGCGACGATATGGCCGCGCGGGTTCAACAGCGTCGTCCGGACCTGGTGAGCCCAACGGGCGGATTTCGCTGACGGCCATGCCTGTGTGAATCTTGCCGTCCAGCTTGTCTTCAAAGTGGCGAATGAAACGGCCATTGCCTTCTGGGAATGTGACCAAAGCCTGCGGGTCTCCGCCAGCGTGGGCGACACGCGATGCAAAATAGAACAGGCCCGCCCAGGCGCTCGTTTGTTCCACGGTCAGACCGTAGTCATCCTTGCAGCAATAGTTGACCAGCCATTGCAGGCGAGGGGAATCGAGGCTTCGCTCCGTCATCCAATCCGCCATTGTTTGCTCATCCAATGCGCGAAGCTCTTCCGCATGGGAGCAAGCCGCGGTTGGCAAGGTAAATGCGCGGCGACCATCTTCATCGCGCCACGATACCCACGCGGCGATTTCCTCTTGAAAGCGATCCCATTGAGCGCGGTCCTCGCCGAAGAAGGGATACAAACCTTCATGCCATGTGCCGTTGACGAACAACCTTTCGTCCGGGTCACGACACAAGAATTGCTCACCAACGATCGGCTCTCCAGCGTCGTCGAATTCTTCGATCAAGCCAAGCTCGTCAAACAATGCAACAAGCGCGCGGTTGTGCGCCATTGGCGCAGGGACATAATGGGCACCCCATGGGTAGCGAGCAAGTTCGGCTTGGCCGGACGCGGATGTTCCGCCAATTCGCGGTTCCAACTCGAGAACAACAATGTCCTCAATTCCCAAGCTCTGCAAACGCCAGGCAGCCGAGAGTCCGGCCATGCCGCCGCCGACAATAACGACATCATGTTCGCGCCACTTGTTGCCAGCAGGCTGAGGGCGAAATCCGTTTCGCAATTGATGTCCAATTGGCGATGATGCCCCGAGCACCGATCCCTGTTTGGGGAGCGATGAGCCGAACCCGCCGCCACAACCCAATAGCGTTGCCGCCGGCGCGGTTAAGAACGCGGCCAGCAGTTTCCGGCGTGAAAGGGAGATGCTCATGACTTGTCGAGTCTAGTGGCTCGACAAGTCACGGTCGAGAACGTGAGACCGTGATCTCACTGTTGTGATTATCGCAGCACGCGGCTGTCCGCGGCGAACGATGTCGTGTGATCGTGATCGTAGAAGTTGATGCCAACCTTTTCGGCGATCACATCGATGAACATATTGTTGAACTCAGGCCGGGCGATTTCACTGGTTGTATAGCCACTGCCGTTGGGATAATCGATTTGCTGAGTTGGAGCATCAAAGACAAGCTTGTTGCCGTTTTCGATGTCGTAGACACGAATTCGAATGGTGGCTTTGCCCTGAAAGATGCTGGAACTGCGGTACAAGCTGTAGTCTTCTAACTCGATGCCGACAACCAAGTCCGCATCCAGCGCCTGGCCGACATCGGTGAATCGGTCGATGCCGTTTTCATCAATCCAGCGTTCAATTTTCTGCTGGTCAATGACGTTGATCTCTTTGCCGTTCATGGAAAGCAGATTGCCCACCCGCGCCGGAATTTGGCGAACGGCAATTTCCTGGTCCGGATTCACGCTTCGCGGACTGCGGCAAACAACCGCCACCGTCTTTTCTTTGAGTCCGGGGAATTCCGCAGGCGTTTGAAATCCGCGGAGCATCAAGTACGAAGTCGTGATCAAATCGCGACAGCCGGTTTGCAATGCGCTTGTGGCGAGCAAAGCAAAGACGAGCGAGAGGCGAAGCTTGAGAGATCCTCGGCGAATGCGATCCATCGCGGCACCTGGTGAGTTGTTTCTTGTCAGGGTAAGCAGCTTCCGTGCAACTTCTCGCTGCGGATCAACCCACAGCCAACCGAATCACCCAATCCACGAGTGTGACAACCAGGACGACAGCCGTGCCCAGTGCGATTGCGTGGTCTGAAGGTCTTCCCCAAAGGAGTCGCCCTCGAACTGCGGTGACAATCGCCCATGGCGCGGTCACCAACGCAATAATGGCCAACAACGTACCGCCTGAATTTGCCATGACCGCGCGATCAACTCGTCCCCGCACCAAATACGTCCAACTTGTGGTCATGCCGCAAGAGGGACAACGTATTCCCACGGTTTGGGTGAACGTGCACGGCGGCAGGCCCATTTGTTCATGCGTGCCGTACCCCTTGCCCGTAGGGTCAGGGACCAACAAACACGCAATCACCAAGGGAACCGCCAACGCAACCCCCAGCGCGGCTAACAATAGCCGAGCCCACCACGCAAGTGGCAGTGAGGAGTTATCGCTTCTCAGGAAAAGGCGGCGGAGCATAGTGAGAGTTGCAACAAGGCTCAAGCCCATTTTGGCCAACAGCTCTTGTTGGCGAGGGGCAATTCAAGCGTGGATATTGCCATTGTAGGCAACATCTGGCAGCGATGCATGCGGTGAACCAGGTGCAATCTTGAACGACAAACAGCCTGACCGCGCTACTTTGTCACTTTGATGGCGTCGGCTTGCCGGTTCTGTGGCAACTCGGATTCGCGCAGGCAAACGCGCTCGATTGCAACCGCTTTGCCAGATTGCTCGTCGATATCGACAATTGCGCCGCACAGACGAACATCATCCGTGGCGACATCGAAGGCAGTTGGTTCAAATGTCAATGTCGTATGCTGCACGCGGTCAATTTGACGTCCCAGGATGCTATCGTGCGGACCGGTCATTCCCACATCACATTGAAAGGCCGTTCCGCTAGGCAGGATTTGTTCATCGGCGGTGGCCACGTGCGTGTGAGTTCCCAGCACGACAGAAACCCGCCCGTCTAGGTATCGGCCCATCAGTTGTTTGTCACTTGTGGCTTCCGCATGCATGTCGACAAACACAACGCGGACGTCCGAGGGGATGTTGGCCAATACGCGTTCGACCGCCTGAAAGGGACAATCGACCGGACGCATGAAAACCCGGCCCATCAAGCTAATCACAGCAACGGGAATACCATTGGCCGAGTTGACTACGGCCAACTCTTTGCCAGGCGCTTCCGGCGGATAATTCGCCGGGCGGACAATGTTCTCGCGCGATTGCAGAATCGGCACGATGGCTTTGCGGCGGTAAATGTGATCGCCGAGTGTGATTGCATCGACGCCGCAAGAAGTCAGTTCTCGATAGATGGCGGGGGTGATGCCGCTTCCGCCTGCCGCGTTCTCAGCATTCGCGATGACAAAATCGACTTGCCGTTGATCGCGAAGAAAAGGCACTCCACTTCCCACGATCTCCCGACCCGGCTTTCCGACAATGTCTCCAATGAAAAGAATGCGCATGGATGATGACGGCGTGAGCACTTTGAGGACATGGACAACGGCGGTTTTGTCGCAGCGCGGTCTTCTTAGTATCGAAGTCCGCCGCCTGAATGATAGTCCTCACGCCTCAACGCTTAGAAATCTTTCCGCCAGATGTAAAACGAGCCGAGCCCGAGAACGACGGCCATGAACAGCAGGTTGCTCCAAACGGGCTGCCAGACGTTTAAGGTAATGCGCTGTTGAGAAAGGTCTTCGGACTCGCCCTTGTCCGCTGTTTCATAGACCATGTAGCGCATCAAATCGCCCAATTCACCCGGTTTGGGGAAGATGGTGTAGATTGGGTTGACGCCATACCACATGAACGCTCGTCCGCCTTCAATCTCCGGAGCGCGAGTCTCCGTGACAGAGAAATCCGGCAAGGCGTACGTGGAAACCGCATCGAGCGCGTCCACAACCAGAATCTCATCATCCGATGAAAACGCGGCGGCGGTGATGTCGCCTTGTCCGCTTACGCCCGGGCTTACCGGCTGATCTTTTTCCGAATCGTACATCCACAATCGCTTTTGGTGCGTGATTACGGCGAACCAGCGACCGCCAGGCGAAGCGACGACAAACCGCGGCGTGTTTTTTCCTGGCAGTTTGAATGTCGCGCGCTCGGCAAGATCATTGACGTTGAGCACTCTGACCCAACTGTCTTCTTGTGCTGTGAGAATGGTGTTGCCGCCGATGGCTGCCAGGCGTGTCTTTTCATCCGTCATTTCGCGGTTACGCTCGACAATGTAACTCTTGCCGGTCTCATCGAGCGCCAGCACAACGACATGTTTCGAATTCGCTACCGCAATCTTGCCGCTTTGCAAATCAACGTCCGCGGAAAACGGCTGCGAGATCTGCAACGGCTCGCTGGCGGAAACAAATGTGCCGCCTTTCTCGCCGCCGGGCGTGGGCAGATTCACCAACCCCCATAGCAAAGCTTGCTCATCTGGCGGGGTGGGATTGCCATCCAAACGTGATACGCCTTGTGTGGAAACGGTAAACAACTCCCCGTTGTGAATGAAAAGTTCTTCAGCACCGCCAGGAGCATCAAGGCCTTCTCGCTCCACCCATTGGCCATCCTCGGCCAGATCTGCGTAAGCGAGTTTGGGGCCTGTCCGCGAGAACAACCCCGGCGAGTTGATCTGATAGAGCCGTTTGTTGGCGGCGTCATAAGTTGGGCCAATGGGCAGTGGCGCTGGCAAGTTGAGCAACGGGTTCTGTTGCACGTCACCCGGACTCAGAACCTGGTGCCAATCCCCGTCATCCCAACGGACTGTGCGGCGATTCTCGCGCACGGCAATCAAACCCGCTTCGCTCTCGGAAACTGTAACAAGAGCCTCCGGCGCCATTGCGCTGTCGCCAAAGAAATGAAAGGCCCAAACCAGATAACACAGCACCCAAAAGGCAACCGTCACAATCACCGAGACAATCGCGTTGCGCCAAATCACTCCTGCCAGGGCAGAGACCGCATAGTAAATCGCGAAGATAAATGTCACGACTGGGATGCACATTAAGAACGGCAAGTGCCAAACACCCCAACGGAAGCCAGAGAGCAACCAAATCCCGCCGACACAAAACGTTGCGACCAGGCAGATAAACACACAGCCACCCAGGTACTTCGTCAGGAAGACCAGCGGCCGATTGACTGGCTTGCTCAGCAGCAGATCAATCGCACCTTGTTCGAAGGTTTGGGGAATGATGCTCGCTGTCGCCAGGATCGCACAAAAGACGCCAATCACGCCCACGCCGTAGTCGGCAAACCAGGTCAGCCAGCCGGTTACAAACTCAGTCTTCTCATAACCTTCTCCAGACAGCGGACCGTAAAAGTCCTTGCCGAAGTATGAGACAGTAATCTGCCAAGGCGCTGCGCCAGAGATGTCGCTGGAGAAGGCGGTTTGCAAGATCAGGCGGTTACGTCGCGCGATTTGTGTTTCACTCAGATCATTGCCTTGGGCGATCAGATCGTTGGCCTCTTCAGGCAAGCTGAAGTCGGCAAACGCGTCGGCATCGTAGAAATCGGGATTCCGTATCGCGCTGTTGATGGCTTCCACCAAGATGCCAAACCGCGCGGCAGAGGCCATGAAATCATCTTCGCCGGCCTCGGCCGTTTGCTGAAGCTGGTCTCGCCAGCGTTGCTCCATCGATTCCCAGACTTGCTTCTCCGGCGACTTCGTCAAGGAAGTCCGGCCGGCGTAGATCCGCTGGAACAAGCCTTGCGGATCTCGCAACTCCGTCGCGATCAACTGTGACCCGGCAGTCTCCGTCACCTGAAATGGTGAGAGCAGCAGCAAAAGCAACGCGGAGAGAACCAGCAAGACCCAAAGCACGCGCGAGACGATTGCCTCACGGAACGAGTCCTTGATGATGGCCAAATACGCTTTCATGGTGGCTGTTCAGTGGATCAGTCGAGGAAAGCTGCTAGGAACGTGCTGCACACTCAGTGTTTGAACTTCGCGGCATTGCGAAACAACAACATGGCGAAATAACAACATGGGGAAGTATCGGCATCGCCAGATCAAGGAGGCGCTGGCCCCGCGTCGTGCACAATCTGAACGAAGGCTTCTTCCAACGTGCGTTTCTCAGGCGCGAGGTGAATGATGCTCAGATTAGCCGCACGGACGGTGTCGACGGCGCGGTCGACATCGGACTGGTCTTTGACGTCAATCAACACAAACGCCTGACCTGGTGCTGGGTTCTCAACCCTCCTGAGCGAGAAGTCCCGCAACGCATTGGCCAGCGCGGCCTCTTCGCCCATGATGCCGATTCTTAACGCAGCTTGTGCGTTCTGGGTGAGTTCGCTGATGCTGCCGGCCTGTTGCAGTTTGCCTTTGTGCAAGATGGCCACGTGGTCGCAGACGAGTTCCACTTCTTGCAGCAGGTGGCTGTTGATCAAAATCGTTCGCCTGCGGTCTTTGAGATTCCGCAACGTCTGCCGCATCTCGGCGCGGCCGACAGGATCAACACCGTCGGTTGGTTCATCCAAGATCAGCAGGTCAGGATCGTGCATCAGCGCTTGTGCGAGTCCCAGCCGCTGTTGCATACCTTTGGAATAGTTCTTGACGGAAACCTTGCCCCAATCTTTCAGTCCAACAAGCTCTAAGAGTTCCGGAGTTCGATTGCGGATATCGCCATAGGCCATGCCGGACAAGCGCCCGTAGTACTCCAGCGCGGTGTTGCCCGTGTGATGCCGCGGGATGCGATGATTCTCCGGCAGATAGCCCACGCTGCGCCTGGCGAGGCGATCACCAGCTGGCCGCCCCAGCATGTAGGCATCGCCGGACGTTTTGCGCACCACGCCCAACAAGACTTTGATCATTGTGGTCTTGCCGGCACCATTTGGGCCCAGCAATCCAAAGATCTCGCCGCGCGGGACCTGGAACGAAGTGCCGCGCAACGCGTCGACCTTCTTGCGGAAGATCAGCCCATGGCGATAGGTCTTGTGCAAATCATCAACTTGGATCGCTAGATCGGAATCCTGCCGCGAACTGGATCCATTGGTCGGGGAACTCATGCCAATACGGCCCACCAAAGGTGTTGAATAATGTGTGCGAGCGTCGGCCCAGAATAGGTTGGGCCGATCGATTCAGCAAGCAATGCAAATACGGTGTTTCCGTTGCGAGCTTGTTGCCTCGTTGAGATTGCCATTCGGATGCTTGTGGCATTCCTTGCCACCAAACTATTCTCTGCCAACAAACTCCGGCAAATTCTACCCAGGGGATCGTGCCGCGGTTTCATCGCAACGGCCGTATGCCGCGGTGCGGCGGGAATCGAGGCCGCGTCGTGCGACCGCGTCTGTTAGAATTTGCGGGCGATCATCCTGATCCGTCATCCTCCTCGCGCGCTTTCTATCCCATTCCAGCTCAATGAACGCACCGCATCTCAAGATCATCGGCGAAGTTGAAACTCCAGCGGAGTTGTCCGTGGCGGACCTGGCGAAGTTGCCCGCCGATTGCCAGATCCCGGATGTATCGCAACTTGACGACCAGCGGAAAGGCCGCGGAGTTTGGTTGGCCGGCTTGATCTCGGCCGTTGGACCGAGCCAGGGCGTTAGCTACCTGACGCTGCATGCTTCCGCGGATGACTTTCACGCCAGTTTGCCGCTGGAGAAAATCCGTGACCGCAGTTTCTTGATTTATGAACTGGAAGGGCAGCCACTGCCGGCAAATGCAGGGGGCCCTTTCCGCTTCGCCATCATTGACTCAGCTGCATGTCAGACCGCGGAGATTGACGATTGTGCCAATGTGAAGTTTGTCGACTGCATGGAGTTTTCTACGGCAAAGGGTCGCGACAGCCGACCAAATTCTGCCAGCGAGCATGCCGCGTTGCATGCCGATGACCACAAGCATGCGGAGTGAGATTCGCCAGCGAAACGGTGTCAAGTCCCAAGAAACACCCGCTTTGACGCCCAGGGAACAACTTGCCGCAAATGCCCGTAAACGGGATAATGGGACAGTTCGAGCCCAATCTCCTCTCAAGATGCGCACATGAGCCGACCTGAACCCAAGTTGGACCAAGACGGGTTTCCCGTTCCCGAACGCTGGGAGCCGACCGAGGACAAACGGCGCAGCGCTTACAAGAATGGCAACCCGTTCAAGAAGCGTTGGGTGCGCGCCTTCGTGATGTTGGTGATTGTCTTCGGCGTCGCCACGATGTTGTTGAAGGATCAATTCCCCAACATCATGGCCCAGTGGTATATGCAAGCGGCGGTCGAGGATTTGAACAACGGAAACCTGGAATCGGCCCTTTCCAATTCTGAGGGTGTCATCTCATGGTTGCCGGAAGATCCTCGCGGGTATTACTTGCGGGCGGAACTGCATCGCGAGATGGGGGATCTGGACGCGGCTTTGGAAGACTATGACAAGGCCGTGGAATTGCGCAGCAATTGGCTGCCAGCGATTGCAGGCCGCGCGAACTTGAACTTGCGGATGAAGAATTTTGAGGCCGCGGTTGCCGATAACACTCGCGCGATCCGGCTCTCCAGTGAAGCTCAGGAAGCGATGTATCGCAACAATCGCGCTTACGCACGTGCGCTCGGCGGCTTTGAACTTGAGGCCGGACTCGAGGACGTGGAAGCCGCGATTGAGTCGCGAGAGCAGGACCTCGAGTATGATCCTGGCGATTCCATGGCCAAGCTGGATCTCTCAGCGTATTTGGATACTCGCGGTTATCTGCTGCACCTGCTTGGCAACGATGAGCGAGCGCTCGAAGACTTGAACCGCGCGATTGAATTGACCGAAGAGGCCTACACTCGCGGCTTGGGTCCGCTTGCTCCGCAAGGAATTGAAACAAACCCGGCAATCAAACAGCAATTGGACGAAAGCCTGGCGGTGATGCATGAACATCGCGCGCTGGTTCATGAGAAGCTTGGAAATGCCGAGGCCGCGAAGACCGATCATGAGCGGGCACAACAATTAGGCTACGATCCGGACGCCGGCGTTTTTTAGACGCCCTCGATTGAACCACTCACCTTGTTCGCGTTGCTTCGCATGGATGCGCCGCAACAATCCGCTCCTCCCCGCGCCGCAAATGGTGGTGCGCGATGGCACGTCCAGCCAGGCTGGGAGCATCTGGTTTCCCCGCGCTCGGATCTCTCCGGTTTGCTGAACGCCGGGCAGGCAAGCATCGTCAAGGATGGCTCGCATCGCACGGTCTATCGCGTTGATTTGCCGCAGACCGCGGTCTACGTGAAACACTATCGTTGTGCGGGTTTATTGCGGCGTGGTCGGCACTTGCTTCGCGCCAGCTCGGCACGCCGCGAATGGCGGAAGGTGCAGCAACTGATTGGCCGAGACTTGCCCACCGCTTTGCCTGTTGCCTTTGGCGAAGAGGAATCGGCGGGGCTAGTCGGCGACAGCTACCTGGTCACAAGAGCCATTGATCCGTCAATGACGCTGGACGAGGCGATGGCCACTGGCCCATTAAAAGGAAACTCGACGGAAGCCGTGAGGTTGCAGCAGCAGTCAGTTCGCAAATTGGCACAACTGGCTGCGGCATTGCATCAAGCGGGAGTCGCCCCTGATGACTTTCACGGTGGCAACATTCTTGTGCAGATCGAACAAAGCGACTCCGAGAATGCTGATCAGAATTTGCCGGGTGTCCATCTTCATCTGATTGATGTTCCGGGGATTCGCATTGGCCGCAAATCGCTTTCCTGGCGTGAAGCACGGCGGAGCCTGGTCATGCTAACGTCCGGCTTCATGCATCGGACAAGTGCCGTGCAGCGGTGGCGATTTTGGCGAGAGTATCTTCGCTGCATCCGGCCGCAGCCACCCGTCAATGCCAAAAGCGAAGCGGCTGTTGTCTATTCGCAAGCCCAAGCATATGCCTGCAAATTGTTGCGAGGTCGCGATGCCCGTGCCCTGCGAGACAACAGGGATTTTCGTCGAATTCGCACGCGCGACGCCAAGGCGCATGCCGTTCGCGAAATGTCACCGGCGCAGCTTGAGGCCTTGCTCAGCGATCCGGCATCGCTTGTGAACAAGTTTCAGCATGTGCCGCAGAAGCTATCAAGCGGCAGCCTGGTGGTTCAGGCAGAGCTTGACATTGCCGGCCAGGGTCGCGCTGTTGCATACAAGCGGATGCGGCCGACACGCGGAATCGACAAGTTGCTCAACCTGTTGTTCCGCCGCGTCGTGCGTTCGAAAGCGATCAAGAACTTGCGGCTGGGGCACGCCTTGCTGCATCGGGGAATCCCGACTGCCCGGCCGGTGTTCTGCTATTCCGGGCGTCGCGAAGAATACCTGGCGACTGAGTGGATTGCCGGTGGTGAGAATCTGCACCTCTTCGGATGGCGGATTGCCGAACTGCCGGTTGCGGAAAGAGATGCCTTGGCGATGCAGGCGGCCAACGCGTTGGGGCAAACCATCGGTCGGATGCATTGGTGGAAGATTCGGCACCGCGACCTGAAAGGTTGCAATGTGATGTTTGCTGTAAGCGAAGCAGCTTTAAGCAAGCACGACTCCTCTCAGCCGCAAGTCACCGCTCACATTGTCGATTTGGATGGCGTGCGGATCCATCGCCGACTTTCCTATCGACTGCAAGTAAGAGACGTCGCTCGGCTGGCAGTGTCCGCGTCAATTCACACGTGCGTTTCCGCCGAAGTGCGTCAGGCGTTTCTCGATGCATACCTGAAGACGATTCGGCCGAATAAGCTCGATCGCGCGCGGTTTGCCGATGATATTGACGTTGAAGCGAAAAAAATCATCCAGGGAATGCGCAAGCGCGGCGCGGCGGTCGCGTGAGATTGGTGGCGACGCACGGCGCAAGAGTTGGTTGCTAGAATCCGCTCCGCGAGCCGAAGCCTTTCATGCAAACCAATCCGATGATCAACACCAACACCAGCACGCTGAACCACTCCCAGGTGTCCATGGCGAAGATGGCGTTGATTGTTGAATCCCAGTACTGCTCGATTGTGCTCATGGTTGTGACCGCAAAAGACTTTGGGGGCTTCCCTACCTAAGTCTAGGTCACATAACGGGTAAGTGCGTTGAAGGCAGTCGGCGAGATCTAACCCTGCCATGGAGTGGGACGGGTTGGCATGCATGCCGCTGGTTCGCGTGGGTTTCGCCGGCATAACCCGCAGAAGTGGCCGTTTCCGGCGGTTCCTTTTTTTCTTGGCAAAGCCAACACCAACGATTAGTCTAAGTGCAGGCCCAGGCTCCATTTTTGGCCGCGAGACCTCTGATCTTGCGCGGTGTTGGGGATTTGGGTAAGCTGCCGAACATCACATGTCTAATTTCTGGCCACGGAACACGGGAAGACAGGCACTCTCTGGAGGAAAACAAATGAAGCGTCGCTTCGAAGCACTTTGCGGTCTTGCAGTTCTGGCGATCATGGCTGCCAGCCTGTCTCCACTACAGGCCCAAGAACGTCAATTGCGAATCAAGAAGGCCAAATACAACCCTGACGATCCCACGATCGAGTTGTTCGCCGGCATGGAGTCCGGGGAATTGGAAGCCAAGGTCATCCTCAAGGACTCGACCGAAGGCAAAGTCCTCATCACCAACAAGTCTGGCAAGCCCGTCAACGTTAAGTTGCCGGAAGCCTTTGTTGCCGTTCATGCCCAACTTGGCCCACCAAACCAAGGTGGTGGAGGAAACTTCGGAGGCGGTGGAAACAATGGCAACCAAAACGCTGGTGGTGGGTTCGGCGGCGGCGGATTTGGCGGTGGCGGTAACTTGTTCAACATTCCTGCCGAGCGCGTTGGTGAATTGCCCGTAGTTTGCGTGTGCTTGGAGCACGGCAAGAAAGAGCCCAACGCCCGCGCTCAATACAAGTTGGTCCCCGTCGATGAATATTCTGACAACGCGATGTTGCCGGAAGTTCTTTCGGCCCTCGCTCGTGGCGAATTCACCCAACCGGCCGCCCAAGCTGTCGCCTGGCACTTGGAAAACGACATGACTTGGGATCAACTCGTCGCCAAGCGGATCGATAACCTGAACGGTACGTTCACTCCGTATTTCTCCGCTCAGGACATGATGGGAGCCCAACAGCTTTACCTGACAGCCAAAAAGGCCGCAGAAGAGAAGCCCGCCGATAGCAAGTCCAACAGCTTGGGCAACCAACTGCTCGGTAACGGCAACTAGTCGGTTCTTCCGCAGTCATTTGCTGAACAGCAATTCGTGACATAATGACGGCGTCGTGCTTCGGCACGGCGCCGTTTTTCTTTGCCATCCGCGCACTTATATCATCGCGCATGCAACCGGAATCCACACACCCGCATGCTGCCCAGTGGCGGCTTCGCACCCGAACTTTGGAATTCGGGCAGATTCCGTTGATCATGGGAATCGTCAACGTCACGCCTGACAGTTTCTCTGACGGCGGGAAATACCTGGATGCAGCGGCGGCCGTGGATCACGGGTTACGGCTAGTTGCCGAAGGAGCCGAGATTCTTGACGTTGGCGGCGAAAGTACCCGGCCCTATGCCACACCTGTTGAGGCGGCGGAAGAGCAGCAAAGAACCATCACGGTGATCCGGGAACTCGCGCGGCAGACAACAGTCCCCATCTCAATCGATACGAGCAAAGCATCGGTCGCCGCTGCCGCGATTGATGCCGGCGCTGAAATCATCAATGACGTGACCGGACTGGAAGGCGATCCACAGATGGTGGCGTGCGCCGTCGAATCCCAAGCGGGCATCTGTGCGATGCACATGCAGGGAACGCCGCATACTATGCAGGACAACCCGCAATATGCGGATGTCGTGGAAGATGTCTTCGCGTATTTGGCCAACAGACGAGACACCCTCGTTGCCGCTGGTGTCGACATCGCGCGCATCGCGCTCGACCCTGGCATCGGGTTTGGCAAAACGCATCAGCACAATTTGCAACTCTTGGCATCCGTCCGCAAGTTCCATGAATTAGGTTGCCCGTTGCTGGTCGGGCATTCCCGGAAAGGGTTTATCGGCAAGGTTCTTGGCAACAAGGACCTCGATCGCACTGCGGGAACTGTGGGAGTCGCACTTGCCATGGCAGCCGCCGGAGTGCAAGTGATTCGCGTTCACGATGTCGCAGCCGTACGTCAGGCACTGCTCTTATTCGCGGCTTCCGGTGGCATTGATGGTCAGCCGGGTCAGCTTCCTGCGTCTCCGTGACCGCAATCTCTGTTCGCGGATTCCGCTGAGATGAATCGCGCCGCTGAGCGTTGCCTTTCCGCAATTCAATTGCGATATTGCTCTTCGACAATTTGTCGCGGCAAGAACTTCGCTCTCAAGGAGAAAAGACAGCAACCTATGAGTCAATCGAATCCCAAAGTCGGCATCGTAATGGGAAGTGACAGTGACTGGCCAAAGATCGAGAAGGTCGGCGCGGCGTTGCGTGAGTTTGACGTGCCGTTTGAAGTCAACGTGATGAGCGCTCATCGCACGCCTTCGGTAGTTTGCGAATACGCGACAAACGCGGAGGGGCGTGGATTGCAGGTGATTATCGCCGCCGCTGGCGGCGCTGCTCACCTGGCAGGCGTTGTCGCCGCTCACACCACTTTGCCCGTCATCGGAATCCCAGTTCCCACGGCGGATCTGGGTGGCATGGACAGCCTGCTATCGACCGTCCAGATGCCTGGTGATGTCCCGGTTGTGAGTGTTGCTGTGGGAATGGGCGGACCACGGAATGCAGGCTTGTTCGCCGTGCAGATCCTGGGAACAGGCGATCCCGAATTGCGTCGCCGGTTTGCCGAGTTTAAGGCCGGGTTGATTGAGAAAATCGGCAACAAGAACAAGGCGTTTCAGCAGAAACTGCAAGCCAGCTAAGAGTTTAGGCAAATCTGCCCGTTCTCTTTGACCAGGTGACATTGGGCAAATCCAGGTACATCTGCCGATTCCAAGCGCTGGAGAGGATGAGATTCTCCTGTCGAAAGCGGCTTTGTCGCCCTTTTTCGGCAGGGTGTTTTTTCTAGGATGGAACAACGGAACCTGTTATATTGTCAGGCGTTAGGTCTGTGCGACTTTGAGCGGTTGTGATTTCGTTTTCCGTGCCCGCTTTGATCCATCAGCCCTGACCATCCAGGATCCAAATCGAGGAACTCGTCGTGACAGCTCTTTTCCGCCGAGTGCTGGAATTCCGCGCGGCTCAAAAGGCGTTTCGCAGCGCCCAGCCACCGGTAATGTTCCGTACATCACCGTTATCGCGGGCCTGGCATTTGACCCGCGAACGCTGGGGCTCCGGAATGGGCTTCATGGTGAGCGGGGCCACGCACCTGGCTTTGCTCTTTGTCTTGTTTGCGCTACCACTTCCGGTGGTGGAGTTTGTCAAAACAGAGATTCTTGCTGTTGATCCCGTTGAGCCGGTCCCGGAAATCGAACTGCCAGACCCAACTTTGGACCTGGCGCCACCCAGTGATACGCCCCATGAGAATGTGCTGGCGTCCATCGGCATGGCCACCGCGCCGGAAATCGCGGACATGCCAGAGCTGCTGACCGTTGCTGAACCAGAAGCGATCGACACGTCAATCACCATCGCAGAAGAGTTGGTGCAACTGCAAGGCGTCAAGCTTGACGAGATGATCCGCCAAGGCGCCGCCGGCGAGGAAATCCAACATGTTGAAGGGGCTGTTGATCGGCTGACGCACGAGATTGCTCGCAACTTGGAAGAGCGCGATGTACTCGTCGTTTGGCTGATGGACGCCTCCGGCAGTTTGACCGCGGAGCGTGCCGAAGTCGCCGAGCGACTGAATCGCGTCTATCAAGAACTGCGCGAGCTGGGTTCTGTTGCCGAGGAAGCGCTGCTCAGCAGCGTGGTCCAATATGGCGAACAAATGAACGTACTGGTCACTCCCACAAGTGACGGTGACAAGGTCGTCAAAGGCATCCGTGACGTCGCCACTGACGAGTCCGGCGTTGAGAACATTTTTCAGACGATCGAAGCCACGGTTAAGAAATTCCGCACGCATGTCGCTCGTGACAAACGCAAGATGATGCTTGTTGTTTGGACGGATGAGTCTGGCGATGACTATGGCGCGTTGGAAAAAGCCGTGGCGATGTGCCAGCGATACAACACGTCGGTCTACACAGTTGGCCCATCGGCCATGTTCGGCAAAGAAAAGGGCACCCGCCCCTACGTTCACCCGGATGACGGCAAGACGTACTACCTGCCCATCAGCCGGGGTCCCGATACTCTGCGGCAAGAACAGATTCAGTTGCCGTTTTGGTTTGGGGGTAATCAATTCCGCAATCTGAACTCAGGCTTGGGTCCGTTCGCCCTGACGCGACTGTGCCAATCCACCGGCGGCATCTATTTCATCAAGGATGACCCGGAGGAAGGCAATCAGTTTGAGCTGGAAGTGATGGCCAACTACACGCCGGAGTATGATTCGGCGGACGAGTACATGGCCCGCGCACGTGGCAGCAAGTTTCGCTCGGCCATCTTGCAATCGGTTGATATCTCCATGCAGCGTGAGTTCAAAGGCACGCCACGGCTGGAGTTTGAACCCAATGGCAATACCTACTACAACGAGCTCAAGGAAGCCCAGGAACTTGTTGCGTACAACATCCCCATCGTGGAATCGGCCTTAATGCCGTTTAATCAATTCCGCGGTGATGCCCTGGAAGAATTGTATCAGCAAGAGCCCTCTGCCCGTTGGCGGGCCTGGTATGACTTCAACCGTGGCCGGCTATTGGCCATGCGTGCCCGCTGCTATGAGTACAACTGGCGTTGTGCGGAACTTAAAGGCTTGAGCCGTGAGTTTGTCGAAGAGAAGTCAAACCGTTGGCGATTTGTTCCGGCGGATGACTTCAGCTTTGGCAGCGAAACACGCAACGATGCCGAAGAGGCACGCCGCTTGTTGACTCGTTGTATCCGCAATAATCCCGGCACTCCGTGGGCTGTTCTCGCCCGTCGTGAACTCAAAGACCCGATGGGTTTCCGTGTCGAAGAGGCCTACGTCGCTCCTCCCCCGCCGCCACCGCAACGGCAAGGTAACGGCAACAACAATCCCCCGCAGGGACGCCGTACTGAGCAGCCACGACGTTTGGCCCCGCCAACTCCACCCAAGCTGCCGAAGCTGTAGAATCCATTCCGCCGACGACCAAGAAAACGTCAAGCGCCTCGCTGTGTTTCCGCACATCGAGGCGTTTCTCTTGCGCGATTCCTCAGGCCGGGGACGGGAACAGCCCTGGCGGGGAGCCAAAACTGCTGCCCTGATAGGGATTTGCGATACTTGGCGGTATTTGGCGGGGTTAGAATATCGCTTTGTGGCGCGCGCTTTCCTCACATCTACCGGGGCGTCGTGCCAACACCGCACTCACACGCTCGTCGCGGCCGCTGTTCATTGAGCGCGCCGATTTCCAGGTGAGTTTTTTGGCTCTTGTTTGCCCGAGCTTTTCGGGCGTCTTTTGCTTCCGCCGCAGAAACTGATATGTCCCAATCCCGCGTGAAGAAACGCGCGCCTGCCGAGCGCTCCGTTCCCGTTGCCGCCCAACAGTTGGCGCCCACGCGGGCATTCGGAGATACCTTCGTGATGCCAATGCTGATGCTGCTGTTCATCGGCAGCGGATGCGCGGCGTTGTTTTATGAGATTGTCTGGTTCCAGATGCTGCGGCTCGTGATCGGCTCTTCTGCCGTATCGATCGCCGTGCTGTTGGGCACTTTCATGGGCGGCATGTGCTTGGGCAGTTTGGTCCTGCCACGGCTAATTGGCGACCATCACCACCCGCTCCGCGTGTATGCGGTCCTGGAGATCGGGATTGGGGTGATCGGGATTTTGCTCTACTTCTTGATCCCGCTGATTGGCAACCTGTATACCGGATTTCTGGGACATGGATTGGGTAGCGTCTTGTTCCGCGGGGTTGTGTGCGTGATTTGTTTGCTGCCACCGACGGTCCTTATGGGCGCCACGTTGCCGGCAATTGCCCGCTGGGTCGAAGCCACACCTCGCGGCGTTTCATGGCTCGGTTTCTTTTATGGAGCCAACATCGCTGGCGCGGTCTTTGGATGTCTCTGGGCTGGTTTCTATTGGCTCCGGCAGCACGATGCTTTGATTACAACACTCGTTGCATTCGGCATTAACTTGATTGTTGGTGGTCTTGGAATCGCACTCTCATTGTTGGCCAGTCACAAAGTTACTGACGAGCCTGATGCCGACGTGCCGGTTCCCGAGAAAGCACCCCACGCCTGGACAATCTACTTGGCCATTTGCATGTCAGGGCTGACGGCCTTGGGGGCGGAAGTTGTCTGGACGCGTTTGCTTTCGCTCTTGCTGGGAGCAACGACTTACACGTTTTCAATCATCCTCGCCGTCTTCTTGATTGGCTTGGGAATCGGCAGCAGCGGCGGAGCTGCGTTGAGCCGGCGAATGGCTTCGCCACGCGTGGGTTTCGCCCTGTGCCAGGCGGCTTTGGCCGGGGCGATCGCATGGGGAGCGTGTGTCATCAGCGGATCTCTTCCCTGGTGGCCGATTGATCCGGGGCTTTCGGCAACCTCCTGGGCAATCTTCCAATTGGATTTTGTTCGCTGCCTTTGGGCGATGCTGCCCGCCAGCATTTTGTGGGGGGCAAGTTTCCCACTTGCGCTGGCTTCCGTTGCGGCCAAGGGACAAGAATCCGGTCGGCTGGTTGGTGGTGTTTATGCCGCCAATACGCTGGGCGCCATCTTGGGCGCCTTGGGCTTCAGCATGGTCGGCATCGGTTCGCTGGGAACTCAGGGAGCGCAACAACTGATGGTTTGGTTGACAGCCGGGTGCTCGTTGTTGGTGCTGGCGCCGCTGTTGATCCGGGCTATCGGCTCGCTATTGGCGATCACTCCGCCGGGCAAAAGCAGCGGACATCCGTCGTACGGCGCTGCCGGAAATCTGGGCATCATTGTGCTTGGCATTGGCGCGATTCTGTTGCCATGGGGTGCCCTGGGGTTCATTCCCAGTCCTCCCCGAGGGCTGATCGCTTACGGCCGCACGCTTGCGTACTACGCCAACGACTTGCCGGAATTCAAATACGTCGGCGAGGGCATGAACGCGTCCATTGCCGTGTCTGAAGAAGGGTCTGGGGCGAGGAACTTCCACGTCAGCGGCAAGGTTGTGGCTTCCAGCATTCCCACCGATATGCGCCTGCAGCATATGTTGGGCCATATCCCTGTCCTGCTGCATCCGAATCCCAAGAAAGTGCTCATTGTTGGCTGCGGCGCGGGCGTGACCGCCGGGACGTTCGCGCTGTACCCGGACATTGAGGAGATTGTGCTTTGCGAGATTGAGCCTTTGATTCCAGAGATCGCCGATCGTTATTTCGCCAAGGAAAACAATTCCATCATGCAGGACCCGCGGCTGCGCAGGGTCAATGATGACGCGCGGCATTTCATCGCCACTACCGATGAGAAGTTTGACATCATTACGTCCGACCCGATTCATCCCTGGGTCAAAGGTGCTGCGGCGTTGTATTCCGTGGAGTACCACGAACTTTGCAAGCAGAAGTTGAATCCCGGCGGGATCATTACGCTTTGGGTTCCCCTGTATGAATCGAACGAACCCGCTGTGAAGAGCGAGTTCGCGAGCTTCTTCGAAGTCTTTCCCGATGCCACGGTTTGGCACAACCCGGACTTCGCATATGACGACTACGGGAATTACCTTGGCGAAGGTTACGACGCGGTCGCAATGACCGGGATCAGCCATATCGATTTGGATGCGTTGCAGGAGAAGATCAAACTCGCCAGGCCGGACTACTATCAAGAAATGCAGAAGCGCGGCGCTCGCCCGGAAGATATTGCGAAGCTCGACCCGATCAAAGTGATTAGCACGATTGATGAAGACCCGGTTGTGACTTGGGATATGGAGCAGCAGATCAATGAGCTGCCGAATTATGACGCATTCGTCATAGCCGCGACGTTTGCAGCCCGGGCCATTGACCTTTCTGATTGGCTAAGAGATGCCCAGCTCAACACGGACAGGAACATGCGGTTGCAATACCTGGCCGGCGAAAGTCTGAATGCGCAAAATGGGCAGCAAATCTATCGGAATATGGTTCGTGGGACGAGATTTCCAAACGATTTCTTTTCGTCCCGGGACGAAGAGTCGCTACGATTATTGCGGCAGATCTATTAGCAGTGACCATCGTTCTGATGTGCAAGCTTTTGACGCACACTCGTAGCGGAATGATCGCCAATGATTGTTCTCGTGCAAACTCCCTCTCCGCAGCTTTCTGCCGGCCAACGCACTTTCGTTGACCGAGCGGAACTCGATTTCGACCGGGCGGCGCTACAGCATCGCAATTATGTGAAGGCGCTTGCCGCCTGCGGTGCCGAGGTCAACGCCTTGGACATTAATGAAAACGAACCCGATGGCGTGTTCATCGAAGACACGGCTATCGTTCTGGATGAGGTGGCTGTCCTGGCATCAATGGGCACAGCCGCGCGACGCCAAGAGCCGACAGCCCTGCGTCCGGTGCTTGAACAACATCGACAGGTCCAGGCGATTGAATCACCCGCCCGGATTGAGGGGGGCGATGTCCTGCGGGTGGGGCGGAAATTGATTGTTGGGCTTTCCCAACGCACAGACGAAGCTGGCATTGCCGCGTTGACGCAGATTGTTGAGCCGCACGGTTACTCGGTGACGGCGATTCCTATCGAGCAATGTTTGCACCTCAAGACGGCCTGTACCGCTTTGCCAGATGGTCGGTTGCTGGTGAACCCAAACTGGATCAATACGGAAGCCCTGTCCGGCTTTGACCTGGTTTGGATTCCTCCCGAGGAGCCCTGGGCGGCCAACACGCTGCCATTGGGTAACGACGTTGTTCTGCCCGCAGCACACATCGAGACGGCCGAGTTAATCCAGAACCTCGGTTTCCCGGTCAAGCCTGTCGATATCTCGGAATTCGCCAAAGCTGAAGGCGGAGTCACGTGCTTGAGTCTGGTGATCACAGACTAGCGCATGAAGAGCCACGCAATAAGCATGGTTCTGCGTTGCCGCTTGAAGTGACATTGACGCCAGCGACGGTCAGGCCAACACTGTGACATGACGCGGCACGGACCGCCGCACGCATGCTGGCATTGATGGCACAGGGCTCGCACCCCGTTGCCAGATGTTTCCCATCGCAAGAAGGATCGGCCGATGGACGAGATCCATGACTTCCACAATTTTGGCTCCAAGCTCCAGCAAGTATCCTTGTTGCCGCAGGTGCTGGACTATGTTCAGTGGCAGCAAGCCGTGAATGATGCCGAAGCCGCTGGAGAAGCGCTTCCCGCCGCGCCGCAATGGGCGCCAATCTCAATCAACCTGGACGTGACCACAGCCTGCAACTATCGCTGTGACCACTGTATTGATTGGGACATCCTCAACTCCGGGGTAAAGCACAAAGAAGAAGAACTCTTCGACAGCTTGAAAGTCATGGCCGATCGCGGCCTCAAGTCGGTCATCTTGATTGGTGGTGGCGAGCCGACTGTCTATCCGCGCTTTGTTGATGTTGTTCGATTTCTCAAGCAGGAACTCAATCAACAAGTGGCCGTTGTTTCAAACGGCGGGCGAAATGATCGCATCTTGGAAGCAGCCGAATACTTCACGTCAGGCGATTGGGTTCGGCTTTCGCTGGATTCCGGCAACGACGATACCTTCCAAGCTATGCACAAGCCGCGGCAGCCTGTGACGCTGGACGAAATTTGCGAATGGGTGCCCAAGATCAAGGACAAGAACCCGGACGTGCAGATGGGCTTTTCCTTCATCGTCACTTGGAAGGGCGCCCAGCGCGATGATGCCAAGATCATTGAGAACATCAACGAGCTCGTCATCGCTGCAAAGCGCGCAAAGCAGTATCGGTTTGATTACATTTCGATCAAACCATTTCTGATTCGCGCGGAAGAAAACGGTTCTGAAGTTATGGACCCTGCCAAAGCGCAGGAAGAGATCGGCATAATTGTGGCGAAGATCAAAGCCGCTGTTGCCGAAGCTCGCGAGTTGGAAGATGAAACCTTCAAGGTTGTGGAAAGCACAAACCTGCGACTGCTGGAAACGGGCGACTGGCAACAATACACGCAGCAGCCCAAGCAGTGTCACATGCAGTTCTTCCGCCAAGTGCTGACACCGCATGGCGTGTTCAATTGTCCTGTTTACCGTAGCGTTCCCAACGCCATGGTCGCTGCGCGCAATGGCTACAAAGACGCTGAGCATGCGTGCGATGCCCACGAGAAGACAGGCAAGATCATTCGCCGCTTTGATGCATCGCACGAATGCCGCGAAGTGACGTGCTTGTACAACTCCGCGAACTGGTGGATCCAGGATTTGATCGAGCGGCCTGAAAAACTGGCCGAGTTGCAAGCGACCGAAGTTAAGGACGATTACTATCTCTGATGAGTGGTTGCGAGCGATTCCGTCTGCAAACTCGGAATGGCCGTGCGCGATGGCGATTGCCTAAGTCGAACGCCGGCCCGGTTGGGCTGATCAATTCTTAGCGCCCATAGTTTGGTGTCACGCGTTCTGGCTTGACTTGGCGCCATTTCTCTAGGGCGTTGTTTCCGCTCACGCCTTCGCCGAGATTCTGGCGCTGGCAACTTGCCCACGGCGGTGACTGCATGGATACTCTGTGTATCTTGCAAGAACGTCACGTCTCGCCTTCAGCACTCAGGGATTTCTCATGTTCGATTTGTCGTCCATTCAAGCGGCACTCCGCGATTTTGGCTTCGATGGCTGGTTGCTCTACGATTTTCGCGGATCGAATGTGTTGGCGAGGCGGATTCTGCAATTCCCGAGTGAGGCCATGGGTTCGCGACGTTTCTTCTACTTGATTCCAGCCAATGGTGAACCGCAGAAGTTGGTGCATCGAATCGAGTCGGGCGCGTTGGATCATCTGCCAGGCGAAAAGCGGGTTTATCTCCGCTGGCAAGAGTTGCAAAACGCAATCAAAGAAATGCTTGGCGGAATGAAGAAGGTGGCGATGGAATACTCGCCACAGAATTCGATTCCGTATATCGCCAAGGTTGATTGCGGCACTGTGGAACTTGTGCAGTCCACCGGCGCTAAGGTGCTATCTTCCGGTGATCTCGTGCAGTTGTTTGAAGCCACCTGGAGTGATGAACAGTGGCAGATGCACCAGGAAGTTTCCAAATTCACAGAGGCGGCATTCGACAAAGCCTGGCGTTTCATTGCGGACAGCGTTCGCGGCAGCGGTTCTGTTCGTGAAACGGCCGTCCAACAGGTCATTCTGGATCACTTCAAGGACAATGACCTGATCACTGATCACGGACCAATTGTTGGCGAAGGGCCTCATAGCGGCGATCCCCACTATGAACCTCAAGTTGGGAGCGATGCCGAGATCAAAGCTGGGAGCTTCGTCCTGATTGACCTGTGGGCGAAGCTCAATCGCGAAGATGCTGTCTACAGTGATCTCACGAAGACAGGATTTGTCGGCGAAAGCGTTCCCGAGGAATACGAGAAGATTTTCCAAATCGTCGCCAATTCTCGCGATGCGGCCATCGAGTTTGTAAAGGATGCCTTTGGCAAAGGCGAACCCATCCAAGGTTGGCAAGTCGATGACGCCTGCCGTAACGTGATTGAAGATGCCGGGTATGGCGAGTATTTCGTACATCGTACCGGACACAATATTGGCCAAGAGACGCATGGCAACGGCGCGAACATCGATAACTTGGAAACACATGACGAGCGCCGCATCTTGCCTGGCACATGCTTTTCCATTGAGCCGGGGATTTACCTTCCCGAGTTTGGCGTCCGCAGCGAAGTGGATGTGTTTGTTGACCGTGACGGTGGAGTGCATGTCACCGGTGGCATCCAAACCAATGTGCTGCCGGTGCTGAAAGCCTACGCATAGCGACCACACTCCGCGTTTCCTGAAGTCGAGACGGGATGTACGGCCTGTCCGGGTCGTATCACTTCCCATTGCGCGATTCTGATGGATCGGCGCAACTCGCGGTCAATTCACGCGCGCAAATGTCATTTTCTTAGCGCATTGAGTTCTGTTTGCGTCTTCGCGCAGTACCTTTGGTCAGCATTTGCACAGGGGAACCGATCATCTCCTTTGGTCGATCCTCGTGCGCATGGGCAGCGTAGACTTCCGTACCATGGGCTCAACAACTCACCAAGCCGCGGCACCTTCGAACTCCGCTTATGTCGAGCGGATGGTGGCGATGCTCATTGTTGCCGCGATTCTTGTCGTTGGCACAAATGGTGCCCTGCAAATCAAGACGTCCACCTGGCACTTTGTGGGGCCGGCGCTTCATGGGCTGTGCCAAGGCGTGGCCATTATTCTTTGCAGCATTGCCGCGATCATGATCATCGCGCTGCATCAAAGGGGTTATTTGTCACCCCGGTTCACTTGGGCCGCTTCATCGTTTGCCGCGATGGCGGTGTATGCGGGATTCTCAGGCGTTGCCACAACGGATCACCAAATCAGTTGGCTGACAACCGGCGGGTCCGCGACATGCGGTTTGCTGCTTGCGCTGGTCTGGCTGCCGGAGCCAACTCGCTTGAAGAGCGCATGGCGGAACGCGCTTGTCGTGATGGCGATCGTTGTTGCGGCAAGTTTCTGTGGCGCATCGACATACCTATGCCGTGGCGGCGAGCAATGGTTGTACTCCGCGGATAGCGCCCTGTGGATGAACGCGCTCCGGATTGCCGGGGCGATTGGTTTTTTTGTTGCCGCTGGCTTTTTCTTCTTTGTCCATCGGCTTCGACAAGAACAGCCTGGCGCAATCTTCTTTGGTTATGTCTGCCTGTCGCTGGCTCTCATCTCCGCGCTGTTTGGCCGTGAGGTGGTGTGGACGGGGACATGGTGGCTGGCCAGGGCGATGACCCTAATGGCGCTCGGGCTCCTGGTGGTTTACATCCTGAAGCACTTGCACCAACTGCACGTGGATCTGGTGAAGTCCAGGAAGAACCTGGAGACCGAAGTCCACAAGCGAACAAGATCTCTGCAGGAACAGGTAGACGAGCGTTCGCGCGTCGAACAAGAACTCCTGATCATGAACATGGCGTTGAAGAAAAAGGCGGCCGAACTGCAGGCATCCAAGATCAATGTCATCGCCATGATGCAAGAAACTGATGGTGCGCGGCGCAAAGCCGAAGCGGCCGAACAGTCTTTGCGAGGAATGGTTGAGGAACTGCTGGTGCTCAAGGATAAGGCCGAGGCATCCTCAAAAGCTAAGTCCGAGTTTCTCGCGAACATGAGCCACGAGATTCGCACGCCGATGACAGCCATCATTGGCTATGCGGACGTACTCAAATCCCAGGTCCAAGATGGGCCGGCTGCGGAAGCCGCTGAGACCATCCGCCGCAATGGGGAGTCATTGCTGCGCATCCTGAATGACATCCTTGATCTCTCCAAGATCGAATCCGGAAAACTCGAGGTTGAGTCAATCACGACGTCGGTCTCTGCCGTCGTTCAAGACACGGTCAAGCTGATGCGCATCCGCGCCAAGGCAAAGAACCTCACACTCTCAGCGCGGATTGAGTCTCCAATACCTGAGACCATCAATACTGATCCAACTCGATTACGGCAAATCCTGCTGAACCTGATTTCTAATGCCATCAAGTTCACTGAAGTTGGCTCTGTAAAGCTCCTCATCAGTGGCGTCGGCTTGAAAGGCGACTCGCCCCGGGTTCATTTCCGTGTCGTCGATACGGGAATCGGCATGACCGAGGAACAAACTGCCAAGCTGTTCCAGTCTTTCTCTCAGGCGGACTCATCTTTGTCTCGCCGCTATGGTGGCACCGGTTTGGGACTGGCCATCAGTCAACGCCTGGCGATGAAGTTGGGCGGCCGGATTGATGTGGAAAGTTCGCACGGCGGCGGAAGTTCGTTCACGCTGACTTTGCCCACGACGGATGTGGCTGGAGTTGAGTTGATCGACGAATTGAAGTCAGTCATCAGCGATGCCAATATGCAACGGAAACAATCAAGCATCGAAGCGCGAGTCCTGATGGTTGAGGATGGCGTCGACAACCAACGCCTGATTGGCTTCCTGCTACGCAAGGCTGGCGCGGAAGTGACGGTCGTTGAAAATGGCGCCGAGGCGGTGCGTGAACTGATCGAGAAGGAAAGGGCGGACGACTTTGACGTTGTCCTGATGGACATGCAGATGCCCATTCTGGACGGTTATCAAGCCACGCAGCAACTGCGAGAAGCCGGCTTCAATAAGCCGATCATTGCCATGACGGCCCACGCGATGCGGGGAGACCGCGAGAAGTGCCTGAATGCCGGTTGCGATGAGTACCTGCAAAAGCCCATCGATCGCAAGCTGCTTATCGAGACGGTCGATCGCTTCGCGACAGAATCCGCCAGCGAATCGCAGACAGACGACCAAACCACTCAGACCCCCTGAGTTGACGCCCAAGTTTTTTCCGAGCGTTAGGGCAGCCCCAATTGCTTGTGCATCTGCAAGCTCAATCGCCAATGGGGATGTTCGCGGCAGTATGCAACTGCCTTGCGTGTATTCTGGGCGAACTCGGGCCCATCCATCGGCTGCAAATAGAAGTGGTCGAATTGCAGGTCGGTCCAGTTCTTCGGATCTTGGCCTTGCTGGGGGAAGACGAGTTTAAGTTCGTCACCGCTGCTTTGAATGCAATCCGCGCCGGCTTTTGGACTCACACACAGCCAGTCCACGCCTGGGGGGCAGCGAACCGTGCCGTTGGTCTCAACGTGAATTAAGAAATCTCGGGAGTGCAACGCGGAGATCAACTCCGCATCAAGCTGCAAAAGAGGCTCGCCGCCGGTGCACACCACATACGGCTGGCTGCTTGATGCGTCAAACGGCCAGGTCTCGCGCACACGATCAGCCAACTCGTCAGCAGTCGTGAACTTCCCACCACCGGGTCCGTCGGTTCCCACGAAATCCGTGTCGCAAAAGTCACAAATCGCCGAGGTGCGGTCCGCTTCCAAGCCGGTCCACAAGTTGCATCCGGCGAAGCGACAAAACACCGCTGGCCTGCCGGCCTGGTGGCCTTCGCCGTGGATGGTGTAGTAGATCTCTTTGACTGCGTAAGCCATTTAAGTGACGCCAGGCCGCCGCGAAATGTTAACAAAAGACAAGCATCTCAGTATTGTCGGCAGCATTCGCTGCGCCGAGGGCTCGATGGAAGCATTGCGAAAGATGTCGGCATGGTGAGCGACGGCATTGGAAAAAACGGGATGTTTCGCACTCCGTTTGCCGTGCAACCGACTGCCCTGCTGGGCTTGCATAAAAAATCCGATAGAATGCCGGGCACCACGCGTAGAATTCCACGCGAAGAAATTTCCCTACTCAATCGCAGACCAGCCCAAAGTCATGTCATTGCCTCCTGCCCTATGTCCTCCTGTTCGCGTTCTCATGGGCCCCGGCCCCAGCGAGATTCATCCTCGCGTGCTCCAGGCGATGGCTGCCAGCACGGTTGGCCATCTTGATCCCTACTACCTGCAGGTGATGAACAACTTGCGATCCATGTTGCAACAGTTGTTCATGACCAAGAATGAGATGACTTTCTCCGTCTCCGGGACTGGTTCGGCCGGGATGGAGGCAACAATCGTCAATCTCATTGAGCCTGGCGATAAGATGCTGGTTTGCGTGAACGGGGTCTTTGGCGGTCGCATGGCGGATGTTGCCGGGCGTTGCGGCGCGGAGGTCAAAGTGATTGAGCGGCCATGGGGCGAGGTGTTTTCGCCGGATGAGATCGCGGCAGCCGCCAAGGGCTTTTCACCAAAGGTTGTCGCCATCGTCATGGCGGAAACATCCACTGGCGCAAGCCAGCCGATCGAAGAGATTTCCCGCGTCGTCCACGATGCTGGCGCTCTGCTGTTGGTCGATGCTGTTACCGCCCTGGGAGGTATGCCGGTTCGCGTTGATGATTGGAAAATCGACGCCATCTATTCCGGCTCGCAAAAATGCCTGTCATGCCCGCCTGGGCTCGCGCCGGTCTCGTTCAGTGCGGCGGCGCTGGACGTCATCAAGAATCGCAAGACCAAAGTGCAAAGCTGGTACTTGGATGTCACCATGCTGGCAAACTATTGGGGTTCCGAGCGGGTATATCACCACACTGCACCCATCAATATGACCTGGGGGCTGTACGAGGCCGTGCATCTTGTGCTCAGTGAGGGATTGGACGCAGTCTTTGCGCGCCATCAACTCAATCACCAGGCACTAAAAGCAGGGCTGAAAGCCATTGGCATTGAGTATGCTGCAACCGAGGGCCACCAACTTCCCATGCTGAATGCCGTTAACATTCCCGCTGGCGTGGATGACGCAGCCGTGCGCGGCGGGCTTCTCAAGAAGTTTGGAATCGAGATCGGTGGTGGATTGGGAGCCTTCAAAGGCAAGGCGTGGCGGATTGGGCTGATGGGCCATGGCGCTCGCCGCAACAACGTCTTGCTGTTCCTCTCCGCGCTGGAACAACTGCTGGCAGAGCAAAGCTACAAGTTTGATGCAGGCGCTAGCATCGCTTGCGCCAACGAAGTCTACGTTAACGCATAGTGTAGCCGTACGTTGGTCTTCGGCTGCCGCTGCTGGCTTGCCCAGCAGTGCTCCTCTCGGTTGCATTCCCGCCCCCCGTTTCTTTCATGACGCGGCGCAGGAGCGGCTGCTGAAAGCACTTTGCCTGCATGCCTGTACCGTTGGTGCTGAGGGTGCGCGCACGCAAAGACCCTGTCTTGCCTGAATTTCGCGACCGGTGTTACACTCCGCAGCCCAATTCCTGCAAAGAGACCCATCGCATCAGTTGCGACAAGCGAGAAGCGTCAAGGAGGTCGCGTGCTCGCCAGGCTCCCCATTCGGTCAAAGTTGATCCTTGCGCTGCTCCTCTGGTTGGTTGCAGTCTCCGTACTGTGTTGGAGTAGTTTCGAAGGCCTGTACGCATTTCGCGGTCTGGTGAAACACCTGGAACGCGTTGCCAAACTGCCGCGCGCTACGGACCTGGAGCGTCGAGTCAGCCAGATTCACTTGGAACTTGCCGAGTGGGAAGCACAAACGCGCAGCACATCGAGCGGAAGCTTGGGACAACTCTCTTCCGAACGACTGATCATGCGGATGGAACTGCACCACAAGATCAAAGGCGTCCGCGATTCACTTGAAGAATATCGTTTGCAGTCCGAGTCCCAACTCGCCGGAAGAGGTTTGGAGAACTTTGATGTGGAGCAAGCGAACCTCCGTGAAATCGAACGCATCGTTGATAATCTCGATAGCGAACTGGACAAATCAACTTCTGATGCCGATGCCAGCGCACTTGCGATCGCCAAGGAACTCAAAGCTCGCGTGGGCGATTTGCCCAGAGCCGTGCAAAGCGACGTTAGCGAACTGCCTGAAGCCGCAGGCGTTGCCTACGGTCAACGGATTCGTGCAGCCTGGGCGACAAGCCTGCTTGCCGCCGGATTGACTGCCACCATGCTTTGGGTCTTATATCGCTGGGTGTTTCGGCCGTTGCGAGTCTTGATCAAGGGTTCGCGCAAAGTTGCCGGGGGTGACTTTGCCGTCAACATTCAGTTGGACTCACAAGACGAAATGGCGGAACTAGCTTCGGCCATGAATGAAATGACTCACGAGTTCCGCACGATCCGCGATGATTTGGATCGCCAGGTGCAGGAGCGTACTGCGCAAGCTGTCCGGACAGAGCGACTTGCTGGCGTTGGGTTTCTCGCCGCCGGCGTGGCTGACGAAATCAACGCACCGCTCTCCGTCATTCGGGACCGCGCGAAAACCCTGGAGGCCGCTTTCGCCCGCGAAGCCGCCCCGCTGGCTTCCGATGAGAGTGACAAGAGCCAAATTGAGGTGAATCGCGTTTCTTCCTTGCTCGGCGAGTTGCAAGCCATCTCAGCCGCGGCGTTTCGCTGTAAGGAAATCACACAGAGCTTGCTCGATCTCTCGCGAACCGGCAGCAACAAGCGCGAGCGAATCGATGTTGCCGAGTTATGCCAAAGCGTGATCGATCTCTTGGATCGCACAGGCAAATACGCAAGCAAGCGAATTGAACTCAAAGCAGATCAGCCGGTTGTCATCTCGGCCAACCCGCAGGAAATCAAGCAAGTGGTGCTCTCCCTGCTCGTTCACCGACTCGACCACGTTGCCGATGGCGAAACCGTGGAACTGCAACTTACGCCCGAAGGCAACCATGCGCTGCTTGTTGTCTTTGATAAAGCAAATAACAGGCGAATCAGCCTGCGGGATAGTTCCGCGCAAGCAGAGGAACCAGCAACAATATTCGGCCTGTCTCTGGCCAAGTGCATCGTAAGCGAACACGGCGGGAAGATCACCGTTAGTCCAGGATCAACAGCAAAGTCTGGCCAACAGGAGCGGGTTCGCGTCACGCTCCCGTTAGCCAATCAGCTTGAGGAGTCGAGCCATCAATACCAAGTCGCCTAACAGCCTGCGGATTCTCTTTGCCGACGACGAGCGTTCTCTGCAGGAACTGATGAGCATGGAACTGCCGCGGATGGGGCACGAAGTGGCCGTCTGCCCGGACGGTCTCACGGCAGTTGCCGCGCTCGAAAAGAATACCTACGACTGCGTGCTTGTTGATCTGGATATGCCCGGACTCAACGGCATTGAGGTCATTGCCAAAGCGAAGGAACTTTCGCCCGATACCGAAGCCATCGTGCTGACGGGCAAGTCATCGCTGGAAACGGCCGTGGGTGCATTGCGCCACGGCGCGTTTGATTACTTGACTAAGCCGTGCAAGCTCATCGAGATCGAGTCGCTGCTGAAACGCGTATCGGAAAAGCGCGAACTCACGAACAAGTTCCGCGCGCTGCAAGTCCGCCTGGATTGCATCCAAGGTCCATCACAACTTGTCGGCGATTCGCCCGGCATGCGCCGCGTGCAGGAACTCATCGCCAAGGTCGCACCGACGGAATCCACCGTGCTTATTCGGGGCGAAACCGGCGCTGGCAAAGAACTCGTCGCCCGAGCCGTGCATGACCGCAGCCTGAGAGCAAAGATGCCGTTTGTTCCCATTAATTGCGGCGCTTTGCCGGAGCACCTGATTGAAAGCGAACTGTTTGGCCACCGCAAAGGCGCATTCACCGGAGCGGAAGAACATCGCGTCGGTCTGTTTGAAGTCGCCAACGGAGGAACCTTGTTCCTTGATGAAATTGGCGAACTCCCCAAACAAATGCAGTCGAAGTTGCTGCGGGTTTTGGAAAGCGGCGAGATTCGTCGCATTGGCGAAAACGAGCCCTTCAAAGTTGACGTCCGCGTGGTCTGTGCGACGCACCGTGAACTCGAACAAATGGTTGCTGAAGGCGAATTTCGTGAAGACCTGATGTATCGCATCAATACTTTCGAGATCCGTCTGCCACCACTGCGCGAAAGAACGGATGACTTGATCCCGTTGGCTCGCCACTTGCTCAAGCGTTTCCGTCCGCACATACGGCCAGAAGATCAGGCATTCTCGCCTGAAGCCGAAGAGCAATTGGCTCAGCATGACTGGCCAGGCAATGTTCGCGAGTTGGCCAATGTTGTTGAGCACGCCGCAATCTTGTGCGAAAGCGGACCGATCTTGCCCGAGCACTTGCCGCAACGGTTAGGGACTCCTCGCGGGGCGTCGGCGGCGGATACGCTCATGCTCAGGCAAGGCCAAACCTTGCGTGATCTGGAAATGGTCGCCATTCACGAAGCCCTGCAACGGCACGACGGCAACAAACCCGCCGTGGCCAAAGAGCTGGGAATCAGCTTGAAAACGCTTTACAACAAGCTCAACGCCGAGGCTTCGTTACAGCAAACGGCTTAAGTTTCTTTGCCGCTCCTTCGGGAGTGCGCGAAAATCTCAATCCAACGGTCTGCGCCACCGTCCGGAGATCAAGCTGACTACGGCGGCAAAGAGCGTCGCGCCGATGATAGACCAAACGATGGGAAATTCCCTCCCATCAAAGTCAATCGTGAACAGGTCCGGCAATTCAAACTGCCGCGCCAGCCAGGTGCCCAGCAGCGCGCCAATCAAGCCCATCGCGATGGATGTCAAGCATCCGCCGCGAGAGTAGCCCACTATGGATTGAGCGATGCCGCCGCAAATCCCCGCCACCAAGAGTAAGAGTAAGAATTCCCAGATCGTCATTTTCAGTTCCGTAATCGTTTCGATTCTCGATACGTCGTATGGCTGCGTGCCGGAGCGTTAACACTCGCAAAAACGTATGCCGCGGTTGGCATGTTGGGTTTTGCGGCGGATCCTGCCGGACGTTACTCCAGAAGTCTCGCTCAGCGCTAAGTCTCCCGGCAGCGTCACCAGGAAGTATTCGCACTGCGAGAGCCAAGATTTGCCTTTCGCCGTTGTATTTTGCCGGGCGAGCGGGGAAAATGACCACGGTAGTAGTAGCATTGTTCTAAGCCGTGGCTGACATGCGTATTAGCCAAATTCAAATTCGACCTCGCGCTTTGCTGTTTACCTGGTGTGCGCTAAGTTTGCTCACGTTGGTCGGACAAAGCTCACCCCGCGCTCAGGGTTCAGCGGCAGATGCGGAATCAGGTCAGCCAGCAAACGCCGTTTCGAACCACGAGAAACCTCGCCGGGAGACTGGTGAAGCCGAGCCGGCGCCTGGCGACTTCGAGACGAAACTCGTCGATTTCGACACGCAAATCGTCCCCATTCTTACCAAGGCCGGTTGCAACGCGGGAGCATGTCACGGCTCTGCGGCCGGTCGCGGCGGTTTCCGGCTTTCCCTGTTCGGCGGTCGGCCGGAAGATGACTACGCGGCCATTGTGCATGATTTCGCCGGCCGGCGAGCCAATCTTGCCCAACCACCGGCAAGCCTCGTGCTGCTCAAGCCCACTGGCATGTTGGAACATGGCGGCGGCGTGCGGCTGGAGTGGGAAGGTTCCAATCACAAGTTGATTGAACGCTGGATTGCCGAAGGCGCGCGACGGTTAGAAAGCACGCGTCTGGAAGAATTCTCCATCACTCCGGCGTCTTCCGTCATCTCCAACACCGAGCCATCGGTTCGCCTTCAGGCATTTGCCACGTTTAGCGATGGTACGCAACGCGATGTCACCGCTTGGACGGTCTTTACGCCTGCAGATCCGGCTGCAGTCGAAATTGAATCGACTCAAGCGGACCTCGATGAAGAAGACCCCGCCACGGCACTGAGCGTTCGTGCAGCGGTTCGTCGTCCCGGCCAGCACACAGTCATCGCCCGCTATTTGGATCGCGTCGTTCCAGTGGAACTGTTGTTGCCAGTTGGTGCAGCACCTGTTTCGCTTGATTGGCAAACGGCCAACAATCCGGTTGACCGACATGTGCTGAAAAAACTTGAGGCTCTGCAGTTGCGGCCGTCCGATGGCGCGGACGATGCGACCTATCTGCGGCGGTTGACGCTCGACTTGATCGGTCGACTGCCGACTCCCAATGACATCATTGGCTTTCAGACGTCAGTAGATACTCTGGGGCGCGCCGCCGCTCGCGAATCGCTTGTTGGTCAGTTGCTCGCATCGGACGAATTCACGGACTACTGGACGTTGCGTTTCGCGAAACTCTTGCGGATTCGCTCAACTCCTGGTGATAAGAATGGTGCGGCGGCGTTCGCCGGCTGGGTCCATGACTCCATCGCCAGCAGCCAACCGTTGGATGAGATGGCTCGCGCGTTGTTGCAATCCGAAGGCGATACCCATGAAATCGGGCCTGCGAATTTCTATCGCGTAGCTGCGGATGCCCGGCTTCAAGCCGAATACACGAGCGAACTCTTGATGGGTGCCAGGCTCCGCTGCGCGAATTGCCACAACCACCCTTTGGACCGTTGGACGCAGGATGACTACCACGGCCTGGCGGCTATCTTCGCGCAAGTTCAAGCGGGGCGTTTCGTAGAAACCAATCCACGTGGAGAAGTCACCCATCCCGCGACCGGTGAACCTGCCGTACAGCGCATCCCCGGCGAGGATGTGGTATCAGAAGGCACCAATGGCCGAACGCAACTTGCCCGCTGGCTGACGGCTGCTGATAACCCGTACTTCGCTCGCGTGTGGGTCAATCGGTTGTGGAAAGCGATGATGGGTCGCGGACTCGTCGATCCGACGGACGACCTCCGTGCAACCAACCCCGCTACTCATCCGGAGTTGCTAAACCAACTCGCGGCTCACTTTGTCGCAGGCGGATATGACATCCGCGAGACATTGCGATTGATCGCCACAAGCGAAACCTACGCGGCATCGCCAGCGCCTGCGGATGCCGATGCCACTTCGCTTGCCTTCTACGTCTACGCAAATCCAAAGTCGCTGGAAGCGGAAGTCCTGGCTGACGCCGTGAGTGATGTGACCGGTGTCTGGACCAGCTACGGAGAGTACCCGGAAGGAAAGCGAGCCATCACAATTTATGACGGCGCAGTGGACGCTCCGGCTCTGGACACATTGGGACGTTGCGTCCGAGACGAATCTTGCGAGACAACCGACGTGCAAACGCTGCGAGGACTTGCCAGCAAGTTGCACTTCCTCAATGGCGATTGGATCAATGATCGCCTTGTTGATTCGCGCGGGCGATTGCGGCAACTTCTCGGCAAAGATGAAACGGATGCCGTAATCGTCAACGACTTCTACCAACTGGCATTCTCGCGAACAGCGACAGCGGCCGAAGAAGAATACTGGTTGGCCATACTCAAAGAAACGGACCAGGCCCAACGGCCAGCGGTCCTCGAAGACTTCGTTTGGGCCTTGCTCAACAGTCAGGCGTTCACGCACAACTACTAGGATTCTGCCATGCAATTCCGGCGCTGCGACGGCATGACAAGAAGAGACGCGCTCCGCGTTGGCGGTCTTTCCGCGCTTTCTCTTTCGCTTCCGGGGCTACTGAGATTGCGCAGCGCCCAGGCAGCGAAAGCAATCGCGCCCAAAGCCAAAAACTGCATCCTCATTTGGCTGGACGGCGGACCTAGCCATTTGGACATGTTCGACCCCAAGCCGAATGCCCCGGCGGAAGTGCGCGGACCGTTCGAAACGGCTCAAACCAGGCTTCCCGGTGTCGTGTTCAGCGAGATGCTGCCGCAATGCGCTCAGCGTGCGGACAAGATCGCCGTGGTCCGCAGCGTAACATCGCCATTGGGCGAACATAACTTCGGCCCACACTACATGCTCAGAGGGTACCGGCAGACGCCGGTTTTGGAATACCCGACGTTTGGCTGTGTGAAAGTCAACCTGCAGCCCACCGGCGGAGTCTTCCCGGATCACATCGCCGTGCCGCATTTCCGCGTCGGCGGAGCCAACTTCTCCGGCAACGGATTCTTGCCGACGTCCGTGCAGCCCTTTGCGGTTGGTGGCGATCCGGCCAAACCGGGTTTTTCCGTCCGTGATCTTTCGGCTTTCCCGGAAGTCACCGCAACGCGGCTCAACCGTCGCCGTGAGTTCCTGGCAGCTGTTGATAACTTTCAGCAAGGCGTTGAGCAACAAACGGCCAATACGGACGTAGACCCTCAATTCGAACAAGCGTTTCGGTTGGCGACTTCGCCAGAAGCCAAAGCGGCGTTCAACCTGCAAGAGGAAGATCAACGGACGCGCCAGGCTTATGGACCAAGAACCATCGGTCAGAGTTGCCTGCTCGCGCGGCGGCTGGTCGAGCGCGGTGTCCCCATTGTGACCGTCAACAACACTGGTTGGGACACGCATCAAGACTTGTACACGCGACTCAAGGAGGGCTACACCGGGGCGAAAGTGCCTGTTGGTCTCGTGCCCAATCTCGACATGGCCCTTGGCGCACTGTTGGATGACTTGAGCGATCGCGGAATGTTGGAAGAAACGCTCGTCGTGGTGATGGGCGAATTCGGCCGCACGCCCAAACTCAACACTTCCGGCGGTCGCGATCATTGGCCGCGCGTCTTCAGCGTGGCTTTTGCAGGTGGTGGCATTCAAGCTGGCCAGGTCATTGGCGCAAGTGACGCCGTCGCCGAAAGCCCGGCCGATCGTCCCATCACCCCGGCCGATCTCACCGCAACCATTTACACGCTGTTGGGGATTGATCCGCAAACGGAACTGCACACGGACGATGGCCGCCCCGTTCGCCTGGTTCAAGACGGAAAGCCCATCGAAGAACTGATTTGATCAGTTGCGAATCTTTGCGAACGCCGCAGGCTTTCAATCGTTTGCTGCGGCCGGTTCCTGGATGAATCGGTGCAGCCACAACAGCAATACGCCCACCAGGATCGTGGGCGGACCTTCGCTCAAGGTCCAACTCAGCGGCAAACCTGCATGCAGGTCCACTCCCAGGATCACCACGCCAAAACAAGTGGCAAACACGGCCCACAACTTGACGAACGCGCGATACTTGCGGACATCAGCGGAAATTAGAAGCGCGTGCAAGGCGACAACCGCATAGAAAGCCGAAAGCGACCGCGTCAGATAGTCCACGATCGGCGCGTTGGGCAACTCGCCCAGCCCTAGGAACTCATGCGTGGCGTTCATCCACGAGTACGGCAGAAAGATCGCCGGAATGGCGAACAAGCCACTGATGCCAATGATCCGCAGCAGGATCACAATAACGCGTTCGTGCTTGTTCATAAGCTCGGGACGAACATCAACCTCAAGCAAGATTAATCATCGAACGACTTCCAACCCTCGGCGAACCGCCTTGAGGCGATTCACCGCAGCGTCACTTACGTTCGTTCCGATAATCGTCAACTTATTGAGATTGGGTGCATCCGCCAAGGCGTCTAACGCCGCATCGCTGATCTTCGTCGCGCTCAAGTCAAGCTCGGCCAGACCGGGAAGTTTTGCCAGGTGCTTGACGCCTTCATCCGTGACGGCTGTCTGCGCCAAGTCAATCCACCGTACGCCTTCCAGTGAGACAAGCTGTTCTAGCCCCGCGTCAGTGACGTCCGTTCCTCCCAGTGTCAGGTACGAAACATCGCCTCCGGCGGAAAGCGTCGCCAGGTCCGCGTCCCTGACATTCATGAAGTCGACGTAAAGTTCATCAAGCGCCGTATAGGCAAGCGGCGGCAAGTTTGTCCGCCGACCTTGATAAAGCCCTTTCAGGAGTGTGATGGTCGGCTGCCGATGAGCGCCATCGTCCGCATGCAGCAGCATGTCCGCCACCGCTGCTCCCTGAGCATAGACCTTGCGCAACTCCGGGTGTTGCTGAAACTCAGTCCGCCCCAAAGCGCACATGTCCGCCAGAGGCTCATGAAAATCCTGCCGAAACAAATAGAACCGAGCGTCCTGAACGCGGGCAGCGGCAATTCCGCCGGTCGTCAAATACGGAACATCAAACGGCTCACGCGGTTCATGCAGCTGCAGGGACTCCATATAGCACGCGATCGCCTCGACCAGCCAGAAATTGTTGTCCCTGCCTGGCTCGAGTTGCGCGCGGCCGCCAGCTTCTTGAAAGAGCTGATGCGTGACTTCGTGGAACTGTGTGGCATGATCTTCCGGCTCGGCGTGGTAAAAGAACGAAGTCTTTCGCGCTGAGAGATAAACGCCCGTTGTTTGTGCGTTTTGCGGTAACTCTCGCGCAAGCGCGGAGCGAAACTCATCCTCGCTGGCAAAATAGTTCACGCGAAACTTCTGCCGCGGATTGGGAAGTGCGACGCGCGTGAAGGCGCCTTTGAGTTGTGATGCGGAAAGATAATAGTCAGCAAAGACAATCCGCCAGGCCTGATACAACAACTCCAACCGTTTTCCCAACGCCGCGCCTGCCTCCAGGCTGTGATTGGTCGTAATCAAAAAGTGCTCGGTCTCAATCCGCCAACCCAGGTCCAGGCTTTGGTGCAAAACCGCATCCCGCTCGGCGCTGACCCACCGCGACCGGTTCTTGCGTTCGCCGGCTTCATAGCGAGGCAAGTCCTCCGCAGGCAGCCAGCCAAAGCGGTCATCCCAAACCTCCCCGGCTTTGGACTTGGCGATCTCATAATCAGTCAGCCACTGGTTTTCGTGTCGCTTATATCCAAAGAACTGTCGCGAGGTTTCGCTGTCAGGGTCTTCGCGCAAAGCTTGATTGGCCAGGCTCAGCGCCAAGCCGGCGTTGCCCTCATCCGCCGCGTCGGCAGCCAGCTGAAACAACGCGTGAGCATGCTGTTGTCGCACACTCAGGAATCCCGCGGCCCAACCGTTGTAGAGGTATTCGTCATATTGGTCGCCATCCGGTCGAGGCGGAAACCCATGACCAGCAGCATCGCGTTTGGAATCTGGCAGGAAGATGTAGTTCAGGCGGGCTTCCGGCCGATGCGGCCAACGCAGCAAGATCTCGGCAAGGGGCTCCGGCAACTTGCGTTCGCGGCTGAATTGGACTCGCTCCCTGATTTTTTCCTCAAACTCCGCCCGGGCCTCAGCCACCGCGTCAGTAATGCTCTTTTCCGCCGCGTCTTGTTGCGCGACGAATTCGCCTTCACGTTCCGCACCTGTGAGCGCGAAATCTCCAGCGGTAACAGCCGCCACCAACGTGCTTGCCGTGAAGATGCCCACCAGGCCCAGCATGTAAGCAAGTTTTTTCATGCTTCCCATTGTAGACGTCAGCGGCCATTTTGGCGCGAAAAGCGTACCGCGCCCTTAATCTGGCTTCGATTGTTGCCGCTGGACAATTTCCCCCGCCGCACTCGTGTCACGCGCGGTCACGAGCTGACTTCCGACGGGAATCCGGCCATTCTGCCACAGTAGCGAAGGCAATCGCCATTACTTGCAGAGCAACCAGCAACAACGGGTGGGGCGCTGGGGAAGGATTATCAACTACCGCCGTTTTTTCCGCGCCTGCGGGCAATTCCTTGGGCAACCACGTAGCCTGTTCCCAACCGTCCGCGGTCCGTCGCCACGGATAGTCCGGTTCTGCGGCTTCGCCCGGCGGTACGGGCACAACGCCCACGCCAAGCAAGACGCAGCAGGCGGCTATCGCGAAGAGAAGTGACAGGGTTCGCATGGGAGGTGGCGGTACGAAAAGACATGTGACGCATTTGAACTCACATGCCCGCGGAGCGAGCCAGATCTGTGAGTTGGTAACGCCAACCATCAATCGCAAGCCGCACACCGCTGCCGCCAGAACAGCAGCACTGCCTGTGATTTCCGCGGTAAGTGTCTGTTCGCAAAGACTTTGCGAAACGGAGATCGTGCGGCGTCCCTATGCTCGCCTGGTCCCAATTGCTGCCGCAACGCAACGAATTCTCCCGCCCCGTGTTGCCAAAACGCAACACGGCAGCCGCGGACAATGTGCTCGCATGTTTTTTTGCCGCACGGCAAACCGTGAGCTAATTTTGTCCAGCACCTAAACTTCCGTTCGCGAGATAAGGATTCCCACGATGGGCAACGCAATCGAAGCGCTTAAGTTGGATGAAGTTTTAAAGGGTGGTCAGCTGCCGGCTCTGCCGCAAAGCGCGATCAACCTGTTGCAGTTGTCCAAAGATCCCAACGTCGGCCCCGCCGAATTTGCCGTACCGATTGAAGCCGATCCCGGGCTCACCAGCCAGGTTTTGAAGTTCGTTAATTCGTCGTACTTCGGCTTCTCGCGCGAAATTTCCAGCGTTCGTCAAGCAATCACGCTGGTAGGCATGCGAACCATCAAGAACTTCGCGCTGTGGAGCGCGGTGTTCAGCTTGATGCCCAATCCGTCCTGCGGCGCGTTCGATTTGCGTTGCTTGTGGCAAGATTCGCTGCGACGTGCGTTGTTCGCCAAGACATTTGCCGTGCGACTCCAATCCAAAGAAGCGGAAGAGCCGTTTGCCGCCGCGTTGCTGCAAGACATGGCGGTCCCGCTGCTCGCCAAACAATACCCCACGGAATACGCCCAACTTTTTGAAGGTCGCAGCAATGGCAAGCAACGCCTCAGCGACTTGGAACGTGACAAGTTTGGTTACTCGCACGCGGAAGTCGCTGCTTGCATGTGCCGCGAGTGGAGCTTGCCGGAAACGATCGCAGGATTGATCGAGCGCCACACGCAAGCCTCGGAATTGGCCGCTCAGGCTCTGCAGTTCCCCAACGAGACGGCCGTTGCCTTCTCGGCACTGCTCCCGGCCAGCCATGACGAAAGTTGGGCTGAATGCGGGCAAATGGACGAGTTCTGTCGCCTGGCCATTCCTGATGGCGTTGACGTCCCGGAACTGCTCTCGCAGGTGGATACGGACTTTGATGACATTGCGCCGATCCTCAAAGTTTCGCCGCCGAAGATGACGTTGGTCGATAGCTATCGAGAGTTCTTCGAAAACGGTGCTTGAGACTGACCAACGACAAAACAGCTTGAAGCAAACATCAAATCCGGCGCAATCGCGCCGGATTTTTTTGCGCGCAGCAACTTGTCCACCTCGTTTCAAGAATCCGATCAGCCCGCCCAGAGCGATACCGATTGGGGAAATTCACCCATTTTGGCCCGGCAGCGCCTTTGTGAGCTTGCCTCGCTGACTACAATGCAATGTGTTGGGCGATTTTCGCCACAATGAAGTTCCACAATGCAGTTTAGAGCTGGGGAATATTAAGCGAGAGAACTTGCAGTGAACCGTGCTCATCGCATCCAGATTCAGAGAGACCTTCGCGAAGCCGAAGGCTATCTGGAATTGCAGATGCCTGAACACGCGTTGCGAAGCCTGGAGCAAGTCAGCGAGCCTGGCACATTCCGCGGCCTGTTGATGTATTTGCGCGGCATGGCCCTGCGTGATCTCAAACGGCATGAAGAGGCCATTCCCTGTCTGAACGAAGCGACCGAACTCTCGCCCAGCAACATTGGCGCTTGGGTGTGTCTGGCGTGGTGCCAAAAGCGGACAAACCGCCTGCACCTGGCGATTGAGTCGCTGCAAAGCGCCCTGGAAGTTGAACCCTCCAACGCGTTGTTGCACTACAACCTGGCCTGCTACTACTCGCTGACTCACGAGCGGCAACTGGCACTCGCCAGCCTCGCACGATCGCTGGAACTGGACCGCAACTTCCTGGACCTCATCCCGGACGAAGACGACTTCGATCCGCTGCGCGATGATCCGCAGTTCCAGGATCTGACCTCGATCATTGTCTAGGGCCGCTTCACGCCTGAGCAGCGGGTGGCCGGAGGCTTGAGCAGCGGCTGGCCGGAGGCTGGACTTAGCGTAAGCGAGGGAAGCCCCGGAACTTCGCCAAGACAACGTTCGAGCGGTTATCGCCTGACCGCTTCATCTAGTAAGGCAGCATCGCCAGATAATCGTTTCGCATAGGTGATTCCATCTCCGCCAGCCGCTTCGCCCAGGGCAGATTTTGCTTTCGCCCGGTAATCGTTTCTGTTCGGAAGCTATTTGCGGCCACGGAAATTTCCGAGAAAAACTTCTCTCCGCGTGCAAATTGAGCCGTCCGGAGTTGTTATTTGTTACTGAGGGGAAAACCTCTCTCGCGCAAAACATGTGCCATCAGCCGAGAAGCATCGGCGGCGCATGTTGACTCGGGCGATGGCCGCGGAGTTTCGGGCAGACTGCACACAAACGGCGCAGGCAATCCACAGGATAGGGGCAAGACAGCTATGGCTCACACAACTTATTCGGCCAAGACCAGGCTATCGAGCCAGGTACCATTCAACTCGGGGAATTTTCCGGTCGCGTCGGAAACGGTTTTAGCCGCGTGGAAAAACATTTCGCTCGCGTTGGAAAAGGTTTCCAACGCGTGGGAAAACATTTCGGCCGCGTCAGAAAAAGTTTCCAACGCAACAGAAATGCTTTCAAACGAGATCATCTTCGCACGAAAACCGGCCGAACACAGCGAAAAACACGGCCAAAACACAAATCAGCGGTCAACTTCCAACCCCGGCAGCCGATTCTCCAACTGCTCGATTGCCCCGGCCGAGATGTCGGTGCCGCGGATGGCCAGCGTTCTCAGCCGCCGTAACTTCGCCAACTCGCCAAGGCAATCGTCAGTGATTGCAGTCCGCGAGAGTTGCAGTTGCATCAGATCGCGCAGCCTGGACAACTGCTTCACGCCGGCATCCCCGACAGGATTGGAACCCAACCACAAGGCTTGCAAGTTCGGGAACTGTTCCGCAATGTCCCGCACGCCAGCATCACTGAGACTGGCTCCGTACAAGCCCAGATCCAGCAGGCTCGGTAACGCGCCCAACTGCCGAATGTTCTCATCATCGATCTTCAGATTGCCCAACCACAGGAACTGCAACTCGTTCAATTGGCTGAAAGGACTGAGGTCTGGTGCCATCACACGTGTGCCAACCAACTCCAATCGCCGCAGGCGAGAAAACGCGGCAATGTCCGGCAAAGCGTCCGCGGTAACCTGCGTTCCGGAAAGGTTCAACTCCATAAGCCCAATGTTGCCTTGCAGCGCGGCGATGGTTGCATCGCCAACTTGCGTCGAAGACAAGTCAATCCGTTCCAGTGACTCCAGCGATTCCAAGTGCCGCAAGCCAGCATCAGAAACCCGCGTGCCTGAGAGGTTCAACGTTCGCAATTCCCGCAAAGCAGAAAGGTGTTGCAAGTCATCGTCAGTCAGCTTGGCGCTGGAAAGATCAAGATGATGGATCTGTCGTCCGTGCTGAGCAAGAAAGCGCAATGCGTTCTTCTCGGAGAACTCTGCGCCAACCAGCGTTACGCTTTCGACACGAAACTCCCCGAAGGGAATCTTCCAACTGGCAAGAGCCAACTCATGACCATTGGCCGAATAGACCTGGCCGTCAACTGTCACGGTGCCTTCGTGGCGAAGCACCCAATCGACAAGCAGTCGGCGGACCCCTCGCAGGGCTTCGGCCGCACGATGCGACAAAGACGACCTGCGGTGCGAGACCAGCTCGCCCAAAGCCGCCACCGGGCATTCGCACATTCGGCATCCGGCGAAAGCGCCAGGGCTTTGAGAATGCCCACGGCCCGCACGGACGCATCCAGGTCTCGCCCGCCGACCAACTCTTGCAGATGTGCGACGGCTTCCCTTCCCGACGTTCGCAACTTGGCATCCGCGTGCTCGCGCTCACCAAAGTTCGCGTGCGACAACTGGGCGATCAGTTCAACAATCTGCTGAGCCTGAGCGGACGAAGTTGCACAATCACCATCGGCAACACCATCATCGCTCGCAGCGACCGCCACGGACAGAATGCCGTGGGTCAACGCGATGAGGGTCAGCGCAATGAGACCGAGCCGCAAAGTGATCCGCAAAGCCATGACGCGGTTGGGCGGAAGCTCAGGAAGTTGCCGGAAAATGGCTATTGTCCAACTTCTGCCAGCTTGACTCAACACTTCGTGGCGATTTGTTGGTGCCTTCCAACGTCCGCTATGCGCGCACGATCGCCCAGCGTCAAAGCAATGAGCAACTCAGCTTCAAAAGTCTCAACCAATCCGGATGGATCAGTACGTCCACAGATCCTGATCCAACTTGCCTTGCCCCGTGATCATGGCGTTGGAAGGATTCACGGTACCAGGGTCTTTGGCGTTGGCGCCATTGGGCGTCATCAACCAGGTGTAGACGGCGTAGTCAATGTTCTTGTTGATGAAATCAAAGTTGCCGCCGGCGAAGACCACATTAACGCCGTTATTGTGGTTGCTGCTGGGATGCGACGGAGTTTCAAAGATCGGCGTAGCGGGGACCGTATCACCGAAAAGAAACCCGGTGCTGGCTTCCACGGGAACCGGCAACTGCGACCACGTAACCAATGCCAGGCTTTCGGACAGCATCAGCGTGCGGTTCAAGCCATCATTCGTGCTGATGTAGTTCTTCGTTTGCCCATCAACAAACGACGTGGCGAAGTTCAAATTGTTGGGACGCATGTTGAGGAACACGGCGTTGGCTTTCCAATCCGCGGGAATCTGCGGACTTCCGCCAGCGTCTGGGCGGCCACAATTGACTACATAGCTGGTCAGCGGCTGGTTCGCGTCAGTGTCAGGCGGAAAGACGCCGCCGCCGGGCGTGAAATAAAAGTTGCTCTTGGCCGGATCAGAAGGACAACAAAGTTGCCTGTTGAGGTCCACCAACGCTTGTCCCACGCTCACAGTTGCGGGGAACCCCGCGGCGTTGAGCGCGCCCAATTGTGGTCGACGCCAATTCACCACGGTCGTATCAATGGCGTTCAAATCCTGCCGATCCAATTGCGTGAGCAGTTGCGGAATCCAACCGGTCGCCCAAGAGAATCCATAGTCCGCGCCGGTTCCCGGGTCTCGGACAGGCACTGGATATTCCATCCAGCCGGGGTAGCGATTCTTGCTGCCTTCGAATGCCTCGATATGCAGCGCAAGCTGGTGCATCTTCTCGGCACAGTCGGCTCGTCTCGCGGATTCGCGAGCCGCACCGATGGCAGGCAAGACCAGTGCCACCAGCAAGCCAATGATGGTGACAACAACCAGAAGTTCCGTCAGCGTGAACGCAGCGCGCGGATGAGCGCGTCTTGCTTGAAAGGCGGTCGTGGATCTGGGGCAAGGAGACATGAAAACCTCGAGAAATGACCGGTCAAGCGCCCCTGCTTCACCAGGACTTGGCCACCGAGCACCAGCGAATGCACTCCAGGCACCGGCGGCAGTACCCAAGCTCCTATTTTGGCAAACATTCGCCCAAAGTGCCAGTGAAACCCGCAGATTTGGCGGCCGATGGCCACGGCCCAACGATCGAAATCAGCCGTTTCCTGACCGAAGGGATTTCGCCACCGATCGCGAGATGCGTCTAAACGAGACCCTTGCGGACAGCCCAAACGGCCGCCTGGGTCCGGTCAGCGACGCCCACCTTGCGGAGAATGTGCTGGACGTGTTCTTTGACCGTCTCGTACGAGATCCCCAAGCGTCGGGCGATTTCTTTGTTGGACAGGCCGAAGGCCAGTTGCCGCAACACTTCCGACTCTCGCTTGGTCAAAGCGACTTCCACATCAGCGGCCATGGCTGGTCCGCCGGCCACGCGGGAGACACGTCGCAGCTCTTCTTGTCGCCAGGCGGATTCGCCAGCAGCGGCTTGCCGAATGGCTGTCAGCAACGGCTCTCGCCCAGCACCTTTGAGCAAATAGCCGGAAGCGTCCAACGCCACGGCGCGGGCGACATAAGTGGGATTGTCATACGTCGAGAGAATCAGCACAGGCAAATTCGGATGCGTGGAACGAATCTGCTCCAGCGCCTGGAGTCCGTCGCCCTCGGCCATGCGGATGTCCAGCAAAACCACGTCCGGATTGGTTTCAGCAACCCGCTCAATGACCTCTTTGCCGGAACTCGCCTGAGCGACGATCTCAATCTCGGTGCCTTTCATCAGGCTGACCAGACCGGAACGAATCACTTCGTGGTCATCAGCAATGACAAGGCGAATGGGGCGGGTTTCCGTCGAAGTCGTGCCCGAGCTGGCGAATTCGTTTTCCATGATAGTCACTCGAATGCGGTGGAGCTTTTGTCGCAACAGGATTTGACCGGCCCGGCCGACGACGAATCGCCCCTGACTTCAACACTTGGTTTGGCCGCAACATGTTTTGGATTAACCGCGGCATGTCGCTGGCTGCTTCTATTCTATTCCGACGAACCCGCCGGGGGCAATTTCCAGCTTCCAACTCTGCGCGATTCTGAAAGAAATCGCACGGTTTTTTCGCCCCAACGTGGACATTTCCGCCCGCTAGGACTCACTCTTGGGAGCCCGAGCCAGAAAGTTCCGCACGCGCAGCACAACCAACACAACAAACAAAACCACAAGTGTGGTCCTGGGCTGGCGGACAATGAGCAACATCGCAACCACCGCGCCAATGATGGCCAGCAGCCACCAGGGAAACCCGGACAGGTGCGGGTGGGCCAGCCAGACCACCGCCATCAAGATGCCCACTTTGATACATGCGGCGAACAACGCCTGCACAGCGCTTGTGCCGTCGGAGGCGTATGGAAACAAGCAGGCTGCCGTCACAAACAGCAGGATTGCGATGATACCAATGGTGGGACGATGCATCCGCCAATCAGAACCCGCCGAACGGGAAGCGTCAACCGTCGCCTATTCGGACTTCCATTTCACCGCTTTGCGACGCTGCTTTTTCTCCGATTGTTGACGCTTTTGCTGCAAGCGGCGGGCTTTCGCCGCGCGAGATGGTTTGGACTTCTTGCGCGGCTTGGGAACCGTAGCAACGGCCAAGATCAAGTCGCGAAGCTTGGCCAAGCAGTCGCCGACATTTCGTCCTTGATCGCGGAATCGCTGGCTGGACAGCACCAACTGCCCTTCTTTGTTAATCCTTCGCGCATGCGTCTTCAAAAACCGCTCGCGAACAGCTTCCGGCATGTGCTCCGAGCCAGTCACATCCCAATGCATGACCGCCTTGGTGGCTACTTTGTTGACGTTCTGCCCGCCCGGACCAGAACTGCGGACAAACGAAAAGTTCAAATCGCGCAGCGGAATCTGGATGTCGTCATTAACGGAGAGCATGGGAATCGACCAATCACACGATGGAGCACCAACTTCCTCCATCATGCGAGAATGTGCCGAAATCGCAATCGCGAATTTCTCAATGCTCTACCGCCACGCCGCCAAATTCGGCAATTGGCGGCGTTACTCTTCATCTTCCCAGGAAAAGGCGATCAACTCCGTCAAGCTACGGACAAAGATCTGCTTGCCGCTGACGGCAACGTGGGCCCAAGTCGATTCCTCGCTGACTTGTTTGCGGTCAAGCAATGTGAACTCTTCCGGGTTCGCCTGAAGCAACAGCAGTTCCCCGCTGGCGTCCAAAGCCAGAATCCGATCTCCTTGGGCGACCATGCTCCAGTACTTGCCAAAGGGTTGCGTTGTCCAAGTGGATTCGCCGCTGGTGAGATTGATGCAAGTCACGCGTTCGTTTCGCAAGTGCATATAGGCGTGGTCGCCCACCACTACGGGCGAGGACATGTAGCCTTGTGTCTTGTTTTCCCACTTCAAATCCACGGCCCAATCGCCCTGCTCAGGTTTGGTCAGCGAGTAGAATTCGCTCTTGCTACCGTAAGCGCTTGTGAAAACGCCGCCATCAAAAACGGTTGGCGTGAGAATATTCATTCCTTGGAATGCGGTGATCTGCTGCGACCACAGTTCCTCACCTTCTTCCAAAGTCAGCCCAGCAAGCGTCGTACGCGTTTGCACAACCAATTGGCGCTGACCGCCAATTTCCGCAATGATCGGCGACGAGAAAGCACTGCCGTTCATGCCACCTTCATCTTGCAGGGAGCGCCAGATGACTTCTCCGGTAAGCTTGTTGAGCTTAAAGACCGAAGCGCCGGCTTGTACGTAAACGGCGTCTCCGTCAACCAAGGGCGAACAAACGAGCCCGAACGAAGGCAGCGGCGCGGCAAACTGCTCAACGAAATCCAATTGCCAAATGGTCTTGCCGGTCTCCGCATTCAGGCAGACCAGGACATCACGCATCCCGCCCACATACAGACGGTCCCCATCGATTGCTGGCGTGGAACGGATCCAGTCGCCGTTTTCCTTTGCGAAGAACGGGACCGTCATCGCGCCTTCCCACTTTGTCGACCAAAGTTCTTCACCGGTCCGACGATCAAAGGCGCGCACAGCTTCAAATTGCTCATCGATCGTTTCCGTGGTGAAGACGCGATCTCCGGAAACAACCGGGCCGGAATAGCTGGGGCTGAGGGTAACGCGCCAAGATTCTTTCAATCCTGCGAAACTCCCCGGCCAGGCGGGCGAGTTTGCCGACATTTGGCCATCCCGTGTTGGCCCGCGCCATTGCGCCCAATCGGTCTCGTCTTGGGCATAAGCTGGCAAACTCAAAGTGGCAGCAATCGCCACCATCGCCATGGCGCGGTTGAGTTGGCAAAGTGGCCAAGTCCATTTCAATCGATTGAGCATGTTCGGCATCCTTCGGTCCTGCGGTGTGGGATTTGCGTGCATCAACTTCCTGCCACAACGGCGCGCAGCGGCAAGCGGCGTCTCATTCCTTTCGCACGGCATCACCGTATGGATGCACAAGCAGAGAGAGATTCTACGGATTTGCAACGGCAGCTAGGCCGGCTCTTTCAATTGAATAATGTTGAATCCCGCGCCTTGGGCATCGGCCAAGATGGCAATTTGTCCCACATGCGTATCAAACGGAGGAACGCGAACCGTACCGCCCAACTCGGTCAGTTTGTTGGCGGTGGCCGTAGCGTCCGCAACACAAAAATAGACGGACCAATGCGGCGGAATCTCGCCCCATTCTTCCGTCATTTCCATCAGCCCTCCGGCGTTCTCGCCGTCCACATTGCAAATGTAGTATTTCGCTGGCGACATTGTGTTCTCTTCAAACTCCCAACCGAAGAGTTCGCCGTAAAAGGTCTTCGCGGCTTCGATGTCGCGTGTCGCCAACTCGTTCCAGCCGAAGGCATTCGGTTCGTTGCGGATTGTTGCGCCAGCGCTATGGTTCTTTTGCCAGATGGCGAAGACCGCGCCAGTGGGGTCTTGCAGGTATGCCAACCAGCCTGCATCCATCACTTGCATGACTGGGACAATCACCTGACCGCCCAACTGTTGAGCTTTGCTGGCGGTGGCCTCCGCATCATCAACATTCACGTAGTTGTTCCACAGTGGCGGAATGCCTTGAGCCTTCATTTCATCGCTCATCTGGCCCAGTCCGCCGATCACCAGATCGCCCTGCTCGAATTGGGCGTATGGCGGGCCGCCCTGTGTGTCCATCATGACCGTCTTCCAACCGAAGAGGTCACCATAAAACTTGCCGGCGGCATCCATATCGTGGGCGTTCAGGTCAACCCAGGAGAATTCGCCGTGCTTGTAGGAAGTTCGTTGGGGCATGAATCGGCCTGTAAGAAAGGAGCGGTGGTGTGTGTTGCGCCATCATACGGGGCGGCCATTTGTGCCGAAACCAGCGTGGCGATCGCTTTGTATGATCGCCAACCAAGTTGCGGCGAAATCTGCGGCCGAGCCCAGGATGGTGCGATCGGCGCACAAAGTCGGTCTCTGGATTTCCGCATTCGCGCGAATCACGTCCGCGCTCATGATCGACGCGAACTCAACTTAGGCAACTTCGTGAACAACCAGCGTGTTATGGACGTCCGTGCCAAAGTGCGTGCCGCGGACGAGAACGATATGGTCACCTCTGCTCAACGTTCCGCACTCTTTGCCCCATGCGGCCACGCGTCGGCCCAACTCCAACATGGAATCAACCGGCACGTCGGACATCGGACGAACGCCCCAATACAGATTCATCCGTCTCACGGTATCTTCGCGATCACTCACACCCAGAATGGGCACGTTCAATCGCAAGTTGGACAATGCCAAGGCCGTCGCTCCGGAATGGCTGGCCGTGACGACCAATCGCGCATCAACACCACGGACAATTTCGCCGGCGCCATGCACCACCGCTTGAGTCATGGGGTGCAATCCGGGCGGCCGCCGTTCTCCAGCGGAGTCTCGCGACATGCGGCGAGTTCCCAGCAACTTTTCAGCGGAGAGCGCAATTCGCTCCATCATGGCAACCGATTCGACAGGATACTCGCCAACGGCCGTTTCGCCAGACAACATGCAGGCGTCGGCCCCATCCAAAATGGCATTGGTCACATCCGTCGCTTCGGCGCGTGTTGGGTAGCGGCTATGCTGCATCGAGTCCAACATCTGCGTCGCGACAATCACAGGTGTTTGGCGTTGGTTGCAAACGGAGATGATCTTCTTTTGCACGGCGGCCATTTCGGCCAGATCGGTCTCAACGCCCAAATCGCCCCGCGCCACCATCACAGCGCCGGAAGCATCCACAATCTCGTCCAGGTTTTCCAAGGCCTCAGGCTTTTCGATCTTCGCGCAAACTCGGGCTTCCGATCCGTTGGCGATCAGCAAGTTGGAAAGATCAATCACCTCCGCGGCTTTACGAACAAAGCTCAAGCTCACATAGTCCACCGTTTGCTTGGCCGCCCAGATTGCAAACTCGCGATCGCGTTCGGTCATCGCCGGTACGCGCAGTTTGACGCCAGGCAGATTGACACCTTGCCGACTGCGAATCACGCCCGGCTGAATCACGCTGCATTCCGCATACGACTCTGTCGTGCTCTCCACCTTCATGCTGACCGCGCCATCAGCGAGCATGATGCGGTCGCCCGGTTGCAAGTCATCAACCAGAGTCGGCAAAGTTGTCGCCAATTCGGTGGCGGTGCTCGGACCATCGCCGCGAACAAAGCGAAAGGTCTGCCCTGCCTGGCAATCGATCGATCCGCCTGGCAGTTCCAGCAGGCGGATTTTGGGGCCGGCCAGGTCGACAAGCACGGCAACCGTTTGGCGAGTTTCCTCACAAGCGGCCGCGATATCAGCCAGGTGCTGTTCGTAGTCGGCAACTTTGCCGTGTGCGGTGTTAATTCGAAAGACGTCAACGCCGGCTTTGACCAACGCGGTGATGCACTCCAGACCGCGAGACGCCGGACCCAGCGTGGCGACAATCTTAGTCTTGGCGCGAGCTGCGTAATCCGCGGCGGTGGGCGTGTTGTTTGTCATATGTGCGAAGAAGTGTTGCGGAACGCACCTGCGGCAGTTGACGCCCTGCGTTGGGGCGGGAGAGAATATCGGCTCGCACGGAATTCAACCCGTCCGTGTCTGCAGAGTCTACCGCAATCCGCGCACACGCTAAATGCCCGCCGGCTCAAC